>JAHHSA010000022.1 GCA_020025475.1 Oscillibacter sp.
TGGCCCGGTAGTTCAGTTGGTTAGAACGCTAGCCTGTCACGCTAGAGGTCGACGGTTCGAGCCCGTTCCGGGTCGCCATTTATGCTGCTGTAGCTCAGTCGGTAGAGCGCATCCTTGGTAAGGATGAGGTCGGCGGTTCGAATCCGCCCAGCAGCTCCAGAAAAGTCCTTGAAACGCTAGTTTCAAGGACTTTTTCTTTTACTTCTTCCTAAAAAGAAGATGGAAAAGCATACTGCTTTTCCTCAGACTACACCGGTGAACCGCTGACGCATCAGTGACACGGTCAGCAAAATCAGGATATCTATTCTGCAAAGATGATGGTATAATGATGGTGAATTTATATCCTCAGATGATACAGGAGGTTTTCTCATGGAAATGAATATGAAGGATATTGAAATGCAGGCGTGCAAGGCTGTGGAGGAGCTGCTGGAGGTGGCCAATCTCAAATCAGGCGATATTCTGGTGGTGGGCTGTTCTTCTTCTGAGATCATGGGCGGCCAGATTGGCCACGCCTCCGCATTGAATGCCGCACAGGCAGCCTTTGCCGGAATCTATCCCGTCCTGAAAGAAAAGGGCATCTTTCTGGCAGCCCAGTGCTGTGAGCACCTGAACCGTGCCCTGATTCTGGAGCGGGCCTGCGCCGAAAAGTATGGCTATGAGATTGTCAACGTCCATCCCCAGCCCAAGGCAGGCGGCTCCTTTGCCACCACTGCCTGGAACAACTTTGAGGAACCCGTCGCCGTGGAGCATATCAAGGCCCACGCTGGTATGGACATCGGCGGCACGCTGATTGGCATGCACCTCCGGGATGTGGCCGTGCCCGTCCGCATCTCCCTGGATCATGTGGGTCAGGCCATTCTGCTCTGCGCCCGTACCCGCCCCAAGTTCGTCGGCGGCAGCCGTGCTATCTACGACTGATTACAGCGAACACTTCAAATTCAAAAAGGCGTCCGCAGTCCATTTGGACTGCGGACGTCTTTTTCGTTCATTGGAAAAGTATTTGCATGGCTTGTTACATCGTTTCCTGCTGAGTGGCGATCTCGTGGTTCCTCGCCTGGATCAGCACAGCCAACTTTTCTTCGCACTCTTCTTCTGTGCTGGCGCAGACATATCGACAGTCCTTCTTTCCGTCTGGTCAGATGGGGGAGTAGCGGCCCTCACACAAGTGGTCGTTGATCTGGCTCACACAGCCCGTCCCTTGGCTGCGTCCTGCCGCATGCGGTCTATACTGCCGCTGTAAATGACCAGTGTAGTGGCGTTGGATATACCTAGCAATCAAAATTACCTGGATAGATGAACTTTTAAAAAGTATCATCGTTTATATAAAGATAAAGACACGTTGGTATTGACATGATATAATCACAAAAAAGCAATGACAAAAATCCGGGTATATCCGAAACTCGGTTCCGAAAAAATTAGACTGTTGTAGGAATATAGCTGAATAAACAGCCAATATGCATAGCTGAAAATGCGTTACGAACTGCTCTCAACGTAAGATAATAAGGAGTGAATACAAAATGATAAATCAGAAGGTCTGCATTTTGGTGGCAGATGATGAAAAGGAGATCCGTGATGTCCTCTGCCTGCTTTTGACCAGTGATGGCTACGAGGTTGTGACTGCCTGCAATGGAAGAGATGCGGTTGAACAGGCCTGTGAAGACATCGATCTGTATATTCTGGATGTCAATATGCCTGAGCTGAATGGGTTTATGGCCGGGGCAGAGATTCGAAAACGGTTTGATGCGCCCATTTTTTTCCTGACCGCTTATTCCGGTGAGTCTGACAAAGTCATGGGTTTTTCAGTCGGTGCAGATGATTACCTGGTCAAGCCTTTTTCCAATATTGAATTACTGATGCGGGTCAAAGCGATCCTGCGCAGAGGCCGCATCAAAGAAGGGGTGCGCCCGCAGGATTGTGACTGCTGTCAGCTCCAGGATCTAACCATCGATCTGAACCGCCAATCGGTGTCCCGGAACGGGGAACCAATTAGCCTTACCTACACGGAATATAAAATTCTGGCTCTGCTGGTCAGACACAGAAAGAAGATCTTTTCTCTGGAAAATATCTATCAATCTGTGTGGGATGAGAATGCAGTCAGCGACAGTGCCGTGATGATGCACATCAAGAACCTGAGAAAAAAATTGGGCGACAATTCCAGAGAGCCACAGTACATTAAAACGGCATGGGGCAGAGGATACTATGTTGACTAAAAAGAAACTGTCCAAGGAAATTCTGGTGCTCCTTGCGGTATCGATTGTAATTTCCGTTTTTCTGTGTGCATTTTTAAATCACACGGTTTCTTCCATCTGTTATCGCTATCTGGAACATGCGGGAAAATTAGGCAATGAATATCTTTTGGAGGTGGTACAGATCTGGGTCCAGGGCATCTGTCTGCTTGCCTCTGCTGTTTTCTTTGTTATCGTGTTTCTCTTCCTGCTGGGGCAAAAGCTTGTGTATTTACAGGAGATCATCAGTGGAATACAGGCTCTGAGGACACACCACATGGATTATATGATCCCTGTAGAGGGCGATAACGAATTTACGGAACTGGCCCGGAGCATCAACTTTCTTTCTCAGACAGAACAGGAGCTGATCCGTAAGGAGGCTGCACTGACTGCGGAGAGAGAAGAGTTTATCCGCTCCATTGCCCACGATATCCGCACCCCCCTCACCTCTGTGCTGTCATACTCGGAGCTTTTGGCTTCAAAGAAAAACAGGACCGCAGAGGAAATAGATGCGTATATTAACCTGACGCTCCGAAAGGGGCAGCAGATGAAGGAACTGATGGAGCGGCTTCTTGAGAACAATGTCCGCCATGCAGAATTTTTTGAAAACGGACAGCTGCTGCTCCAACAAGTTGTGGATGACTGGGAAAGCGTTCTGTCGGAAGCTTTTTCTGTGGAAACCGACTGGTCCGGTTGTTCCAATTTCTCAGGTACCTTTGATATCCAGGAAATTTTCAGAGTCTTTGATAACCTGCTCTCCAATATCCAAAAATATGGCGATGCACAAAGACCGGTCATTCTGCGGCTTTCTGTGCAGGAGAATCAGCTCAAGCTTGAGCAGTCAAACTACATACGGAAAGCACCGCCGGAAACAGAAAGTCATCAGCTGGGCCTGCAGACCATTACCCGTATTATTTCTCAGCATGGTGGAACCGTTGATTGGCAGCATGCTGCGGATCAATTCAAAATTACAATCACAATCCCTGTCAATGTTTAGATTTCTTTAGAATTACCTCCCATCTTTCTTTAGAGACGGCTGCTATCCTTTAAATAAATTCAAGAGCGTGGGGAAATAACATGGATTTGCTGTTCGTTTTGGTTCTTTTATTTGTGGTTTGCATTGTTGTATCTATCCTTGGATCAATCCTTTTATTTTTTGTCTGGAACAGAAAAATCCAAAATGCCATCTTCTTTGCTTTGGCTTGCTGGGCATTCTTTATCTCTTATGTCAATGCCATCAGCATCCCGATGATCTACATTGGGCAGCAGATGCTTTCCTGGATCTTCGGGTTCATGTCAGCGGTTGCCCTGTTGATCCGCTATGCGGGGAAAACGGGAAAAAGGTACATCGTTTCCAATATTTTGGTGACAGTCTCCATTGTATCCAGTGCATTGGGTGTATTCCTTTTTATGCAATGAGCGATGTAATATCCGGTGATGCGTGTAATTTTCCCATGCGGCCATAATTGCACGATAATTATTCTGCTTCAGGCAAAGAATTGAGAAGGCCGCCTCTCAGGTCTGCTATTCTTTCTTAATATACAGCAAACCAAGGCGTGCATTTTACTGTAAAATGCACGCCTTGGTTTTTGGAGGAAAGTTTATGGAAACAAGAAATCAGGAATTCATTTATATCATGGTATCGAAAACCAATACGCTTCTGGGGCTGACCATACAGCGGCTCCTGGGTGTTTCTTATAATCATTGCTCCATCGCACTGGATGACAGCCTGGAAACAGTCTACTCTGTGGGCCGGAAGGAGCTGTGGAACATGTTCGTGGCCGGTTTTGTGGTGGAGAGCAAAAGCAGTGGGTTCTTTGCCGCACACAACAATTCGGACATTGTACTTCTGCGGCTCCCCGTCAGCCAAGCTGAGAAAAGGAAGATCCGGCAGGTGATTGCAGAATATCAGCAGACACCTTGCAAATATAACCTCTTGGGGCTTGTTTACTGCTACCGGGGTATCCCCATAGAGCGGGAAAACCGGCTGTTCTGCTCTCAGTTTGTGGCCCAAGTGCTGCAAAGAGCGGAAATCAACGTGTTTGATAAACCGGCCTCTTTGGTCCGGCCCCATGATTTCCTGAATGTCTCATCGGCGGAATTTGTTTACACCGGAAAAATCGGTCAGTATCAGGCTGCATAAGGAGCGAAGGATGAAAGTGTGGATTTTAACATCCGGCTTTGGCAACGGACATAGTTCTGTGGCCAATGCCCTGGAAGAAGAGCATCAGCGCAAGGGACATACGGTTGTGGTCAGCGATGTTGTGCAGCTTTTGTATCCCCAAAAGGCAAAGCTGATCTATGCTGTATTCAGCAGGGTGATTTGCAGACACAGCTGGCTCTATAATGTTTTGAACCAATTTGGCAGAGGGGCCTATCAGAACCCTCAGACAGCTGCTGTGCTGGAAAGAGAACTGGACCGTATTTGCCCAGATATGATCGTGACCACCTGGTCCGGCTGTGGCAGAAAGCTGGGGAAGCTGCATATCCCTGTTCATGTCTGTATCACGGATGTGGGTGTCCACGCCGGTTGGCTCTATCCCCATGCAGACAGCTATTGGGTAGCCACCACGGAGGTGGCAGATCAGCTGAGAAAGCTGGGAATTTCCCCCGAAAGAATCCGTGTCCGGGGAATTCCGGTCAGGGAAGAATTTCGGTGCCTGCCGGATAAAGCGGGCGTGCATGAAATCAAACACTTGCTCATCATGGGCGGTGGACTGGGGATTATTCCGTGGCTGGATGAGCTGTTGCAGGGGCTCAGAAATGTGCCCCAGATCAGAATCACGGTGGTGACCGGAAAGAATCAGCAGCTTTATCAAAAGCTGAAAACTGGGTACCCCTTTGTGCAGGTCACCGGATTTGTGAACAATATCCACGACTATCTGGCGCAGGCTGACTTCCTGATCTCCAAGCCCGGAGGAATCTCCCTCTTTGAAAGCATCTATGCCACCACTCCTTATATCGCTATGCACCCTGCCTACGAGCATGAGCTGGAAAACGCCGCTTTTATTGAAAAAAAGCAAATCGGGTTGGTGGTCCATCACGGAGAAGATACCAGTGAAAAAATCATAGAATTATTGGCGGATGAACAACTGTGCCGTGCCTATCAGGCAAATATGGTGCGGCTGAAGCGAGACATTGAGCAAAGTCGAAGGACGTTTGAAGAGGAGATGGAGGGGTATGCCGGTTAAATTACTGCTGCTTGCACTGTCCGCTCTGTGTGGGGGATATTTCGCCCTGGGGATCGTCACCACTGTGATCTTTCGTCTCACAAATCCCCTCCACGAAATCTGCCGGACCGGGAAAACTCTGTGCCTGACCTTCGACGACGGTATGGATCCCCGCTACACGCCGAAACTGCTGGATTTGCTGGCAGAGCACCACATACACGCCAGTTTTTTCATTCTGGCTTCTACTGCTGAGAAGTATCCCGAGATTTTACAGAGAATGAAACAAGAGGGACATACTGTAGGGCTTCACTCCCTGAATCACCATAACCAGATCCTTGAATTTCCACACAGGTTGTGGCAGGATTTTCGAAAAAGCAGGAAGATCTTTTCAGAACTGGGCATCAAACCGACCTACTACCGCCCTCCCTGGGGACACGTGACCCCTCTGGGCATCTGGCTTTGCAGACGATATCACCTGCAAATGGTTCTGTGGACGGTCATCATCGGAGACTGGTCGAAGAATGCCACTGTAGAAGGCCTGTGTCATAAGCTTCATGCGAAGATCTGCGGCAGTGCGGTGCTTTGTCTCCACGACGGGCGCGGAAAAAACCATGCGCCGATGAGGACCATCGGCGCACTGAAAGAAATGATTCCCCACTGGAAAAAGGAGGGCTATACGTTTGAAACGATTTCTGAATTCCTTGAAGAAAATACTGATTAACGGTGGACTTTTCGTCCTCATTGGTAGTTTCACCTATCGTACAGTCTTTGCAAAATCCAATTTTCATTCGGTTATTCGCCTTGCCAAAGAGAGCCAGTTGGAGTTTTTATTGTGCGGCATTGCCATGATTGGCCTGATGCTTTGTGCGGAAACTTTGACCGTCAAGCGGAATCTTGGCTTGTTGGGTGAACAGCAGTCTTTTTGCCAGTGCCTTCTCTATACATTCGCAGGCAATTTTTTCAGCGGCATCACGCCCGCAGCCACTGGTGGTCAGCCCATGGAAATTTATATGATGCACAAAAAGGGCATCTCAGCGATCCACGGCACCCTTGCGCTGGCGATGGACCTGGCTGGCTATCAGCTCTCTGTCACCCTGCTGGGAATCGCAGGCTACCTGTCCTTTGGATCTCTGATTCACCGCCTGCTGGGCATCCATATTTGGCTTTTATGGCTGGGGTTGGGCCTGAATACCGGACTGTTGCTCCTGCTCCTGTTTGCCATGTTTTCCAAACGGTTCATCTTCCGGCTGACAGAACTGGTTGTTCGGCTGGTGTCTCTTTTTTCCAAGGGCAGGGCCAATTCCTTCCGTGAGAGTGCAGGAACAGCCATTACACAGTATCAGGCCAGTGCAGAGCTGTTCCGCCGGAACAAGGCCTACTGCCTGGTGAACTGCCTCATCACCATCGTCCGCATCCTTGCCATGCACTCGGCTCCTTTCTGGGTCTATAAGGCCCTGGGCCTGTCCGGTGTCTCTCCCTTCCAGATCATTGCATTGCAGTCTACGCTGCATGTCAGCTGTGCCGCGCTGCCTTTCCCCGGCGGCGTCGGCATTGCCGAAAGCAGCTTTCTCCACTACTTCAAGACTGTTTTCCCCGGATCTTTGCTGCAAAGCTCCATGATTTTGAGCCGGGGGATCGGAAGCTATCTGACCATTGCCCTGTCCGGCAGCATTTTGGTCGCCGCCCTCATCACTTCAGTTCTTCGCAGAAAACGGACTGCCGGGAAATGCGTTGTATGAAAAATCCATACGGAAGGAACGGAGCTATGCATGAGGAATATTGATTTTAAGTTCGGGGACCGTTGTCCCCTGAGCTTCGATCTCAGGCAGGCAGGCGCTTTGATAGGGCACAGCCTATGATGTCTTCTTCGGCGTCTTTCAAACAGAGGAGAGATTGGTGATTTCTGTGGCGGCTCATGGAGTTCTTCTTGCCAAAGGTAAGCTGAAAACCGGAGCGTTTTCTGATTTGAAATGGGAGCATTCTGTAAAGAACTGTTGGATCACAAAGAAAGGAATTGATTGATATGGCAAAACTGGAACGAACCCTGACAGGCAATTTTGATGCAATTCTGAATCGAATTGAAGAGGGAATCAAGAATGGCAGCGTATCCGCTACCATGGAAGGCTGGAGCGATTTCCGGGAACAGGACAGTCGATGCGCCGTCCGAGTCTTTGAGCGGTACAGCTACATTGGTGGAAACCGAGTCAGCATGAATGTGACGCTGTTCCAAAGCGGAAACGGCCCCATTCATCTATCGGCAATTACCGCAGGCGGAAGTCAGGCGTTACTATTCAAGATAAATACATTTGGAGAAGAAGCATTTTTGGATAAGCTCCGGGAGCTTTTGTAAACCACGCGGAAAGAGAGAGTTATCATGCAATTTGTCATTAACCAGCTTTATAAGGCGTTTGATCACAAGGAAGTGCTGAAAGATGTGAGCTTCCGCTTTGAAGAAGGAAAGATTTATGGCCTGCTGGGCCGCAACGGTGCCGGAAAAACCACGCTGATGAACTGCCTCAACGGGGACCTGTCCGTGGATGGCGGCAGCTTTTATTTCGAAGAACATGGCACAAAGCAGGAGGTACGCCCGGAGGATCTGGGCTATGTGCTCTCCACCCCCACGGTGCCGGAGTTTCTCACAGGGCGGGAGTTTCTGAAATTTTTCCTCGACATCAATAAGTCCTCCATCCGAAGCCCTAAAACCCAGGAGGAATATTTCGAACTGGTCCATCTGGAGCCCTCCGACCGGGACAAGCTGATGAAGGATTACTCCCATGGCATGAAAAACAAGATGCAGATGCTGGTGAACATTATCGCCGAGCCAAAGCTCCTTATGCTGGATGAGCCATTGACCTCGCTGGATGTGGTGGTGGCCGAAGAGATGAAGCAGCTGCTGCGGAGCCTGCGGGACGGACGCATCACCCTCTTTTCCACTCACATTCTGGACCTGGCACTGGATCTATGCGATGAAATTGTGTTGCTGAGCCATGGAAAGCTGGAGCGGGTGGAGAAGTCTCAGCTGGACCGGGAGGACTTCAAGGAGCGGATCATCGAGGCTCTCCGGGGGGATAGTTATGCTTAAAACACTTCGGATTTCTTGGGAGATCCAGACAACATACCGGGTCAACAGCATTCTCTACAGCCTCAAGCAGGTACCCGGACTTCGACGATTGTTGCCGGAACAGCTTTATCAGGTGCGGTGCCTGAAAGTTTTTGCTGCGGTACTCTCCTTTATTTGGGGAATTCTGAAGCTCTTCGGCGGGAAAGTACTCTATTTTATGCTGCTGTTGGACTTGCCGCAAAGGTTTTATCCGGAACTTCCACCCCAGCAGATTTATCTACATCTGCTGCTGCTTCTGACGGTGATCGGCACCATCATCCATACAGGGTTTGCAGAACCCAGCTATCAGCGCTATTACGCCACCTGTCTGCTGCGAATGAATGTCAAAAGCTATACCCTGATCCAGTTTGGCTGGGAGATGTTCAAGACGGCTCTGGGCTTTTTGCCCCTGTCCCTGTTTTTTGGCTGGAGCAATGGTGTGTCCCTGTGGTTTTGTCTGCTATTTCCCTTCTGCGTAGTGGGTGGCAAGCTCTTTGCTGCAGCCAAGGACTTACGAGCCTTTGAACGACGGGGGTGCGTCATCATGGAACACCCCTGGCTTCAATGGGGCAGTGCTGCTGCACTGCTGATTTTGGCCTATGGGCTGCCTCTCACAGGCGTAGTATTCCCCGCCTGGCTGTCTATGACGCTGCTGCTTCTCATGATCCTTCAGGTGCCTTTGAGCTTGCCCGTGTTTTATTGTTTCCAATCCTACAGGCAGCTCAATCAGCGGGTTATGGCAAACTTTTTTAACAACACGGAACTTATCACCAACAGTGCACAGAACAATACCCGCAATCTGATTTCTGAAGGCGGGACTGTCTCCGAAAACAAACAAGGCTTTGAGTACCTCAATGAGATTTTTGTCAAACGCCATCGGAAGCTCTTGTGGCGCACGACCTGGATCATCTCCGGAGTTTGTGGCATATCGGTCCTTGCCGGAGCGGTGGCGCTGCTGTTGTTTCCCGGCATCCGGCCGAATGTGCAGGAGGTGATCCGGCATACACTGCCCATCTGGTCCTTTGTCCTTTATTTTATCAACCGGGGGACAGGGTTTACCAGAGCGCTGTTTATCAATTGTGACCACAGTCTGCTGACCTACTCTTTTTATAAGCAGCCTAAGACAGTGCTGAGGCTATTTCAGATTCGGCTCCGGGAAATCACCAAGATCAATGTGGTTCCTGCACTGATCCTTAGTCTGGGACTGGATGGGCTTTTGTTGATGTCCGGCGGCGGAACATGGATCGAGTATCTGGTACTTCCGGTAACGCTGCTCAGCATGAGCCTGTTTTTCTCCATCCACTATCTAACACTTTATTATCTGCTCCAGCCCTATAACGCCGGAACGGAGATCAAGAGCGGGACTTATCAAGTCATCACCGGTGCGACCTACTTTGTCTGCTATATGCTGACCAAAGTAGAACTGCCCATGCTGCTGTTCGGCCTGCTTTGCATCGGTTTCTGCCTCATCTACAGCATCATTGCCTGTGTGCTGGTGTACCGCATTGCCCCCAGAACCTTCCGCATCCGTCAGTAAGGAGGTAACAATGGACTTTCTATGGATCATTTTTCTGGTGCCACTGATCTACATCCCGGCAATCGTTGTGACTGCACTGCTGGTGGCAATTTTTTCCGGTCGAAAAGGGAATCGGGCCGAAACTTTTTGGGATGTTTTTTGGAGCTGCTTCCTGGAACTTCTGAATCCGTTCAATTGGCTGGGTTGATATTATCGAAGGAGTTTCTTATGAGAATTATCAAAACAAACGGTATCACCGATCTGGTGAAAATTCCCGGCAGCGGAGGCTGGTACTATGGGATCGACTGTATCAGCGGAGATCTCTATGAAGCGGAGGAGCTGTATCGGGATGGACACGAAATCTGCGGCAATCGACTGATTCTTCTGCATCATCCGGAAGGGAGCGTGGTGGAACCTATCCCAGCAAGAGAAGGACGGTATTTCAGCAATGCGGTCTTTTCTGATGGGAGGATCTGTATTCTGCTGGCAGATTTTCCTGCTGGAATGATTCGAATCTTTTGCTATGATATGACCACTCAGGCCGTGGAACTGCTGACAGAACTGCCCCGCACTTCGCTGGAGGACTGTTACAATCTGCGCCTGGACACAGAGCCGTTGATGCTGACCCGGAGCTGTGCAGATCACTTTCAGATCATCTGGCCGGAACGGGTGGATCTGCGGATAGGCATCCGGGAGAGCTTCTGCTTCCGGGAGGACGACCGGCTGTATTTCAGCCGCTGGAATGAAGATGCAGACCACGACCCGGAATACTGGGACGAGATGGTGATCCGTGGTTATCCTACAGGAGAAGTTTTGGAAGTGCTTCCGGGCACAAACTGGGAGCTTCCGGACGGGCAGCAATGGGTACTCCAATAAGAGAGATGGTTACATGAATGAGAATATACCTGTATTCCTTCCCCGTGGCATCGCCCGCTTTTCAGACAGCGGAGAATTGGACAGAGCAGGTTCGGGTTGTGTATCATTTCAATGCCTGCATGTGCCTGGTTTGCAAGGAGAGCACTTCCATTTTAAACAGCATACCAAATATTGAATAACAAGCATCATATTGCGTGATTCAGTACAAAAAGAGCGTCTATCCACCCATTGGAACAGGGTGAATAAACGCTCTATGAAAAATCTGTCTGAATGATAATATAAACCGCTCCGCCGCTTGAATTAGCAATTTTCGCAAGAAAAAAGTTAGATCCTTTGGTGGAATTGGATCCCATTCGTCCCACCATACCCAATAGACCCCAAAGCAGAAATATGTGTCGGTAAAAAGGTGATTCGGCTTCTGTATTGGTTCAGCAGGGGTAATTTTGCCATGGTTCATGATTCTTTCTGTTTGGCGCGCTGAGCGGCAAGTTCGGTATTCCCCTCCAGAATCAGCTGCGACAGGCGGAGTGTGTCAAAGCAGCGTTTTGGTGGCGACGATATTCACATCGGTATCCAGAATCCGGGAGGCAAGAATATCGCCCACATGGACGGGGGCCACTGCATTCAGTGCGTCCAGAAGATCCATGCACTGGAACAGCTTTTCCTTGGGGAGAGGGCGATCCGTTTTGACAGGGAGGCGGGGGATGGAGGCATTTCTAATCTTGATCGTGGAGGTCACGGTGCGGACAGGGTGGAGCAGCTCGCTTTTTCCATAGGCCTCGCCGCGGGGGCAGCTGTGACCGGTAACGGTGTAGCCATTGTCCTCATCCACACACAGATGACAGCCCTTTGGACAGGTGATGCAAATCAGATTTGTCATGTCGCGTCCTCCTCGATGATGACACTGACAGAGCCGACGGCTCCGTCCAGGATAGATTTGGGCAGACGGATGTTCTCCATTTCCCCCGGTGCCAGTCGTTCCCGGGGGAAAGAGGCCAGCTGTGCACCGGTTTCGTCCTGTACCACAATGCGGCTTTTGCCACAGATGGCACGGACACGGAAAAACACGGTGGCGGTCTTGAAGTCCGCATCCATATGGATCCGCTGCGGAACGGTATACCCCACCAGATTGCCGGCGCTGACCGCCAGAGTTCGGCTGCCCGGGTGAGCGGCCCCTGCGCAGTAAGCTGCGGCGGCCCGACCGGCCCGTGCGGACTCGTCCGTGACGAAGTCCACAAGATCATGGACATGGAGCACATTTCCACAGGCGAACACGCCGGCAAGGGAGGTCTCCATGTTTTCATAGACCACAGGGCCGTTGGTGTGGGCATCCATCTCCAGCCCGGCCGCGCGGGAGAGCTCATTTTCTGGAATCAGCCCTACAGACAGCAGCACAGTGTCGCAGTCAAAGGTCATTTCAGTACCAGGAATGGGCCGACGGTCCGCACCAACCTCAGAGACCACCACACGCTCCACTCGACCATTGCCCTGGATGTCGGTGATGGTGTGGGAGAGGTAGAGGGGGATGTCAAAGTCATTGAGACACTGGACAATGTTACGGGTCAGGCCGCCGGAGTAAGGCATTACCTCCACACAGGCAAGCACCTTGGCCCCCTCCAGAGTCATGCGGCGTGCCATGATGAGACCGATGTCGCCGGAGCCCAGGATCACCACGCGCTTGCCCACCATATAGCCCTCAATGTTCAGGTAGCGCTGGGCAGTGCCGGCGGTAAAGACACCTGCCGGACGGGTGCCTGGGATGGCAATGGCGCCGCGAGTGCGCTCCCGGCAGCCCATGGCCAGCACCACGGCTTTGGCCTGAAGCACCTCGTAGCCACCGGCGGAGGAGACGATGTGGACCTCCTTCTCTTCCGTCATTTCCAGAACCATGGCGTCCAAACGAACGTCCACGCCTGTGGCGGAGAGTTTTTCGATAAAGCGCCCTGCATACTCAGGGCCTGTCAGTTCCTCTTTGAAATAATGAAGGCCGAAGCCGTTGTGGATGCACTGGTTCAGAATGCCGCCCAGTTCCTTGTCTCGCTCTACAATGCAGATGGAGCGGCAGCCGTCCTCCCAGGCAGCGTTGGCGGCAGCAAGACCAGCAGGGCCACCTCCAATGATCACGATATCATAGTTCATGCGTTGGCACCTCCTTTGGTACGGCCCAGCAGCAGCTGGGTGCCTCTGCCGTCCTGCAAAATATCCATGGAGTCTTTGTGCATCTCTCTGGCCAGAATTTCCAGCACCCGGGGACCGCAGAATCCGCCCTGGCAGCGGCCCATACCGGCTCCCGCGCGGCGCTTGATGCCATCTATGGAGCAGGGGGGAATCGGGGAGTGGATAGCGGCCACGATCTCGCCTTCTGTGATGGTCTCGCAGCGGCAGATTACCCGGCCATACTGGGGGTCCCGTGCGATGACGGCAGCCTTTTCCGCCTGGCTGAGGCCCCGAAAACGGATCTGCTTCCGGGAGCCGTCCCAGGACGGCTTCTCCCGCAGCTCCAGTCCTATGGTTTGCAGCTGGTCAATGGCGTAGTCAGCAATGGCGGGGGCGGCGGAGAGGCCGGGGGACTTGATGCCGCAGACGTGGAGCAGATGGGGCGCATGGGCGGAGGGGCGGATAATAAAGTCCGATTCGGAGGTCACGGCCCGGACACCGGAGAAGTTGCGGATAGACTGACGCAGGTCCACTGCGGGAACACTCTTGCGACTGGAAGCTGCCACCTCGTCCAGACCAGCCAGCGTGGTGGCGCAGTTGTCCATGTCCTCCACTGGCTCGGCGTTGGGGCCGACAATCAGATTTCCATGGACGGTGGGAGAGAGCAAAACACCCTTGCCCACATCGCTGGGGCACTGAAAGATCACATGCTGCACCAGACTGCCACTTGTCTTATCCAGCAGATAGTATTCTCCCCTGGAGGGTGTGGCCTGCCACTCGGCAGGACCCACCATGGCGCTGATCTCATGGCCATGGGTACCGGAGCAGTTGACCAGGTAGCGGGTCTGATAGCTGCCAGAAACTGTGTGCACCAGGATGTGATCACCCAGATCGTCGATCCCCGTCACACCGCTGTTGAGCCGCAGTTCCACACCGTTGCGGACGCTCACCTCGGCTTCTGCCAGGCACAGGCCCCAAGGGTCTACGATGGCGGCGGTAGGTGCCAGCAGCGCGGCACAGACGTTGTCGGCCAGGTTGGGCTCCAGGGCTTTGACTTCCTCACCGGAGAGCAGCTGCAGACCGGGCACATGGTTGGCGATGCCATTGCGGCAGAGCTGGTGCAGCGTCTGCTGCTCCTGGTCATTGAAGGCGAGAACCAGGGAACCGATCCGCTTGTATGCAACATCCAGCGTTTGGCAAAGCGCCTCCATCTGGGCAGAACCATCCACATTCAGTTTGGCCATGAGCGTACCGGCAGCTGGATCGTAGCCGGCGTGGACAATGGCACTGTTGGCTTTGGTCGTACCCATGGCAACGTCGTTTTCCCGCTCCAGAATCAGCACATTCAGATCGTAGCGAGAGAGTTTGTATGCCAGGGATGCACCAATCACACCACAGCCGATGATGGTGACATCAAACATAGAAACTTCCTTTCCTATCTGCAAAAAAAGAGCCAAAGCAAATAAGACCGTACGAAAACGGTCTTGTATGCTTTGGCTCAAATCTCTAGCAGATATTCGGTTTTGTGGGGGATTCCCTTATCGAGTGCAATATACCACAGGAGGGGGGAAAAAGCAAGCCTTTTGTGAGATTATACGAACCAGAGGTCCTCACAGGTGGTGGACACCGCCATAGCTCCGGCGGAGAGCCCGTTGAGGATGTCCTTTTTGTCCATCAGCAGGCCGCTGGCGATGAGTGGTGCCTTGATCAGTGAAGACAGGCGGCTGATGACCCGGGGCATGGTGGCGGGCAGAATGTCGATGGCATCGGCATTGGAACTCTGGTGGAGGACACTCTCAAAGGCGAGAGAGTCAATGAGGAAAAAGCGCTGGATCGCAATGAGGTTCAGCTCCTTGGCCCGCCGGATCAGATTAGGGCGAGTGGAGATGAGTCCGTCGGCTTGGGTGTTGTGGGCCAGGTAGTCAGCAGCAATATCTCTGGTGGTCAGGCCGTCAATCAGGTCTACATGGACAAAGGCCATTTTACCAGCCCCCTTGACCTGACTGACCAATTCCGAAAGATTGAGAATCGTGCCGTACAAAATAAAAATGACGGTGCAGTTGGAGTCCAGGGCCCGCCGGAGTCCGTCGTCGTTTTTTACGGCGGCAATGACAGGCGAGTCCTGCAGCAGCTGAAGAAATTCTGCGGATGGTTGCTTTTCAAGCATGAAAAATTCCTCCTGGGTTACGAAATAGCTCTCGGAGTCATGCGCAGCATCCTCCGCGGATTTGATTATAGCATAGTGCAGTATGAATGAACATATACAGACCAGGGAAAGTCGGACTTTAAGCAGATGCGCTAAAATAGCCGGAGAAAATTGTGTATTATGTGCAAGACGTATGGGAAGCATGAATTCCCCTTGCATTCTGGTGCGGAGAAGTGGTACTGTAAAGGTAAAGTGAGAGCGTTGCTGGAGAGAATGAGAGCCAGGGCAGCGGAAGAGCCTCTATATGCAGGAGGTGATTTTGCTGTGCCTGGCTTTTCTGCATCAGAACCAGAATGCGTGGGACGTTTAAGGACATGAGAGATAAGGTGAGAGCGATATGAAATGCAGAAACTATGCACACAGAGGGTTTAGCGGCAGCTATCCGGAAAACACCATGCTGGCATTTGAAAAGGCGCTGGAAGCTGGCTGTGAGGGAATGGAGTTTGATGTGCATTTGACGCGTGATGGCCAGGTGGTCATCATCCACGATGAGACCATCGACCGCACTTCCGGCCAGACCGGCTGGGTGAAGGATATGACATACGAAAAACTTTGTCAGGTGGATTTCTCCTATAAGTTCAAGGGGCTGGTGGAGTTTCAGAGAATCCCGACCCTGCGGGAGTATTTTGAACTGGTGCAGGACCGGGATATTCTCTCCAACATTGAGCTGAAAACCGGCGTCTGGGAGTATCCCGGCATTGAGCAGGCAGTGTATGATCTAATCCGGGAGTATCACATGGAGCAGAAGGTGTGCATTTCCTCGTTCAACCATCACTCCGTGATGCGGATGAAGGCCATTGACCCTTCTCTGATGTGCGGGTTCCTGTCTGAGACCTGGATCCTGGATGCAGGCGCCTATGTGCGCGATCACGGCGTGGAGGCATATCATCCGCATTTTAAAATGCTGACCGAGCCAGAACTGGCGGATCTGAAGGCACACGGCTGCCAGATCAACACCTGGACGGTTAATGAGGATGCGGACATCGACTGGATGATCCGCAGTGAGGTGGATGGCATTATCTCCAACCATCCCGACCGGGTGGCTGCCCATTTAAAGGCTGCGGGACTGCGCTGATTTGGTGCTCTGCTTGGCAAGCTGTCGCCGATGAGTGCGGAGCGCATCGCATATTTGCGATGCGCTCCGCTTTTTTGTGTATGGGAGACCTGCTATTTCGACTGGAACCGTGGGTCGGAGCGAACCGCCTGTTCACTCATTCCACAGAAGGTGTGTAGCAGTGGAGATGGCAATTGCGCAGCAGCTTCATGCGCTCAAACTTCGTGTGCTCTTCGTTGGTCAGGTCATTGAGCGCAATGGCTTCCATCAGCTCGTCAATACCCTGGGACTGGTGGCAGGCAATGGCGGCGCACTTCTTCTCGTAAAAGTCGGCAATGTTGATGTCAGTGTTGGCTTTGTCCGTATAGTATTGACCCAGAATGGGGGTGTGCCAGGTGTTGTTGTACCGCTTGCCATCCTCTCTGGGGGGATAGAAATCACAGGAAGCGTCCATGACAGCGAAACGAACTGCGTAGCCAACCTTGATGTGGTCACTGTGGCACTCGTTTTCGAGGGTGGGATCGCAGCTGAACACGGCATCGGGACGCAGCTCCCGGATATAGGGCACCAGGGCCATGGAAATCTCATGGACGGAGGCAGTCGTCTTATCTGCAAAGCCCAGGAAGGCCACATGTTTTGCACCCAGCACTTCACAGGCGTTCAATTCTTCCCGCTGGCGGATTGTCTCTTTGCCGTCGGCGGCACCATCACAGAAGCGGTCGTCGGTGACTGTGATGACAAAGACCTCAGCCCCCTGATGAATCAGGCGGGCCATGGTGCCGCCAGCGGCGATTTCATTGTCGTCAGGATGGGGCTGGATGAATAGAGCACGGTGTACCCCCTCCAGCGTGGGGGCCTTGCGCTGTGCCTGGATGATAGAAAAATCCATAATGAAACCTCATTTTCTCTAGGACATATCTTCCGCCATTAGTTTACACAGCGGGAGATTTTACGTGAGCGGTACGACTTTCCAATGAAAAAACGTACGTATGGGGAGGCTTGGTCAGGACAACAGGGACTGATAGCGCTGTGCCTTTTCCAACAACTCCTCTTCGGTGCAGAAGGCGGTGAGGCAGCCAACGGCAGTCACACATTTTCCACCGGTGATATTGCCGTAGAGCACGCATTCAGCCAGGGAGCGGCGGTGGTACAGGCCGTAGAGGAAGCCCGCCAGGAAGGCGTCTCCAGCACCGGTGGAGTCCCGATGTATATATTCCGGAATCACGGGGATGACCTGCTGCACGCCGTTTTCACGGATCAAGCAGCCGGCGCTGTCCAGCTTGACCACGACCTGGGGGAAGAAGTCCTCCAACACGCAAGCCGCCGCCTCCGGGGAGTCGGTGCCGGTGATTTTCATGGCCTCCTGCTGATTGGGAACATAGTAATCCGCCAGCTCCAGCAGGGGACGGTAGTTCTCAATGCAAAGGTTATCATCCCAGCCGGTGTCCAGGGTCAGGAGGGTGCCCTCCTTGTGCAGCTGCTCATAGACCTCCGGAAACCGAGGGTCCATGGCACAGATGCGGGCTCCCCGGGATTGCTCGAGAAGTTGCTGGCGCATATCGTCCGTGATAGTCAGTTCGTCCGAGTAAGAGACAAAGGTGCGGTCCCGGGGTGTGAGCATTACGGCGGTGACATTCAGCGGAATCTTGCCGGTGTTTGGTGTGAGGTTGAAGGGCTCTGCGCCCACCGCCTGAAACTGCTCGCGGGCAAAGCGGGAGAAGAGATCGTCTCCCAGGCAGGTCTGCATGCGGATGGGAACCCCAAGCCGACCCAGATTGAGCAGTGTGGCAGGCATGCCGCCGCCCATTTGCAGGGAAAATTCCTGGGCAAACAGCTCGCGGCCTTCCTCCGGCACCCGGGGCAGGCCGGAGAAGATCAGATCCACATTGACGCTGCCTGCGCCGGCAACAAAGCCCTTGTTATTTCCAGCCATCGCTGTACCCCGCATTTAAAGCAATATAGGAATCCACCAGCTTCACAGCCAGGGAGTAGGAGTTAACCAGGGGATGGAGTGTCAGGCAGTCAATGGCGGCTGCTCGGCTCTTCTCACGGATGGCCTTGGAGGCCAGACGCTCATAGGCCTTTACCCGCCGGATCAGCTCCAGGGTCCGCTCATCCGCATCGGGCACCGGATGGGGCTTGCAGCCGTCTCGGGTGATGTCGCAGGTGATCTCTACAATGTCGTCGTCCTTCAGACCGGGAATGGCCCCCCGGTTGGGCGCACAGAGGATCATGCTGCCTTCCTTCCCGGATTCCACAATGTCGATAAACCGCAGGGCCACACCTGCGTAACCGCCGGCATCGGGGGAGAACACATCAAAGTGCCAGGCTTTGTTGCGGCGGATGCCAGTCTCATTGGCCATGTAGGCATCTTCCCGGCGGCCATACCACTTCTCAAAGCACTTCAGGCAGCTTTCAAAGTCGTTTTCAATGTCCAGATGGGACAGCTCCTCCGTCATCTGGCGATTGATGTCCTCAATGACCTCACCGCGGGTCTGCGGAGCGTGGAGAATATTGGACACAGCCTGCTCCCGGTAATAGAAGTAATAGAGATACTCGTTGAGCACGCAGCCCATGTGGCGCAGCAGGTCCTTGCCGAAAAAGCGCATATCAGTCTCGCCGTAGGCATCGTCCCGCTCAATCAGCTCGGGCATGATCTCCTTCCCGTCAATTTTGATGGAGCGAAAGAAGGACAGATGATTCAGGCCGTAGCACTCGCCGGCAATGTGGTCCGCACCCACCCCGTAGAGGTCCGCAAACTGGTGCAGCATGCCGCTGGGGGCGTCGCAGATGCCGTAGGTGAAGTCATATCCCATGTCACGCAGGGTCTGAGAGACTACACCGGCGGGGTTGGTGAAGTTGAATACCTTCACAGAGGGCTTGGCGTGCTTGCGAATCAGTTCGCAGTATTCCGCCAGGGCGGGCACGGAGCGCATGGCAAAGGACAATCCGGCGGCGCCGGTAGTTTCCTGCCCCAATACACCGTTGGCAAGGGCAATGCGCTCCTCCCGGACGCGCATATGGTCACCGCCCACACGGATGGTGGTAATGATGTAGTCCGCATCCTTCACGGCGTCTACCGCGTCGGTGGTCAGGCGGAATTTCAGGGATGCGTTGAGCATCCGGGAGACGTGGGCGGCCAGTCCGCCGTAGATGCGGAGCTTCTCCGCATCGTTGTCCATAAAGACCAGCTCGGTGATGTGAAGCTCTGCGGCCTTCTGGGCGATACTCTTTGCCAGGAACATGGAGCGGACACCGCCACCGCCAATCACAGTCAATTTCATGGTAAATGGATTCTCCTTTGTTAAATGTCTGCGTAGATGGGGCTGGTAATTGCCAGCCTCTGTTCTGATGCGCCGGTGTAGCTGCCCAACAGCTCCACCCGCAGCCAGCCGGGGGAGAGGATCTCCCGGAAGGTCACCGGCTCGCCGGTGTAGGGCACCTCCTGGAGGGGAGCGCCGTTTGCGGTCAGGCGCACACGGTCAATGTGGATCTGATGGCGGCTCCAAAGCTCCCGCCGCTCGGTTTCTGCGATTTGAACCGTCAGCTCCGCCTCCCCGGCGTGTACGGTGTCGCCCAGACCGAAGCAGGCTCCACCCTGGTGCAGCTGGATATCCAGCGTGGGGCCCAGGGTGACATAGGTGCGTCCGGCACGCAGAGCGTCCAGAGCGCTGGAGATGGAGGGAGCACCGTCAATCCCTAAATAGGTGGCGGTCAGCAAGGGCACTTTGCCGGGTTTGTCCGGACCGTGCCAGTCCCGGCCAGCGGAGAGGGCCAGATGGTGTCCCTGATTGAGCAGATTGTCGTACCAGGGAAGGGCCAGAATATTTTTCGCACGGGTGTGGGGATCGGGCTCGGACCAGACTTCCACGTAGTTTACCAGATCCCAGCGGGTGACCCGAAACTCCCAGTTGCAGCCGCACATGAGGGGAGAGCCCACTTCACAGGGATGGGCTACGCCCACCACGCCGCCGATGCTTTGAATCTCTGCCAGAGCCTCGTCGATGGTGTCAGGGGTGACAAAGCGCCAGTCGACGAACCGGTTGCCGCCCAGCACCAGCATGTGACCGAAAAAGGTGGTCCATTCAATGCCGGGAATGGCCAGGCAGGTCCGCTTTTGCAGCTCCTCCGTAATTTCCAGATAGCCTGTAACAGCGTTGTGATCGGTCAGGGCCATGCCTGTGTAGCCGTAGGCGGCCACGCTCTCCAGCAGCTGCGGCACTGTGAAGGTGCCATCACTGTGCTGGGTGTGGCAGTGCAGTTCAAAGGGCAGGTATTGCATCAATGCTCTCTCCTTCTTCTAATCCGTAAGCATCCAGGGTGAAATCCACCGTTCCTACCACAACGGCCTGAACGTGGAGTACGATTCGCCACGCTCCGGGGGTCACTGTCTGGGGGGCGAAGCCATAGGAGGACCCGCGGGAGGAAATGATGATGGTCTGTTCCGGCGGATGCCGGTGGGCGCAGCCCACATATTCGCCCTCCTTGTCCAGAGAGAGTGTGACAAAATTCAGAAGCTGGGTGTATTCCTTCATATCCTCCTCGGTCAGCTCATAACCGGCCGGGAAGTATTTTTTGACACAGGCCTGAATCTGGGGCATGATAATTTCTTTGTCCCGAATGTATTTGGGGCCGTAGTGGAAATGAATGACCAGAGAATCATACGCCTGATCCACCTGAAAGGGGAGGAGAATATTTTTACGCACATCCTCTACGGAGAACACAAGATCCTGATGAAGCAGTTTTTTCATAGTAATTGGTTCCTTCACAAAACAGGGAGAAGAAAGTGCACCTTTCTTCTCCCTGTTTTCAAAATTTCGTCAGTTCTTCTCCCAATCTTTCTCTTTCAGATTTGTATAGATATACACGCCTGCGGAGACAGAACAGATCAGGAAGATGATAAATGACATTGCTGCAGCGCGCTCGTAGCGCAGGTACTTATTAAATTGATCAAACAACACAATGCCCAGCATCTTGGGGTGGTTTCCGCCCATCAGGTAGGGAGTTGTGAAGGAACCCACATTGGACATGAATACAAAGGTGGCGGCAATGACAACATCCTTCATGGACAGGGGCAGGATCATACTGCGGAAAACACGCAGCTTGCTGGCACCCACATCCCGTGCACTCTCAATGATGGAGTCCGGGATAGCTCCCAGACCCGCAGTGATCATCAGAGCGGCGAAGGGAATGTTGAACCAGAGGTTCATGGTGATCATACCGCTGGCGTGATACATCATGCCAGGCTTGAAATCATATCCAAACAGCTGAGAAATGCGGTTGAGCAGACCGGAGTCGCGGATCACGGTGATCATGGCGTAGACGGCCACCATGCCGGGGATGAATCTGGGAAGCAGGTACAGGTTGCCGATCAGACGGGAAATCCTGGACTTTACAAATCGCAGATAGAGTGCCAGCATATAGGCCAGGACAATGGCCAGGACCACTGTAACCACCACAACAAAGAGCGTGAAGAGAATATTGGTCAGCTCCTTGGGGGTCTGGAAGAAATACTTGTAGTTGTCAAGCGTGAAGCCACCTGTATCCGGGTTTGTAAAACTCAATTTAACAGCCGACAGGATCGGCCAGGCGACAACCAGCATAACCACCAGAAAAGATGGCAGGACCAGTCCATATGCAGTCAGCCGTTCTTTACACAATTTACTCATTTATCACACCTCGGATACAGTAATGATGGGATTAGCCGAGCGTACCGATTTCGTTATCCCAGCGCTCGTTGAAGCTGGTAACCAGCTCGCCGATGGAGAGAATGCGGAAGTTGGATACATCCAGATCCTTTAGATCTTCGAAGCCAGTCATATCCATGTTGCTTACATCCACCAGAGGAATGGCTGCCATCTGCTTGACCATCAGCTCCTGGGCGGTGTCACTCAGGATGTAGTCCATGAAGGCGTAGGCACCCTCAGGGTTGGAACCAAAGGTGGGGATGGTCATGGACTGGACGCTGCCAGTGAAGGAGGGATTGATGGTGGCGAGCTTAATGTGCTCGGGAACAGTGCCTGCGGCACGCTGGCTCAGCAGCATGTCAGCCCACATGGGGCACATATCAATCTCGCCCTGTGCCAGCAGATCCAGAGCACCCTGGTTCTTGTTGGGGTAGACGACAGAGCCGCCGGACTGATACATATAGGGATGCAGTTCCTTCAGAATCTCGAAGCCCTTGTCCCACTGCTCCATCCAGACAGGATCGTTGGAGACCATGGCAGCGGGGTCGTCGATCTGGTTGTAAATCGTGGTATAGACGAAGGAGTCGCCAGCGCCGCCGGTGCCGGGGGTGTTATAGGAGAAGCGACCGGGATGATCCTTAATCCACTGATACAGCTCCTCAGTGGTGGTGGGAACCTTGTCAACCGCTTTGGAGTTGTAGGCGAGAATGACAGTGGTACCGCGGTAGGGCTGGGTGTAATCGGGGGCAACAGCGGATTCAGCCGCCACCTTGCTGGAGTTGGGGATCTTCGTTTTGTCCAGCTTCATGAAAGCCTCCTCACCGATGAGGGACATCACTTTGGACAAATCATCGCCGCCCAGGTCCACCAGGTCATAGTCGGTGTTCTTCTGGTCAGCCTTGTAAGCGGCAGCCAGCATATCGGGCAGAGCCTGTCCGCCGGTACCAGAAAGCATGAAATTCAGTTCAACCTCATACTGGTCTTTGTACTTGGAATTGGTGTTGAAGTCCTGGGTCAGAACCTCAAAGATCTGACGAACGTTGTCGGAGCCGGATGCCCACAGATGAACCGTGCTCTTGCCGTCCTGATTCTCAACGGGGGAGTCTCCGTTCCCGCCGCATGCCACCAGAGACAGGGACATGGCCAGGGCCAGAGCTGTTGCAAGGATTCGCTTCATTTTCATGATTGATTGCTTCCTTTCTTCTTTTGTGCTTTTTAAAAAATGTGCTTTTTGAGGAATCTGAGATGAACGGAGTCACCAGTGGCATATTGCTCTGCCACCTCACGATCCACGAAACACTTGACGACGATCGGCCCGCACTGGACGTTGATCTCCACATAGTGTCCGAGAACCATGATGGTGCGGATGGTGCCCTGGATATCCGCGGACTCACTGGTAATTTCGACATCCTCGGGGCGAACGGCAATGGTTTGATTCCCGTTTTCAATGAAATTCATCTCGCCGATGAAGGATGCCACATATTTCGTCTTGGGATTGTCATAGATCTCTGTGGGGGTGCCGACCTGCTCGAACTTTCCCTTATTCATCACCACAATACGGTGGGAGAGGGCCATGGCCTCCTCCTGATCGTGGGTGACGAACACGACCGTGATGCCAAGCTCGGCCTGGATTTTTTTCAGCTCTTCACGCATCTGCTGACGGATCTTGGCATCCAGAGCGGAGAAGGGCTCATCCAGCAGCAGGACGGAGGGCTTGAGCAGCAGGGAGCGCGCAATGGCAATGCGCTGCTGCTGACCGCCGGAGAGCTGTGCAGGATACTTCTTTTCAAAGCCCTGCATGGAGACCAGAGCCAGATGCTTGTCGATCTCCTTTTTAATCTGCTCCTTGGGCATTTTCCGCAGCTTCAGACCGAAGGCCAGATTTTCGTATACCGTCATGTGGGTCCAGAGATTGTAGCTCTGGAACACCATTGCGGTGGGCCGCTTTTCCGGCGGGAGGTTGATGATAGACTGATTGTCAATCAAAATATCACCAGAGGTGACATCCAGGAAACCGCCAATGGTACGCAGGATGGTGGACTTGCCGCAGCCGGAAGGGCCCAGCATTGTCACAATCTCCTTCTCATAGATTTTTAAATTGATATGCTCAACGCCGTCATTGCTGTTATAGCGCTTGGTCATATCCCGAATTTCCAGTTTTACATTACGTTCAGCCATAGTTTGAATCCCTCACTCTTACTTCATCTTAAAGCCACCGGCAATTGCCTCGGGTCCAATGTACTTTCTCATCGCAAAGATCATGACAGCGGCGGGGATCATCAGCAGGATCGCAAACACGGCGCCGGCCTGACCGGGGTAGTCCAGAATGATGCCAAACATTTCAACAGGCATGGTCTTGATCTTAGCAAGGCCGACCAGCAGCGTGCCCTGTGCCTCTTCCATGGAGCCCAGGAAGGTGTAAAGGGTGGCGACGACGATGCCGGGCATAGCCATGGGGAAGGAGACTTGGAAGAAAGTGCGGATCGGGCCGGCACCCACATCGCGGGCCGCCTCCTCCTGCTGCTTATGAACCGACTGGAAGGCACTGCACGGCAGCCAGACCATGAACATCATGGAGTTAATCATGTGAATAATGACAACGCCGGGAAGGGTGCCCATCAGACCGTATTTATAGAAGAGAACGCCGATGGAGGTGTAGATACCCAGCTTGGGGAAGGCGTTGGTCAGCAAAAAGGAGAGCATGAACAGCTTTCTGCCGGGGAACTTAAAGCGGGCCAGTGCGTACGCTGCGGGGATGCAGAGTACCATGGAGCAGACCGTGGTGATGACTGCGATCAGCAGGGATTGGAAAATCGAGGAGACAAGGCTCTTTTGCGCAAACACGAAATTCCACCACTTGAAGCCCCACTCCTGGGGGAGCACATTGGGCACCTCATGGACATTACCGAAAGCCATGATACACATGTACATCAGCGGTCCGTAGAAAAACAGAATAAAGACTGCCAGCAGGATAAATTCAAAGAATTTCTTTCGCCCGACGGCATAGTAGAAGCGCTTGGGGTTACAATACTTAAACACGTTCATCCCATCCTTTGATTTGATTCATCAGTACTACCAGAACGAGCTGCCTTCCGGAATCTGCGGAGCTTTTCAGACAGTTGGAGAAAAGGCAAGCGTCCGGAAATTTGCTGTCCCGGAGACCGCACGTGGGCGCCTTATGTCCCGCGGCGTTCCCGCAGAGCGCGGACCATGAGTGGGCGCCGCGTGGTCACATTGAAGATTTCAGCGTCCAGAAGAGTCTGAGCCCAGCTTTCGTCGTTCACAGTCCAGGCGGAGACGCCCAGTCTGGCCTGTTGGCAGGCTGCCAGAAATTCCGGCGTACACAGCTCATAATAGATGTTGACGACCGGGACTTCGTACTTTTTGCATTGTTCCAGCGCCTCCAGAAGCTCCTGCGACGTGGGATATTGCTCGTTCAGATATCGCTGGACCATGGAGGGCATAGCTTCTTCAATGTTCCAGAAGGTCCGACACCGGATCTCGGGGTCGTCCAGGGCCGCTGTTGAGACAGTGCCGGAGAGGATCAGCTGCTCCGCAGTTCCACAGCTGCGGGCCAGATCCAGAACCTGTCTCTCAATGCCGGGGGATTTGAGATCGCAGTTGATGCGCATACCGCTGCCGCGGATCAGGGCGAAGGCATCCTGCAGAGTGGGGGACTGTCCTGCATGCGGTGACTCGTCATGACTGAGATACAGCGCTCCGCCTGTGTCGCAGCGGACATCCACTTCCAGTGCTTCAACACCACAACGCAGCGCGCATTGGATATGCTCAATGGAATTCTCTGCGGTGCCCTCACATCCTGAATGTGCTGTGATCATGGTTGGCATCCTTAAGACCTCCTGTTTTCTGGTTAAACTTCTAAGGAACCCATGCAGATGGTATGGGGGGATACGGTCCATCTGGATTCATCGCGGAGAACACAAAAAAAATAACCGGCAGCAACAAAGGAACTCCTCTTTTCTAAGGAGTTGTCTTTGGTTGCCCCGGCTCATTTCTCTCCAGCAACACTTTCTGAATTTTTGTTCAGTATAGCACCAGATGAAGCTCTTTGACAACCCTAATTCCTTCATTTCGCACATAATTACATAATTTAAACATATTTTCTCCACACTTTTTGTTTAAACCGCTTCGCTTCAAATATGAGATATTAGAAACGTTTGTGCACTGGAAATGATGGATAAAAACCCATTAAAAAAACGTAATCGACTGACTTACTCACAAAACATTCATAAAATGCATGAGAGCATCAGAGATAGGGACCTCGTTGATTTCGGAGAACTTGAAAGGGCGTATTGTCAAAAAACCATGGTCCAGAGCAGCAAAGGAGCAGCGTCCGGAACTTGGGTATCCTGAGGCACTACAGAAGAATCTGTGTCTGCTGTCTATTATCATGTCATAACGATCTTCTGAGCGCACATGGGCAATGTGTCTGTGATTTCTGGGAAATATCATCCATGCGAAACCTTTATCTAGCTTACAAACGTTTTATAAAGTTCACAAGCGTATATGTGTAAAGTTTTTGTATAATTGAATTTGAAGTAGTCCTTTTTATGAAATGGATTCTTTGGATTGGGTACCTTGCTGCCCAATCCCTGATACTGACAGCCCCCCTTTTTGTTCGATGTCACAGCGATTAGTATTG
>JAHHSA010000023.1 GCA_020025475.1 Oscillibacter sp.
TAAAATGATAGTTACCACACAATCATCATGCAAAGGAGAGACCCTAATGGCTCACAAAAAGAATAACACAAATCTCACAGAATTGATACTGCAATGTGTCACCCAGCCAGACCCTATGCTAAGCGTGCTGGAATGGGCTCTGCTGCGAACACTCCGATGGGCTCTCATTATAATACCTGCAATTTTACGAGTGTCCTTTTGAAAAACTTGTTGACAAACAGGAACCTCCATGTTATGATATCAAAAGTGTTTGAGAGGCGGCATCCGTTCTTCCGATGGAGAGATGTCCGAGTGGTTGAAGGAACCGGTCTTGAAAACCGGCGATGCGCAAGCATCCGTGGGTTCGAATCCCACTCTCTCCGCCATTTTTATTATGTATGCAGAAGTACCCAAGAGGCCGAAGGGGCTCCCCTGCTAAGGGAGTAGGCTGGATAAAACCGGCGCGAGGGTTCAAATCCCTCCTTCTGCGCCAAGGAGACGATCTTCGGATCGTCTCTTTTTGTTGTCTAACAGCGTTTTCCGCTTTTTTGAAATTGTTCGTAACGCCGCTTTTGCAATTGTACAATTTGATCCGTCAGGGGGACACTCTGTGCGGCAGGCCCCAAATGGGGCCTGCCGCTGCTTTATGACAGGGTGATTGTTAAGCGCTAATGGTCATAAAGCAGCCCTGTCAGGGCAAAGCCCACTGCAAAGATCAGGGACCGTAGCCGTCGTTTACAATGTTTCTAAAACCTTCCGACCAGGTTTGCGGATCTGGTGCACGGCGGATTACAGCAGGCTCAGAATGGCCTCCTTGGTGCGGACACCGGCGGAGGTGTGGGTCACCTTGCCGTTCTTCACCACCATCAGGGTCGGGACGCTCATGATGCCGAATCGGGAAGCCAGACCCATGGCCTGGTCCACATCTACTTTGCACACCTTCACGTCGGAGCGTTCTGCGGCAATTTCCTCGATCATGGGGCTGAGCATCTTGCAGGGGCCGCACCAGGTTGCAAAAAAATCCACCAGAACAGGCTTGGAGCTATTCAGAACTTCCTCCTGAAAAGTCTCATCGGTAATATGCATAACAGACATTGCATGATCCTCCTTGTTGTTTTTCGTTTTGTTGGGCGTATCCTATCATCAGTATGGGAAAAGTTCTGTGACTTTATCACAAGAGGAAAAGGTTGACCTATTATTGAAATAGGAAGAAAAGGGTGATAGACTGGATACAACAAGGGGGCGTTTCATGTTTGACTATTTGATTCAAGGCTCCAAAATCGCTGATGGTACCGGAAATCCGGCGTATACAGCGGATTTAGGAATTGAGGGCGGCAAAATTGCAGCTGTGGGAGATCTCCGCGGCGCGGAGGCACACACAATTCTGGACGCGAAAGGAAGATGGCTGACACCAGGTTTTCTGGATATTCACCGCCACGGCGACGCGGCGGTGTTCCGGCCCGGCTATGGTCAGGCAGAGCTGCGGCAGGGACTGACCTCGGTCATCAACGGAAATTGCGGCCTGTCCATCTCCCCCATCACAGGGCCCTACGCAAAGGCAGTGGAGGACTATTTGGTCCCCATCACGGGCCCGGCACCGGATGGGCGCCGGTTTTCCACTCTGGCCGAGTACCAGCATCAGGCGGCTGGGGCCAACGCACCGATGTACCATGGGATGCTGGTGGGCATGGGGACTCTGCGGGCCTGCGTATCCGGCTTTGAGCCGGGGGATTTGACCACCCAGCAGGTGCGGCAGCTCCATGGCTTGCTGGAAACCGCTCTGATGGATGGCGCTCTGGGCGTTTCTCTGGGACTGGGCTATGCGCCGGAGTGCTTCTACTCCACCCAGGGCCTGATTCGAGCTTTGGAACCGCTGCGGGATGGGAGAGTGCCGGTAACGGTCCATATGCGACAAGAGGGAGACGGCGTGGAGGAAGCCCTGGAAGAGATGCTGACGGTGGCCCGTACTCTGCATCTGAAGCTGGAGATCAGTCACCTGAAATCCATCGGTACCCGAAACTGGCGGCATTCCACACCCAATATGCTGGAAAAGCTGCGCCGCGCCCGAGAGGAGGGCGTGGACGTACGCTGTGACGTCTATCCTTACACCGGTGGCTCTACACAGCTGATCCACGTACTGCCCCCCGAGATCCAGGAGGGAGGCACAAAGGCCATGACTGCGGCTCTGCGGCGGCCGGAGGTGCGGAAACACCTGCGGGAACGGATGGAGAGCGGCAGCGATTTTGAAAATATAGTGCATCTGGTGGGCTTCCAAAATGTGCTGGCCACCGGTTTGAAGCGGTATCCGGAACTGGAGGGCCAGTCGATTCAAAACATTGCGGAGCACTGGGGAAAGGACCCCTATGACGCCCTGTTTGATTTGCTGGCGGACGAGAACTGCATGGTCTCTATGATCGATTTTATCACGGCGGAGGAGGATATCGAGGATATCCTGCGCCAGGACTTCTCGGGCGTGATCTCTGATGCCACCTACCCAGTGGAGGGGCTGTGCCACCCCCGGGTGTATGGAACGTTTCCCCGCCTGCTGGAACGGTACGTGCGGGAGAAAAAACTACTGTTGGTGGAGCATGCGGTCCGCAAGATCACCGGAGCCCCCGCCGAGCTGTTCGGCCTTGCAAACAAGGGGCGGATCCGGGTAGGCGCTGATGCTGATCTCTGTCTGTTCGATTTGGAGAACATCCACGAGACTGGCACCTGGCAGGCTCCGGCCCAGTTCGCCCAAGGAATGGACTGGGTATTTGTGGGCGGCCAGGCTGCCATTGCTGATGGCGTCTATCACCCTGAAGTCCGGGGCGGCCTTCTGACCAGATAAAGCGGTTTCACCTGCGGCGCAGCAGGAGCCATCAAGAAAGAAGAACCCCAGTTTTCGTTAGGCGAAAAACTGGGGTTCGGTGACAAACTGACCAGAGAGCGTATCCAAACGAGACGCTCTCTGGTGCATGTGGGAAGATTAGAAGAGGGGCATCCAATCTCCGGGAAGCTCTCCCAGACGCCAGAGAGACACTCCGGTGACACCCAGCAGCTTGGCAGCCTTCATAGAAGCGGCTACGCTGTCTCCGTTCTGATACCAGAGGAAGTAAGAGCTGCCGTCATCGCCGGTGTAGACGGCGTAGGACTGCTGGAACTTGTCCGACCAGCCCGGCACGGTATTCAGCTGTTCCAACCGCTGTGTCACAGTCTCCAGAGAGGGATGGAAGGGCTGAGGAGAGAGGAGCTTTCCACTGCTGTCAATCTGCCATGCGGTATTTTTGCTGCTGTAGCCCAGCAGCACCTTGGCGGGGTCGATCTGCGCGGTGATGGTCTTTAGAGACCAGTATACCTGGTCGATGGGTGCAGTGGCAGCAGTACGGTGGAAGGTCGTGCCCACAAACTGGCTCATGTCCCGCGCATCGTAATCATAGGCCATCAGAATGACCTTGTCGGCCAGGGCGCCGATGGCGGCATAGTCGTAACCATCATAGTAGCTTCCGGTGGTCAGCACCGGTGCCACACAGACATAGAGGGATTTGTGCAGACCGTGCACCCGCTGGCTAAGCTCTTGCAGGAAGGCAGTGAAATCGGCCTGGTGGGTCTTGCGGAGCCCCTCAAAGTCGATGGTCACGCCGTCATAGGGATTCCGGCCAAGAACCTTGTAAGAGACGGTCAATTCGTTGATGATCTGCTCCACAGCCTGGCGACGGCCATCCGGAGAGGCCAGCAGTCCTGCCAGCTGACCGGTGGTATCCATGTAGACATTGAGGTGCAGGGGAATGTGAGCATCTGCCAGGGTGTCTGCCACCGTCTCATAGCCCGATGGGACTGCAAACTCGTTGTTGTTGGCAGAGGTGGTAGCCAGTAGCGCTGTGCTGCCGTCCCAGGTCATACGACTCCAACCAGCACTGACTGCATCCATGTTCCGGGCCAGGTCCAGCTGAGAGCGGGAGGAGATGGCGTAGAAGCCGTGGGTGAAGTCGGTGGTCTGTTCCAGCTTCTTGTGGATTCGCAGCAGCATGGCGGCAGCCTGGCCCCGGGTGGCTGTGGAGTTCGGGGAAAAAGTGGTGGGAGAAGTGCCGTTTGTCATGCCGATGTCACAGGCAACGGAGACATAGCCGCGGCCGGCAGTCACATCCCGGAAAGGGAGAGCCGCGTTCTGCTCCGAGAGCTCTGCTGCGCTCTTCAGCCCCAGAAATCGGACCAGAATCTCTGCCATTTCCAGACGTGTAATGGGGTCATTTGGGCGGAATGCTGTGTTGGAATCTACCAGATCAAACCGCACGGCATGATTCAACGCGGAGAAAAATTCCGGACTGCGGGCATAGAGAGTCTGAGAATCGACGCCCATCTCGGGGGTGAGAAGACTCTGTTCTTCCGTGGTGCTCTGTATCCGGCTGTCCATCCGGGAGAGAACCGTGACGAACTGAATGCGGGTCATGGAGTCTGTGTAGCCAAAGGTCGTGGCGTTGTAACCTTTCATCAGTCCGGCGTCCACCGCCTGTGCCACTTCTTTTCCCAGTGGCCGGTCCATGGGAATGTCTCTGTAATATGCGGCGGCGGGAACGGCCAGAGAGAATCCCAGTGCCAGTGTCAACAGAAGTGAAACCATTTTTTTCATGCAAATCGCCTCCTATAAGTCATTCTCTTGTTAAAATCGGATTTTCTCTATCATAGCGCAGCTAATCAAAAAGTCATGAATAAACTATGAATAAGCCCTGAGAAAGAATACTAGCAGGTTCTGTACAGGCCTCATGATCGTAGCAGATACGAAATGAAGATCATGCTCAAGAGGCAGCGAATGGATCAAAATGATACGCGCTGGCAGGAGAGGGCTGGGTCGCCTGGTGGCGCTGTCTGAAGGCTGTCCCCGGATGAAATTTTCATCCGGGGACGTTTGCAAAACTGGTTATTTTTGACGGGAGGGCACATCCCAGGCACTGTGGTCTGTGTGAAGCAGATGATGGGGGCGCTCACTGAGGGGAGCGCCCAGATACTCCTTGTAGAGGGCCTGGATGTCCGTATTCTCGTGAGAGAAACGAACCTTGGAGGCGGCGTCCAGAGCCCAGAGATGGTTTCCACGGGCTTCGGCCATCTCCTGACCCTCGTGAATCGGCTGACCACCGCCGCCGGCACAGCCCCCAGGACAGGCCATGACCTCCACAAAGTCATATTCTGCTTCGCCGCGCTGCATGATTTCCAGCAACTGGCGGGTATTGCTCAGACCGCTGACCACGGCTACACGGACGGTGCCAGCGCCGGGGACGGCGAAGGAGCCCTCACGCCAGGGCTTACCTCTGCGGATTTCGGAAAACGCGTCCGGGTTGGGATTCTCGCCAGTGACCAGATGGTAGGCGCTGCGCAGTGCCGCGTCCATGACGCCGCCGCTGGTACCGAAGATGACGGCGGCACCGGTTCCGGAGCCCAGAGGACTGTCGAAGTTCTCCTCCGGCAGCTCATTTGGCAGGATGCATTCGCTGGAGAGAATACGGATCAGTTCCCGGGTGGTCAGAACCACGTCCACATCCGGATCACCACAGGCGTCCTTCATAGTGGGCAGAGCGCACTCGGCCTTTTTGGAGATACAGGGCATGACGGACACCACAAAAATCTTGTGGGGGTCTACCCCAATCTTCTCGGCAAAGTAGCTCTTGGCCACCGCACCGAACATCTGCTGGGGGGATTTTGCGGTGGAGAGGTTGGGCGTCAGTTCGGGGAACTCGGATTTCAGGAACCGGACCCAGCCGGGACAGCAGGAGGTGAACATGGGCCAGCGGTATTCCTCCCGATGCGTAAAGCGCTCCAGGAACTCACTGCTCTCCTCCATGATGGTGAGGTCGGCGGCGAAGTTGGTATCAAAGATGTAGTCAAAGCCTACACGGCGAATGGCTGCTACCATCCGGCCAGTGGTGGCCAGAGCCGGGTCGATGCCCAACTGCTCTGCCCAGGCGGAGCGGACGGCGGGGGCTACCTGAACCACAGTGACCACGTCGGGATCTGCCAGGGCATGAAACACGGCCTGTGTGTCATCCCGGGCGGTGAGGGCGCCGGTGGGACAATGAGTGACACACTGACCGCAGAAGGTACAGTTGGTGGTGCCAATCCGACCGTCACCGGTAACGGTCCCCACGGTTGCGCGGGAGCCGGTGCCCAGCACATCCCAGATGTGCATATCCTGGACCTTGTCGCAGATCTGCACGCAGCGCATACATTTGATGCACTTGCCAGCCTCGCGAATCAGAGGAGAGGACAGATCCACGATGGACTTTTCCGGCTTTACGGTGTAGGGCTGGTAGTGGATGTTGAGATCGTGGGCCAGCTTTTGCAGCTGACAATTGCCGCTGCGGATGCAGGTGGTGCAACTGGAATCGTGCTGGCTGAGAATCAGGCGGAGATTGGTTCGGCGGGCTGTGCGGACACGGGGGCTGTTGGTGGTGATATGCATACCCTCCAACAGCTCGGTGTTGCAGGCAGGGACCAGACGGTCAATGCCATCCACCTCCACCACGCACATGCGGCAGGCGGCAATCTCATTGATGTCCTTCAAATAGCACAAGTGGGGAATGGGGAATCCGGCAGCTTGTGCCGCCTCCAGAATGGTGCTGCCCTCTTTTATGGAGATGGGGCTGCCATTGATCACTGCGTTTACCATGTTTCCTCACGTCCTCCCTTAAAGATTCCATAGCCAAAATGATCGCATCGCAGGCAGCGAGAGGCCTCCTGAGTGGCTTCCTCGCAGGTCAGTCCGCACTCAATACACTTGAAATCGCCGGTCCGCTCTCTGGGATCCCGTTGGGTGGAGTTGACACGACCGCGGGGGCGAAGATCTGAGAAGTGGGGAGCAGGGACTGTCACGTCAGCCGTAATTTCGTGGTGATAGCCCAGATATTCGTCAATGTTAGCCGCTGCCGCCTTACCGGCGGCAATGGCCCGGATCACGGTAGCGGGACCGGTGACACAGTCGCCGCCGGCAAACACGCCCTCCATCTCCGGCAGCTTGGTGTCGGAGCCGGCCAGCAGAGTACCGCCTCGCTTGACCACCACACCGGCGTATTCCAGACGGGAGGTTTCCACGCCCTGACCGATGGCGACCACGATGACGTCAGCAGGGATGCGGCGGGCCTCCACGGCAGCAGCACCGGGACGGGGACGGCCGCGATTGTCCATCTCTCCCATGATCTGAGGCTGGGTCCACAGGGCCACGGCAGTGCCCGTTTCGTTGCATTCAATCCGCAGGGGGGCCTGCAGGGTCAGCAGCTCGGCACCCTCGGCCTCAGCACCCTCGATCTCCTCCGGCAGAGCGGTCATATCCTCCTTGCGGCGGCGGTAGACGCAGGTGACCTTGGCGGCACCAAGACGCAGAGAGCTTCTGGTGACGTCCATGGCGACGTTGCCGCCGCCAATGACAACCACCTGCTTGCCGGTGAAGTCAGGCATATTGCCGTCACCAATGGAACGGAGCATTTCCACCGCGGACATGACGCCGCGGCTGTTCTCTCCTTCAATGCCGGTCTTCTTGTCGGTATGCGCGCCGATGGAGAGGTAGATGCTGTCGTACTCCTCCATCATGCGTTCCAGCCAGATATCCGTTCCCACGTCCACCTCGGTCTTGACCTCGATGCCCAGGGACAGAATAGATTGAATCTCCTGATCCAGAATGTGGCGTGGGAGACGGTAGTCGGGAATGCCGTAGCGCAGCATGCCACCCAGGGCCTTGCGTTTTTCGTAGACGGTGACTTTGTGGCCCATGAGGGACAGGTAGTAAGCGGCAGAGAGTCCGCCGGGGCCGCCGCCAATGACCGCAACTTTCTTGCCGGTGGCAGGGGCGCAGGCAGGCTGTGGCACATTGCCGGCATTGTCCACGGCGTAGCGCTTCAGTGCCCGGATGTTTACGGCGTCGTCCACCATGTGGCGGCGGCACCGGGCCTCGCAGGGATGCTCACAGATGTAGGCACAGGCGGAGGGGAAGGGGTTGTCCTTCCGAATCAGCCGCACGGCGTCGGCGCAGCGGCCATCGTGGACCAGTGCCACATAGCCCGGAATGTCCACGCCTGCGGGGCAGAGAGCCACGCAGGGCACCGGAATTTTCACAGTGCACAGGCACCGGTGGTGACGAATATGCTCCTCATAGTCATCCCGGAAACCAGCCAGGCCCTGAAGCACCAGCTGACCAGCATTGATGCCGATGGCACAGTCTGCGGTGTCTACAATGGTCTGCGCGGTTTCCTCAATGCGGTGGAGAATATGGGGGGCGGGGTCCCCGTCCAGAACCTCCCGCAGCATATTGTCCAACTGGGTCAAGCCAATGCGGCAGGGAACACATTTGCCGCAGGTCTGAGCACGGCAGAGATTCACAAAGTTCAAAGCCATATCCACGGGACATAGGCCGGGAGGGCTGGCGGCAATGCGCTGTTCCATGCTGCGATACAGTTGATCGACAACCTCGTCAGCCTTGCTGGGAGCTTTGATATCGAGTCTGCTCATGGGGTCATTCACTCCTTAAAAAAATTTGAACCTCATGTTTCATTCTTCAAACATCAGAATAGGGAACGGAGAGTTCTAGGTCCCAATTTACAATAATAGTTCCTTTTTGTACTATATACAACATCAAACTGCTTAAAAATAATAGTTAGAACAACAGAATATTTTTTAATTTGTTATGCAACCTCTACAAAGCGCCTTTTTTCTGATGTATTTGGCAAGTTCAACCAATAAAGCCGCCTGAGAAAAAGAACCAGATGGATTGGCAAGCTGGTTCGAAATGCTCCGCAGACCATCAAAAATCCCCCGGCCGCAGGGAGGCGGACGGGGGATGAGAGACGGGGAACTGCTCAGATGGAAGTTTCGGTTTTGTTTCGGCGCTGAGGCAGGGGAATTTGTGCCAGCAGGACGGCCACAAAGACCAGAGCACAGCCGGAGAGCTCCCGGACGCTGAGTTGCTCGTGGAGCAGAATCCAGCCGGAGAGGACAGCAAACACGGACTCCAGGCTGAGAATGAGGGTGGCGGTGGTGGGATCGGTATAGCGCTGGCCCAGGATCTGGAGGGTGTAGCCCATGCCGCAGGACATGACGCCGGTATAGAGGATGGTGTATCTGGCAGCCCACAGGGAAGACCAGGTCATATTCTCAAAGATCAGCGCCATTACCAGTATCATGAGGCCGGCGGTGAGAAACTGGACGCAGGACATCCGCACGCCATCCACGTTTTTAGCGTTAAAATGGTCAATTACCATGATATGGAGGGAGAAAAAGAAAGCACAGCACAGCACCAGAAAGTCGCCCAGAGACAAGGAGAAGCCGTCGGTGACACACAACAGGTAGAAGCCCACAATGGCGATCACCACGCAGAGCCACATGATCTTTGGAATCCGCCTTTTAATGAACACACCAATCAGCGGGACGATCACGATGTACAGGGCGGTGATAAAGCCTGCTTTTCCCACGGTTGTCATACTGATGCCATACTGCTGGAAGGAGCTGGCGACACACAGCAGCAGACCGCAGTAAATACCGCCCCGCAGGGAGTTTTTGTTGATCTCCCGCCGCTGGGCAGGGGTAGGCCGCTCCTCCACAGGCTTGAGACGGTCAAAGAATGGGATCAGGGGCAGCAGTACCAGTCCGCCGATGAGGGTACGAACGCTGCCGTAGGTGAACGGGCCTACATAGTCCATGCCGGCGCTCTGCGCTACAAAGGCGGTTCCCCAGATCAAAGCGGTCAGGAGGAGCATCAGGTTTCCGCATGTTTTCTGCTTCATACAAAGTACCTCTCTCTAAAAACACATTGCCCCTACTATACAAGAAAACAACAGATTTCACAAGAGCAGGCCCATTCATTTCTGCACAGGTCCACCCCACAATGGACCAGATGCCGGAAACAGTCAGTCCCACGGTTTATGGACCGCCGACGAGCAGGGCGTCATGCGTAATAGTCCAGCAGGAAGCTGAGAAACAGGCGGCAGCCTGCAAGCAGGCTGTCCAGCTCCAGACATTCACTGCGGGTGTGCCAGGCGTGGCCATGGCAGGCGGCCAGACAAATGGCCGGAATTCCAAGGGACAGGGGAATGTTGCCGTCGGTGGAGCCGGAGCGGCAGTAGGGTTCCAGTCCGGTTCCGGTGCGGACCGCTGCCTTGGCCCGATCCAGTAGAGCCTGCTGGCGGACTGGGTCCACGTCCCCGGCGCAGGGACGGTCACCGATCTTCTTGACTTCAATCTCTGCGCCGGTGGCACGGTAAGCGTCCACCACTTTTTCAAACATGTTCTGCATCTGTTCCATGCAGAGACGACTGTCCGATCGATATTCCCACAGCATGGTGGCATCCTGGGCGATGGTATTGACAGAGGTGCCGCCGGAGATGGTTCCCACATTATAGGTGGTGGTACTGTCTCCATCCTGAGGAGTCTTGACCGTGTAGAGAGTGTCGATCATGGAGGAGAGCACATGGATGGCATTCCGGTTGCCAAAGGCGGAGAAAGAGTGGCCGCCCTCGGTGCGGACCGTCACCCGGTAACGGTGGGAGCCGACGGCACGGTCTACCAGCTCATTGAGGGTGAAGCCGTCCAAGGTGATGAATTCCTGCATCCGGTCACCATAGCGGTCGCAAACGGCACGGCAGCCCTTCAGATTGCCCAACCCCTCCTCACAGGAATTGGCAACGAAGACCAGACCGACTTTAGATCGCTGCTTCTGGCGGAGGACCCAACGGGCACAGATCATCAGCACGGCCAGGTTGGCGGTATCGTCGCAGACACCGGGGCACCACAACATTCCGTTCTCCTCACGTTGGGGCATGGGAGAGGTGTCCTGGAAGACAGTATCGGTGTGTGCCATCAGGACGGCAATTGGACCGTCCTCTGAGACACCGCAGGGACAGATCACATTGAGTGCCGCATCGATGAACGCATTTGTTCCTCCGTTTTCCTGAAACCAGTGCAGACAGAACTCCGCCCGTGCTTCCTCGTGGTGGGAGGGGGCGGGAATGGCACACAGCGTGTGTATCAGCTTCCGCAGCTCCTCCTGACTTTCCAGCAGGTATTGTTCCAAATCCGCAGTCAACTGCATGAAAAACTGCCCCTTTCTGAGAGAAATCATGAATGTGTACGGCGGGCGGGACCGCCGCTGCAAACGTCCCTCATTCTACCACCTCTCGGTCAATGCTACAAGTATCCCTGGGCCACCGGCCCGCGGCTTTCTGCTCCAATCATAAATCTGTGTATGGAGAGGCACTGCCGAGCCATCAGCCCTTTTCATTCATTGCGGCCACAATGGGTTCCAACTCCTCAAGCAGAAGTTTGGCATCCTCGGTGCTGCCCTTTTCCAGGCACCGGGCAATCCGGGTTTCCAATTCCTTTTTGCGGGTTTCCAGTTCCAGATCGTCCTTGCTGAAATGGTGCTTGTAAATCATTTTCCGAAAGGCGCGGATACTCATTGGGCGGAGTGTGCCATCTTCCACGAACAGGACACTGTCCATGCAGTTGGCAATCGTATAGAAATCATGGGAAACCATCAGCACAGCACCTTTGTAGGCGGAGATTGCCTCTTCCAGGGCCTGCTGGGCAAAGGTATCCAGATGGCTGGAGGGTTCATCCAGAAGAAGCAGATTTTTCTCCCCAAGAGCCAGCTTTGCAAGCTGGAGCAGATTCTTCTCTCCCCCGGAGAGCTGGAAGATATTTCGACCAAGCCCTTCTGGGGCGAAGCAGTAGCGGGCCAGATATTCCTCCACAGCGTGCCGGGTTTCAAGACCGGCTTCAAAGAATTCCTTCAGGATGGTGTGCGCCTCACAGAGAGATTCCTCATGCAGTTGGGAGAAGAACCCCACAACGGCTTCTTCGCTGTACCGGATGGCAGGATGAGAGCCTTTGTGGATCTCCCGCAGAAGAGAGGTTTTTCCTGTGCCGTTGGGTCCAACGATTGCCACTTTCTGTCGTGCCCGGATGGTGAAGGAGACATGATCCAGAAGCGGCTTCTCAAAAGCCAGATTGTAGTCGTCCACCTGCAGCAACACGGCATCCTCCTCCACAGGGGCCGGCTGAGGGAGACGGATGGCGGGTGTCTGAATCTCCACAAAGGGCGGTTTGATCTGGCGGGCCTTCTGGCGTTCCAGATAGGTGGCCTTGCCCTTGAGTACGCGGCCCTTGAGGGGATCGATCACCTCGGTGGCCTCTGCCCGCAGACGCTCCACCAGTGCCTCGACCCGCTGTATTTCTGCTGCGCTGGCAGCGGCGGCCTCTTGCAGTTCCACCTTCCGCTGCAGCAGAGTGAAGGTGTACTCGTGGAAGCTGCCGTCAAATTCCTGCAAGTCTCCGTTTTCCAGATGCCAGATCTGGTCAAAGCAGTGACTGAGCAGAAAGCGGCTGTGGGTGACCACCAGCAAAGTTCCCTTATAATGATTGATCAGATCACGAAGACCATTCAGATTTTCAAAGTCCAGAAAGACATCCGGCTCATCCATAATCAGCAGGCCGGGGCGGCGCAGCATCTGACGGATCACCTGAATCAGCTTATACTCGCCACCACTGAGCAGGGAGAGTTCCAGGTCTGCTTTATCCTCCAGCTCAGCCAGCTGCAGCTGGAGGCGAATGTTGAGCTCACAGTTGTCCCCGTCTATGGCGTCCTGCTCATCCAATAGCTGCTGATAGCGTTCCAGCAGGGCATCCAGATCCTCTGCAGTTTCCATCTGTGCGCAGACAGTGTCCATTTCTTGCCGAAGAGCCTGAAAATCTGAGAGGAGATAGTCCCACACGGTGATGGACTGGCTCTTGTCCCGGCTTGCAAATTGGGTGACATAGCCGATACGCCCCACATCCTCCCGGATGAGTGTTCCGTCAAAGAGGAAGTCCTCAGGAGAGCGAATCAGCTCAGCCAATGTGGTTTTCCCGGTTCCGTTGCTGCCGATCAGAGCACAGTGGCGGCCTTCCTCCAAAGTAAAGGAAATTTTTTCATACAGGTCCTTTTGCGGAAACCCGTAGGAGAGATTTTCTGCTTTGATCATAGTTTATCCTCGGATTCTTTCGTAATTTCGCTACTTATCATACTGGTATTTTGACGATATTGCAAGCATTGGGAAAAATATCATGGCAAAGCAACCCCTCAATAGCTTTCCCCAGAAGCAACTGCAGTATCTCAGACCGGGTGAGGGCATTATGATAGGGGTGTTGAAGGGCTGGATCAAGGCAGAGCTGATTTTGGAGTGTGGTATCCGAAAAGAATCTAACAGGAAATCTTTGAAGTCATGCGCTCATTATTTTCATCAAAAAACGCCGGACAGCTGCCATGAAGCATAGAACCCCAATCCAGTACAAGACTGAATTGGGGTTCTGAGCTTATGCTCTTTTACTTGTGTGTACTTGTGCTTCACGGATGCAGCAATGAACCACGCCTAGCCGCTGTTTTGTTACCGTTTATTCTTTTTATAAATGATATTGAGACCTTTGAGCAGAAGCTCCTTTTCCAGGATAATATCATGATTGCAAATGGGCGTAATAAATTGAGCCAGACCACCGGTAGCCACAACGGTGAACGAGTGTCCCAGCTCCTGAGAGATTCGATCAATAATACCGTCCAGCATGGCGGCCGTTCCGTACATTACACCACTACGCATACAGTCTGCGGTGTCCTTTCCGACGATATGTTTCGGCATTTCCAGACTGATACCCGGCAGCTGCGCTGTACGGTTGCTTAAAGAGTCCAAGGAAACCATGACACCCGGGAGAATCAAGCCTCCGATAAATACGTTTGTCGGCTCAATCACCTGAACTGTGGTAGCAGTACCCATGTCAATCAACAACAATGGAGCTGGATATTCAGCCAGTGCAGCCACGGCAGTAACAATCAAGTCACTGCCTACCTGTGACGGAATATCTGTGTGAACATTCAAGCCGATTTTCAATCCGGGGCCAACGACCATGGGCTGCTTGCCGATGACCTTAATCACACCGGTGTTTACCGAATTAAAAACCGGTGGCACAACCGAAGAAATGATACAGTCAGAGACGTCTTCACGGACGATACCAAAGGCCTCCAGCATATTCTTGATTTCCACACCGTACTGATCCGAGGTTTTCAGGCGATCAGTAGCAATCCGCGCCTTAAACACGATTTCATCATCGCGGATTCCGCCAATGACGATGTTTGTATTTCCAATATCAATAGCTAATAGCATTGCGATACCTCATTCCTTATCCCTGACAGTTGGGTCTGTCAGAGGGCAACTTATGCATTGTGCTTTTTCACGATATGTGCAATTCGTGCGCCGGCAGGGCTGAAGACTACGTTAATCAAAATTTCGGGAAGCAAGTTGGCTACAATCAATCCAGTGAGAATATAACCAAACACTTCACCGCCGCCAGCCCAAGCGGCCAGAATGTCGATGAAGAACATCAGCATACATAGGACAAAGATACCGGTATTTACCAGAGGGCAGACAATAGCAGCCAGCAACATAGCAACGTATGCATTTCTGTTCTTAAACACAGAATACACGAACCCTGCTGCAAGACCGGATAGAATACCCTTTCCCATGACCACAAGGAAGCACAAAACGGGATTTGCCTGGAATACCATGGAGCCTCCCACGTCCGCACCGGTGACACAGTTGATATAAACGATGACGCCGAATGTCGCACCCAAGAGTGCACCTGCACCAGGCCCATAAACTGCTGCTCCCATCACAATGGGAATCAGAACCAGTGAAATGGAGAAACCACTTACTGGTGGGATCAGTCCGCTGATTGTCTGCATGACGACCACCAGAGCCATCAGCAGCGCAATGCCGACCATCCGAAGAGTGCGTTGTTTTTGTTTTTGCATATTCAATTACCTCCTGCTGCCGTTCCGCCTTAACGCGGATACAGTGCAATATTGTGGTTTTACCACAAATTGTATTATACAAATTTTACATAGTATTTCAAGTGTATAGTTAAAAATATATCCAACAACCACTGTGGAATCCAATGATGCTGGCAAAGTGATTTAAAACAGGCAAGCCATTAGGGCCTCCTGCACAATGATTGTTGTAGACAAAATCATTGTGCAAAGGAGAAACCCTAATGGCTCACAGGAAGGATATGACAGCTTTTTCAGAATCCTGTTATCTCAACCTGACTGCTTCTGTTCGTTGATATGACATTTAAAGGAGCTGATGTAGAGCGGAATTGCAGCCAATTGTGTGGCAACAGAAACCGCTATCATGACAGGAATACTCAGATCATAGAGTACTCCCAACAGCCAGCTCCCCAAGAACCAAAACACACCAAAGGAAAACTCGAAAATGCCGTACCCTGTTGCTCTGCTGTTTTTCGGAACCATTGTTGTTACTGCTGCCTTCAAAATTGATTCTTGAGCACCCATTCCAACGCCCCAAAGAGCAATGCCCAGAAGCACCATTGGAACAGAATTCGTGGTGAAAATCAATACACTAAAGGGAGCAGAAATAATGGTTGACCACACAAGTACCTTCACGCCTTTTTTATCGTACAGCAACCCGAATATTAGTGCGGAAAACGCATCAATTAACATGGCTCCAGCATATAAAAGCGGGATTGTTCCCGTATTTACAAGCGTCGTGGTTTCTGCCAGACCGCTGGCTAAATCTGCATAAGTGCGGGAGATGTGCATAATCAGCAGAGAATAATCCATGAATCCGAATGCGAACAAGCTGATTCCTGCAATGTAGAGTATAAATTCCTTTTTTAATTTAAACGGAATATATTCTTTGGGAGAAGGCTCAAAATTCTCGGGGTTTGGAAATTTATGCTTTGTTACCAGCAACAAAATAAGGGTGATGGCTCCAGGAATTGCCAGTATGGCAAAACATGTTGAGTAAATCTCGAATGTGGAACCTTCTGTCTTAAATAGCATGATGAGATACAAAAGCACTGGCCCTAAGAATGCGCCGATCTGATCAAGTACTTCTTGAATACCAAAGCTTTTTCCAACGCCCTCCTGGGATGCTGCAAATGACATTATTGTATCCTTTGCAGGCTTTTTGATCGCCTTTCCCATGCGCTGGATCACTAACAGCACGCATGCCCACAACCATCCATATTCGCCTCCGACAAGGGCTAATGCGGGTACTGCAATAATATCCAAAATATACCCGATGATGGTCATGGTCCAGTATTTTTTGGACTTATCAACTAATTTTCCAAACACGTACCGCATGGAATAACCAATCAACTCGCCCAATCCGGAGATAAATCCAATCGTTCCAGCCGAAGCACCCAAAAGTGTCAGATAAGCTCCACGGATACTGGATGCGCCCTCGTGGGTCATGTCTGAGAACAGACTGACGACTCCAAAGAGTATAATGAATTTCATTGCATGGGAAATCCGCTTTTTATTGCTTTTCATGAACAGCTTTAACCTCCATCCTATGTGTCATTTTCGGGAAATTCGCCTTACGTTCTGCCGTACATCTCTGATACAGTACAATCAACAGTTTTACACACACTTCCTGTTTGGGTACCGTCAATCCATTTAGAGGCTATCCATAAAACACCGTGTCCTCATGGTTTTTGAAGCAGTCAGGCATTCTTCCTGTTCTGCAGCAACCAAAAGGCTACACTACCCGTCGTATGGATTCTCAATTCGTTCCCAATACCCTTTTGCATCTAAATGGGTGATCTGGACAGCAGCTAGTTTAAAATGATACCACAGCGAATTCCATTGTCAAGGCAACTGCATTTTTATTGGTTGATTGCATAATGAAGTTGGATACCCAACAAAGAATCCATAGTGATTTCCCCGTATGGTGAATGAAGTTGTGATACAAAATTTGTCAGCGGAGTGCCGTCATCATGGCCCCCATCCTTCAATCACAGAGCCAGCCGAATGGAAGAACGAACAGCATCTCAGGCGGCGGGGCTGCTCCAGGAATAACATGGCGTATCTTGCGATTGCGCCTCTCCACACAAAGAAAGACCATGGAAAGGGACACTGTTGTCCAAGTGTCCAACTTCCACTTGCGGTTTGCGGACCATGTCTCCTTTTCAGCGAACACAGAAAAAGCCTGCAAACACGCTTGTTTACAGGCTTTCTTTGGCGGAGAGTTAGGGATTCGAACCCTAGGTCCCTTTTTGGGGGACACGAAATTTCGAGTTTCGCACCTTCGACCACTCGGACAACTCTCCATCTACTATTTCCACCGCTTTTCCCGATCCAGTGCAAAACACCCGATGTTTTGAAGAGAGAAGCAGAAGAGAATTGATACGAATATTTAATTAGAATATGTCAGAAACATGACATGCATGGCAGGAAAGCTTTTATTACCTTATCACGAATTGCTGATAAATGCAACTGAAATTTGACGGCGGACACAGAAATGTGTCCGCCGTCTGAGCTGGTCGAAAAAGCTTTTTCGACCAGCTCAGTGTCCATTCTACCGTAAAAAAGTTTGAATTAGGGCCGCAATTTTACGAGCAAAGGGGGTTGCCCCTTGCAAAGATCCCTGCGCCTGACGATAAAAAGTTTGTGCCACGTTTTTTAGGCAGCCTGTGACACATTCACTCACAGAACCTTTACCAATTCTTCCAGTGGCTTTCTGGAGCTGTGCAGACGGGAGGGATGGGCACCCTCCGCAGGATACCCCAGGGGCACCAGTGCAATCGGGGTGAGCCCCTCCATTTCGGGGAAAGCGGCCAGCACCTGCTCAGGGTCGAACATACCGACGTAAGTAGTGCCAAGGCCAAGCTCAGCAGCCTGCAGCATCATTTGACCAGTGACCAATGCTGCGTCGATTTCGCCGTGATTTTTGCAGTCGCCCTCGCGTTTCCAGGCCTCTTTGGCATCATAGGCAACCACCAGCATCACCGGAGCATGGAAGTGGCAGTCGGTGCATCTGTCGATCTTCTCCAGTGCTTCAGGGCTTTGCAGCACAAAGATGCGCTGGGGCTGCAGATTGTGAGCCGTGGGGGCATTGCGTCCAGCCTCCAGGATTCTATTTAATTTTTCTGATTCTACGCTTTGCGGGCTGAATTTGCGGAGAGAGTAGCGGGCTGCGGAAAGAGATGTGAAATCCATAATCTGTGTCCTTTTTGCAGTAGTGATACCTGAATTTTAACACATGATTCCCGCTTGTTCAATCTTGTTTCTTACAGGGACTGCTGGCTGCCGTTGTGTTGCTGTCCCATTTCGGGAAACTCCGCAAATTTCAGCGAGTAGTAGTCTCCGATCACATACCGTTTCAGAGCTTCCTGATAGATGGTCAGATAGTTATTGCCCACTTCGTACAAGGTTCCCTCAAGGCTCATCAAATCTCTGCTGCCGATGAGGAAGGAAGCAATGATGTGGTTGCCAACATTGTTGTTCAGCATTGCTTTCAAAGAACCCAAGTAGGTATCTTCACTGTTCTGGGGCGTATAGATGGTGGTATCAGACAGGCCGTGATTCATGTTCAGCCCTGGCTGTGCGGTGTGGGACATTGCATTGCCTGTTGCCCCGGGAAAGGCGGGCCACGACGTATAGGGTGTAATCATGCTGCCATGCTGGACCGCGGGGTCTGTATAGGGCAGCATAGAGGGGGCGCCGCTGATCTCTCCGGCCCAGGGATTTGTCTGAGGATGTGCCGGAGTGGTCGGAAGGGGATAAGATGTAGCATCACCCGGATAATTGTTCTGGTACATAAAAACACCTCTCAAGTTTTGTAGTAAGCGTTGGTTGGATTGTAGAAGCAGTGATCGCCGATCCGCGTCTGTAAGTATCCAACATCAGATGGAAAGCGGGACCGGCATTTTGGGCTGAAGGGGTTGTAGAACCAGAGGGACTCTGCCACATCCGGAATGCGATTTCCTGCGATTGCCCAGTCAGCAATCTCAAAATGAATCGGCTCTGGCCGCATATTGTAAATGTTCTGTGGGTTGTAAGCGCCCCTTTCGGTTTCGCTGGCACATACAAACTGATAGGGCTGCATGATGATTTTCCGGATGCTGCCCTGCCCGACTCTGGCGTATTCGCCGCCGCGTGCATTGACGCGGTTCATTACTACACCTGCAACGGCTTTCATGCCAGTTTCCCCCTCGCCGCCGGCCTCGCACTGAATCAGTCGGGCCAGAAGTTCCCGGTCGGAATATGCCATGGATCCATCCCTCCCACTCTCTTCGTATTTTCGGGAATCATGCCGTTCCTCAAGCAAATAGACTGCTGACGAGCGGCATCAAATTGTGCTGGCGGCAGTTGGTTTCCCGTTTGGCTTAGTATATGAAAAGAAGCACCTGCCGGTGCATGGCAGGCGCTTCTGGATGGGAAGATTCAATTTTCGCTGTGCACCAGCGGGTGAGAGGCCTCGTCAATGGCCTCCTGGAACATGGCCTCGGCCTGGCGGATGGAAGCATCCAGCGAGTACGCTTTGGCGTACTCTGCATAGCGCTGCTCCATCAGAATACGGTCCTGAGGGTGCTCAATCCAGTAGTCAATTTTTTGTGCCAGGGCATCGGCATCTCCTGCGGGGAAGAGATTGCGTTCATCCAGAGCAAACTGGGGTGTGGCAGAGCGAGGAGAGTCAGCAATGATGGGAACCAGACCGCAGGCGAAGGCTTCCATACAGCTCATCGCTTCGATCTCTGCGTCGGAGGTGTGGACGTACAGGTCGCTCATATGCAGGATCTCCAGGAGCCGCTCAGGCGTGTAAAACTGCATGACAATGGGGTTGGGCAACTTTTCCGCCATCCGTCTGTACTTTTTTTCCAGAGGCCCTTTGCCAGCCAAAATCAGCTGGATCTCAGATGCGTGAGCGGATTTTGCGCAGGCTTCAATCAGCAGATCCTGCCGCTTTTCTCCAGCGTAACGACCAACCATCAGGACGTTAAAACGGTGCTCCATCCAGTCTTCCTTTGGCCGCTTACCGTAGAAATAGGCAGGACTGATCCCGTTGGAGATCACGTGAAGCTGGGCAGTGTAGCCGTGGCTGCGGAGCTGGTCGGCAATCATATTGCTGGGGCAGTGGATATGGGTAAAGCGATTGAAGAAACTGTCCCGGAAGCGATCATAGATAAAGTCGTTGAAACGACGATTGTGGCCCAAGTGGAGCGTATAGCTGATGTTTTCCGGCTGACAATGGAAAGCGGCCGTGTGGGGAATACCCAGGCGCTCCACATGTTTGAGGCCCATGATGGCCAAGGGGGATGGCATCATAAAATGCACAACATCGGCCCAGGCAGCGGCTTTTTCAAAGACATGCCGGTTGGGAACTGCAAGGCGCATCCCCTGGCTGGTGATCAGGTGATCCATGATGGGGAAAAACTTCATCTGCCGGACCGCATATTTATAGTCAGCGGCTTTGCCGGTAGCAATTACACGCACCTCATTACCGTGTGCTTGAAGAGCTGTGGCAAATCTGCGGGCACTGATGGTTGTGCCGTTATTAGCGTCATCGAACTGATCGATCACCAATACAATTTTCATAGTTAAAACCGCTCTTTCCTGGTTTTATATAATATTCTGCACAATATATACATCTCATGTCTCGTAGTGGAGCAGAGATAATATTATTATATCATCCGGCGGAAGGCGTGTCAAAAATAAATTCAAAAAGGACCGCGTCACGGTCCTTTTCTTTCGTTATTTCTCGGAGAGAATGCGCTCAAGGTTTACAGCGAACTGGTCGGGGCAAGAAGTTTTACGGGGACCGCAGTGGATACCCTTCAGGCGAGCGACTGCCTCAGCTGCAGGAATTCCACGAACCAGCGCGGCAATCCCCTGGAGGTTACCATTGCAGCCGCCAGTTACGGTGAGATTTTGAATGATGCCCTGGTCGTCCAGTTCTACGCGCATTTCGCTGGAACAGACGCCGTGGGGACGAAACGTGTAAGTCATGACAGATACTCCTTAGGTCAATTTGAAATACCACAGAACAATAACACAGAATAGACACAAAAGCAAGCACCACTTGGAGAAGTGAAGGAGGTACAGCAGGAAAAATCCCTCTTTACAATGGGAGAATGTGTGGTATAATAATAGAGCTTGGAAAATGTGCTGTATTGGTATGGATGCATGGCCAAGCAGGGAGCACGAGCGGTGTACTGATCGCTAAAATTATTTTCTAGTGTATCACAGTTGCTTCCATGCAGTTCGCATCCATAGCAGAGTGCCAAAATATGCGGAAGCATAGCTCAGTTTTGGGGAGCGAGTGATACGTCAAGCATCCCCAAATCACAAATTGGAATCATTTGGTTTTGCATTTTTTCGAGCTAAAAACGAAAATTTGGGCCCGTAGCGCAGCTGGGAGCGCATCACATTCGCATTGTGGGGGTCGGGAGTTCGAATCTCCTCGGGTCCACCAAATTCCGGATTTCATGAGAAATCCGGAATTTTTTTATAGGTGGATGAGGGAAAATTAGCTCGTATAGAATATTTGAACTTCTGCGTTTTTATAATCTGCAGTGAATTTTGCGGATATTGAAAATCACATGTCGACTGTCAAAAATACAACGGAATTTTTTGTAGCAGAGACAAATATTTCGTGCAGAATGAGTATTTGCAGATGCCTCCGCAAGAACTATACTATGGAACCTAAAAGAAAGGTTCTGAGCCGGGACAAACGCTCCGGTCTCAGAGAAGGAGGCAAACGATGTCCTATCATTTTCTCATGGATCTGGCTCTGATCCTGCTGAGTACCAAGGTGTTCGGCCTGATCACCCAGCGGTTCCAGATGCCCCAGGTGGTGGGGGCTCTGCTGGCAGGTCTGGTGCTTGGCCCGGCGTGTCTGAATATCCTGACGGAGACGGAGTTTCTGACCCAGCTCAGTGAACTGGGCGTCATTGTTTTGATGTTCTCTGCCGGTATGGGGACAGATATTCAGGAGTTGAAAAAATGCGGCAAGACAGGTTTCCTGGTGGCTTTACTGGGCGTCATCGTTCCGCTGCTGATGGGTACCGGTCTGGCCTGGGCCGCTGATCGCAGCGGGATGATCGTCAGCTCCAGCTTCCTGGAGGACATCTTCATCGGCACCATTCTTACTGCAACGTCCGTCAGCATTACGGTGGAGACCTTGAAGGAGATGGGCAAGTTGGATACCAAGGTGGGCAATACCATCCTGGCTGCGGCCCTCATCGATGATGTTCTGGGTTTGATTGCTCTGACACTGGTCAGCAGTATGGCAGGAGGCGGCGACAGCATCTGGGTGGTGCTGCTGAAAATCCTCGGCTTCTTTGTGTTCTCTGCTGTGGTTGGCTATGTGGGCTATCGGATTTTCACTTGGATACTCAAGCAGCAGCACGGTTGGGCAAGCCACCGAAATACGGTGCTGGCCTTCGTGCTGTGCCTGGTCATGGCCTACTGCGCAGAGGTACTTTTTGGAGTGGCCGATATTACCGGCGCCTATGTGGCCGGTCTGGTGGTGGCCTGCACCCCCAAGGCAGTCTACATTCAGTCCAAGTATAATCCTCTGGGCTACCTGCTGCTGACACCGATTTTCTTTGCCAGCATCGGTATCAATGTTCAGATGACCGGGATGAATTCCGGGCTGATTCTGTTCTCTGTATTGCTTCTGATCATTTCGGTGATCTCCAAGCTGGCAGGCTGCGGCCTTGGCGCCAAGCTGTGCGGCTTCTCCAAGAGCGAGAGTATGCAGGTGGGTGTCGGCATGGTTTGCCGTGGTGAGGTGGCCTTGATCGTGGCCAACCGTGGACTGTCCATGGGCCTTCTGAGCCCGGAACTGATGACACCAATCATTATCACGGTGGTAGGCGGAACCATCCTGACGCCCATCTTCCTGAAGCTGGCTTTCCGTGGAGAGACCCAGAGCCGGATGCCTGCACACGGCGAACTGGCCGACCGCTATCAGAAGACAGAACAGTTGGATATTGTGGCCGAGAGCCTGCTGGAGCAGGATCGTTACATGATGAAAAAATCCAAGTGATACATTCAATTTGAACTAAATTAATGCGAAGATAATTCAAAAATTAAGAAAAAAGCAAAGCACCGATTTCTGCGTTGATTAACGGAAATCGGTGCTTTCTCATATTAAATCAGTTTGTGGGAGGTAAATATGGAAGCGAACAGTAAAAAACTGCAATGTATCTAAACGAAGTAACTCTAAATTTGGTGCGGGACGTGTTCGAAGTTGAGGGTAGTCAAGTCAGATATCTTGGAAAGCCGCTTTGCCAGCTGACCGAGAGCGGAGGGATTACCTTTAAACTGGACGATGTAAAAGGTAAGCTCAGAGAGTCGGTGAAGAACCGCGCCATGGACATCGTGAGAACAACCGGCGAATATATGCGACTGATGGAGTCGGCGCCCTTTTTGAAAGCAGATGGGCTTGAGGAGAAATTCAAACTCCTCGCTGAGTTTAATGGAGTTGTTCTCGCTGGCCAGCATTCAAAGTATATCTCCGCGGTATGTGTTGGTAGACTGCTATATGGAGGTGTTCCTTATGAAAGATAAGATTATGACTGAAATCATACAGAATATGCCAAAAAAATATATACCACTCAGCGGGATGCTTAGAGTACCTGTTGGGAGCACATCACATTCGCATTGTGGGGTCGGGAGTTCGAATCTCCTCGGGTCCCCCAAAAAGAAAGACACGCTGAAAGCGTGTCTTTCTTTTTGGGGCCCACTCCCGCTGGTCGCTCCACCCTTTCGTGATTGTCATGCTCGGGGTCGGCACA
>JAHHSA010000024.1 GCA_020025475.1 Oscillibacter sp.
CGCAAACAGCACCTTCGCTGGCTATATCGCATATTGCCAGGAGAAGGGCATCATCTCCGGTTACGCTGACGGCACCTTCCGTCCCGCTGCAACCCTGACCAGCTATGCATTCATGAAGATGCTGCTGGGCGCTCTGGGTTACGACTCTCAGGTGGAAGGCTTCACCGGCCCCAACTGGTCCGTGAACGTTGCCAAGCTGGCTCTGAGCCAGGGCATCGGCCTGAACGACGGTCTGAAGACCAACTTCGTTGGCAATAAGCCCGTCACCCGTGAAGAGGCTTGCCTGTATGCCTTCAACACCCTGCAGGCTACCATGGTTGAGTATCCCGAGAAGACCACTGTCAACACCAACGGCACTGAGATTGTTCTGTCCGGCGCCCGCAAGGACGTCTCCTGGGGCAAGGGCACTCTGAACGACGGTAAGATTGAGAAGGACGGCTTCGTGCAGTTCGCTGAGCAGTACTTCCCCAAGCTGGTTCGTAGCGACGATACCGACGACTTCGGTCGTCCTGCCAACAAGTGGGCTTACGACAAGAAGGACATTGCCACTTATGTGAACAATGAGCTGCTGGTTGCTGAGTACACCACCGAGGTTGAGGGCGGCGACGTTTATGCCGACATCACTTCCGCAGCTGCTGACTACGACCTGAGCTATTATCAGGACGGCGTCAAGCTGGACAAGGCTGCTACCAAGACTGAAGTCGAGAAGATCGCAAAGAAGAACGACGAGGCTATGGGTTCTACCGGCAACGGTGTTCTGACTCAGGTCTTTGTCGACAAGGACGCTGAAGAGCTGACCATCGTCGAGATCAACACCTACCTGGCTGAGACCGACGATTACAACGAGAAGAAGGAAACCCTGAAGATCAACGAGATCTATGGCTATGCCAACGCTGTTAAGGGCGTCAAGGTTGCCGACGTTGAGGATACCCTGGAGCTCGAGGACTTCCCCACCATCGAGAAGTACAAGGATGAGGATCTGGTTCTGGTCACCATCGCTAACGGCGAGATCCAGTCCATTTCTGATCCCGAGACCGTGAAGGGTACCGAGATTGAGGAGTTCTCCAAGCACGACTATGTTGTCGCTAACGAGAAGTATGAGTATGCCAAGACTGGCGCTCTGTCCAAGACTGAGGCTACTGAGGGTCGGGAGTCCTTGGGTTATGATTACCTGTCCGACTATGACAAGAACAACCTGGACGACGCTGCCTTCGATCTGTATCTGGATGCAAATGGCTATCTGATCGGTATTAAGGAAGTTGATGAAAACGACGAGTATGTCTTCATCACCGGTTATGACGAACAGTACAGCCCCCTGGCTAACAAGCCCTTCGAGGCCAATGCCATCTTCGCTGATGGTACCACTAAGCTGATCAAGGTTGACAGCGATTCTGAGATGGCAAACGACGATCACTATCGTCACAATGTTTGGTATACCTACACCGTGAAGAATGATGTGTATACTCTGGAGTATGCTGAGAACCAGCTGCATCAGACCACTGAGAGCGAACCCGCTCTGAACGAGATCAACTCCAAGCACGTTGCTCAGTTCGATGGTACAAACTATCGTTACGGCAACGCTGACACCAACTACATTGTTGCTAAGCTGGGCAGCGCAAAGGGCGCGAACCAGAAAGATTGGGGCGTCATCACCGGCGTTGAGTCTGTGACCACCGGCGTGAAGAACGTCTCTCTGGATGTTTGGACTGCTGCCCAGGCTGCCGAAGAGTCCAAGAAGGATATGCCCGCTTCCCACGCTACCCACGGTGTCTACTCCGTTTACGAGGATGGCTACATTGTGGCTTCCATCGTGATCGGCGATGACGGTTCTATCTCTGACCGTTTTGGCTACCTGTTCGGCGAGCCCAAGAACGAGAAGTACAACAAGACCGAGGATGTCTACACCTGGAAGCAGGATGCAGTCATTGGCGGTAAGGTTGTTGAGGTCACCTTCAAGTCTGACCTGCCCGCAGAGGATTCCTTCACTCAGGGGCTGTATAAGCTGTCCTACGACAAGGACGGTTTCGTGGTTGACGCCAAGAATGCTTCCCAGGGTGCAGACTACCAGCTGATCACTGACAAATTTGATCCCGAGAAGACCGAAATTATGATCGGTGAAGGCGATCCCACTGCTCTGGATCTGACCGCTGAGGGCGATACCCTGTGGATCACTGATCAGAAGCAGATGCGCGGTTATGCTATGGCCGATGAGTGCCCCGCAGTCATCGTTGAGATGAACCAGGACGGCACCAAGGTTGACAAGTACACCGAGTACAGCACTGTTGCTAAGGCTATCCGTGCTCTGGATACCTACGATAAGGGCGAGGCTCACTTTGATGGCACTGTCTACCTGTTCTTCAAGGACGGCATCCTGACCAGCGTTATCCTGACCGATACTGTCGAGAAGGAAGAGCACAAGAACGATGCCACCATTGGTGGTGTTACTGCTGAACTGCAGGTTAGCGCCTATGGTAACCTTGTTCTGAATATCACTGGCCTGACCAGCGAAGATGAGGCTTCCTTCAAGGTTATTGCTAAGGACATTCGTTCCGGCAATACTGCCGTTGTCAACAAGGCTGTCGCTGAGAATGGCATGAACGTTGCTCTGGCAAGCGAGCGTATGGACAATACCATGGCTTACTCTGTTGAGCTGACTGTCAACGACAAGACCACTACCATCACTCTGTAATTCGTTACAGGCGATTGTAGAGTCTAAACCCCAACAGGGTTTGAAAAACCCCCGAGCTTCGGCTCGGGGGTTTTTGTTGCTATTGTCAGAAATCCTGGCTGCCCCATTGTGCAAAATACATCACAAAACCTGTCCATTTTCAGACAAACCGGGATGGTTGCATATTGGAAGCTCCTCCATTCTATGGTATCATGTATTTTGAAATGTTGCCCTGATTTCCCAAGGGCAGGAATGGAGCGCGAATACATGGAATCCAAAGAAAAAGGGAATCTGATGCGGAAGGTTTCAGAGTTTATCGTCGATAAGCGAAACATTTTCTTCCTATTCTTTATTGCCGCCTGTGCATTTTGTGTGGTGTCTGCCGGATGGGTCAAGACCAATGACGACATTACCTCGTATCTTCCGGAGGAGACGGAGACCCGCCAGGGCCTCAACATTATGGAGGAGCAGTTCACAACCTATGCCACCGCGCGTGTTATGGTAGAGAACATTACCCTGGACACAGCTCTGGAGCTGCTGCCCCAGTTGGAAGCTGTGGAGGGGGTTACCTCGATAGACTTCTACGACCCGGACAACGAAGACAGTCAGGCAGGGGACTACTACCGAAATGCCGCGGCCCTCTTCACCATCACCTTCGATGGAGAAGCAGGTGACGAGATCAGCAAGCAGGGCAAGGACGGTGTTCTGGAAATCCTGGCCGACTACGATACCTATGTCGACACCGACGTAGGTACCAGCGAGGCCGAGCAGCTTGACCACGAGATTGGTATTGTCATGATGGTGGCGGCCTTCATCATTGTCACCGTCCTGCTGTTTACCTCCAAGACCTATCTGGAAGTCCCGGTGCTGCTGATTACCTTCATTGTGGCAGCTCTGCTGAACATGGGCACCAACTTTTTAATGGGAGAGATCTCCTTTGTTACCAACTCTGTGGCGGTCATTTTACAGCTGGCTCTTGCCATTGACTACGCCATCATTCTCTGCCATCGCTTTACCGAAGAGCGGCAGTATCATCCGGCCCGTGAGGCCTGTGTCAACGCTTTGAGCAAATCCATTCCGGAAATCTCCGGGTCCAGCCTGACCACCATTTCCGGTCTGCTGGCTATGACCTTCATGCAGTTCCGGCTGGGCTATGACATGGGTGTGGTGCTGATGAAGTCCATCTTTTTCAGCCTGTTCTCGGTGTTTACTCTGATGCCGGGACTGCTGATGCTGTTCTCCAAGGGCATGGACAAGACCCACCATCGGAACTTTGTTCCCAAAATCGATGCCTGGGGGCGTCTGGCGGTAAAGACCCGCTACATTATCCCGCCCATCTTTGTGGTGCTGGTCATTCTGGGCTTTTTCTTTTCCAACCGCTGCCCCTACGTCTATGGCTACTCCACACTCCACACGGTTCGCCAGAACGAGGACCAGATTGCCAAGGAGACCATCGATACAAACTTTGGCACCCAGAATATCATGGCCATGCTGGTTCCTACCGGAGACTACGCCAAGGAGAAGAAGCTGCTCTTTGAGCTGGAACGAATGGATCATGTAGAGTCTGCCCTGGGCCTTGGCAACATCGAGGCCATGGACGGGTATATGCTCACCGATTCGCTCTCTCCCCGCCAGCTCTCCGAGCTGCTGGACATCGATTATGAGGCTGTCAAGCTGCTCTACGGCGCCTATGCTGCCGATCAGGGAGACTACGGCAAGATCGTGAGCGGTCTGGATGACTACAGCATCCCCCTCATTGATATGGTCTTTTTCATCTACGATCAGAAGGAAGCGGGCTTCCTGACGCTGGATGCGGATATGGACTCCATGCTGGACGATATGCACGAACAGTTGGAGGACGCCCGTGTACAGTTGTCCGGTTCCGACTATTCCCGATTTCTGCTGCACCTGGACCTGCCGGAGGAAAGCCAGCAGACGTTTGACTACCTGGATGAACTCCGCCGTACCGGCGAGAAATACTATGACAATGTGTATCTGGTGGGTGAGTCCACCAGTGATCGGGATTTGTCCTCTTCTTTCAAGCGGGATAATGTGATGATCAGCATTTTGTCCGCTCTGTTTGTGATCATCGTTCTGGTGTTTACCTTCCGATCGGCGGGCCTGCCGGTGCTCCTGATTATGGTCATTCAGGGCAGTATCTGGATCAACTTCTCGTTCCCCTATCTGATGCAAAACAACCTGTTCTTCCTCAGCGGCCTGGTGGTCACATCCATTCAGATGGGCGCAAATATTGACTACGCCATTGTTATTTCCAGCCGATACGTTGAACTCAAAGAGAAAATGCCGCCCAAAGAGGCCATTGTAGAGGCGCTGAATCTGGCCTTTCCTACAGTGGTTACCTCCGGTACCATGCTGGCCTCCGCAGGCATTCTGGTCTATTTCCTCACTTCTCAGCCGGCTATCACCGCTATCGGTGAATGCCTGGGCCGCGGCACGCTGATTTCCATGCTGCTGGTGCTGGGTGTTCTGCCCCAGATCCTGGTGTTGGGAGATACGATTATTGAGAAGACCTCCTTTATCCTGAAAGCGCCGATTGTGACCAAACGGGCCAGCGGCACCCTGCGTGTTCACGGTCGTGTCCGCGGCTACGTGAACGGAATTGTGGATGCGGAGATTCACGGCACCATTCAGGGCAGCCTGAACGCCGTGGTTGATACCGGTTCTCTGGAGGAGAAACCGGATCAGGAGGAAAAGCGGCTTCCTGCCGCAGAGGAGGGGCATCATGATGAAAAATAAGAAAACCCGTTTGATGGCCTGCTGCCTTGCCCTGCTGGTTCTGTTTCAGGCTGCCGTCCCCACGGCAATGGCTGTGGAGGAGAGCGGCAAAAACATCATCCATATTAAAACCGCCGATGACTGGGCAGACCTTGCGACAAACTGCCGTCTGGACGCCTGGTCCAACGGCGTGACGGTGGTACTGGACAACGACCTGACCCTGACGGAAGAGGTGGTCATTCCCACCTTTGGCGGAGTGATGGACGGACAGGGACACACCATTCAAGGTCTTTCCATTACCAGGGAGGGGGACCATCAGGGCCTGTTCCGCTATCTGCGTGAAGGGGCTGTGATTCAAAACCTGACGGTCAGCGGCTCTGTTACACCCGGGGGCAAGTCCTCCGTGATCGGCGGCATTGTGGGAAGCAACAGCGGTACCGTCATGAACTGCCGTTTTGAGGGCTTTGTCTCCGGCAAGGGGACGGTTGGCGGCCTGGTGGGCTGTAATGAAACCGAGGGCCGCATCGAGCAGTCCGAGATGGTCTCCGGCGGTGTCTCGGGCGAACACTTTACAGGCGGTGTGGTCGGCGAAAATCGGGGTGCGGTGATCAGCTGCGTCAACCGGGGCCAGATCAACACCCAGGCAGTGGAGCCGGACGCCCAGTTGGAGGATGTGGATTGGTCTCAACTAAACCGGGCGGAAAATCTGCCCACCTGTACGGACACCGGCGGCGTTGCCGGGTTCTCCGCGGGCCTTTTGCAGAGCTGCACCAATCATGGGTTGGTGGGCTATCCCCATCTGGGCTACAATGTAGGCGGTGTGGCCGGACGTCAGTCCGGTCAGATGGTGGACTGCGTGAACCACAGCGAGGTCCGGGGCCGAAAGGATGTGGGCGGTATCGTCGGTCAGGCAGAGCCGTACACCCAGCTGCGCTACCAGGAGGATACCCTGCAGCAGCTGGCCCATGAGCTGGATACGATGAATTCTCTGCTGGGAAATACCCTGGACAGCACGGATGATACCAGACAGGCCATTTTCGACCATCTGAGTGCCATCAATGGTCAGGCGGGAAGCGCGCGGGAGGACATTTCGGCGCTGCTGGACCATCTGGAAAATTTTGGAGACGACACGGTAGACGTGGCCAATGATCTGTCTGCTCGCATTCAGCGATTCCTGGATGACCTGCCTGGAGCGGGCCGGGACCTGGAAGACGCAGCGGATCGGCTTTCCGACGCGCTGATACAGCTCAAGCGCGCTATGGGGCAGGCCGGTCAGGTGCCGGATCAGGTTCAGGCAGTTCTGAAACAGCTGGAAGACGCACTGCGAACCCTTCAGCAGGCCCTGCGGACTCTTTTAACCGGCGTGCCGATGCCGCTGCAGCCCGGCATGAAGCTGGAAGAGATTCTGCACATCCTGTCTCTGCTGGGGGCGATCATTCAGGAGGTCCCCAACTCTGTAGAGCAGGCGAATGAAGCCTGGCTGCAATTTCAAGCAGCACTGGACAAGGCAGGGCTGGCAGGCGGCAGCGTGGAGAACGCCATCAAACAGATGGAGAACGCCATGGAACTGCTCTCCCACAGCGCGGACCATCTGTCCGACGCTTTCCGGGAGCTGCGCCGTGCCGTGGAGGTCCAGAGCGACCTTCCCACTCTGGAGCTGCCAAAGCTGCCCGCAGACTTCCATGAAACCGAGGATGCCCTGCGGGAGAATCTCGCCGCGCTGAACGAGGAAATGAAACAGATGAACCAGACCGTCCTCCATGGCGGGGACACCCTCTCCGACCATCTGCAGCAGATCAATCGTCAATTTCGGGCAGTGACCGATGTGATTCGCCGTGCCGGTGAGGGCGTGAAAGATCCGGAGTTGGTGGTAGATCTCTCTGAGGAAGACCTGAACGAAAACGCCGGAGGCCGACTCCAGGACTGCCGCAATCATGGCGCCATTGATGGCGACGTGAATGTGGGCGGCATCGTCGGCGCCATGGCCATTGAATTCGATTTCGACCCCGAAGATGACGCCCATACCACTGGAAGCCGTTCTCTGCGCTTTCAGTATCTGACCCGGGCCGTCACCCACAGCTGTGTCAATAGGGGAACCGTCACAGCCCGCAAGGACAGTGTGGGCGGAGTTGTGGGCCGCATGGATCTGGGCGTGGTCTGGGGAAGCCAGAATTATGGCGCTGTGGAGTCCACCAGCGGCCAGCAGGTAGGTGGTATCGCCGGCTATTCTGACGGTGTCATTGCCCAGAGCTGGGCAAAGTGCGCCCTTACCGGCCAAAGCCGGGTGGGCGGCATTGCGGGCCGTGGAATGGATATCCGGGACTGCCGGTCCATGGTGAAGATTGAGGAGCCCGGTGCCTGGTGCGGTGCCATTGCAGGCGAGGCCGCAGGCAGTCTGCGGAACAATCTGTTCCTCAGCGCAGATCTGGGCGGTGTGGACGGCATCAGCTATCAGGGCAAGGCGGCGCCCCTGTCCGCAAAGGACTTTATGACGCTGCCCGGTCTGCCCGAGCCGTTTACCAGGCTGTGGGTCCGCTTCACCTCCAATGGCCGACTGGTCAAGAGTGTCGCTGTGTCCTACGGAGAGGTGCTGGATGAGGTTCCCGCCGTGCCGGAGCGCCCCTGCTGTTATGGCAGCTGGGACTGGGACAGCACGCAGCCGGTTGTGTTTGATCTGGACGTTTCCGCTGTGTACACGCCTTGGCTTACCACGGCCTCCAGCCCCGATGGAAACATTTTGGCCGAGGGCTCTTTCCGTCCCGAGACGGTGCTGACGGTGGAGGAACGAACCGAAGGTGATGAGCTGGGCCACTGGCTGGTGTCTCTGCCGGAGGGAGAGCAGGCATTCACCGCGCTACGGGTGAAAACGCCTGATCACCATACGGAATTGTACATTCTGGACGACAGCGGAACCTGGCAGGCGCTGCCCTCCCACCGGGAGGGAAGTTATCTCCGGGCTGAGCTGACCGGTACCCAGGCAGAGATCAGCCTGCGCAAGGCAGCACCTTATCCCATCGTCATGGCGGTGGTGCTGGGAGTGCCTCTTATGCTGCTGGTTTGCTTTGTGATCTGGCATCGTAAAAAGCAGGGCGTACAGCCCGCAATACCGGAGAAACAGACGGAAGACACCACGGTGAAACAGGATTGACAAAGGCTCGGAAGTCCTTTATATTGAAAACAGATTTATAAAACGCTGTTTTGAATTGGAGGACCGCCATGGCACGTCAAATCAAAGGAGTCTCACAGAGGGTCCTGGATTGCGCCCGTGAAGAATTTTTGAAAAAAGGATTTCTGGACGCCTCCCTCCGTGAGATCGCACAGGCCGCGGCGACCAGCACCGGTTCCATCTACACCCGCTTTGGTGACAAGGAAGGCTTGTTCCGTGCTCTGGTGGAGCCGGAGGCCAGTGATTTAAAGGCGCTGAGCCAGACCTTGCAGCAGGATGAGGGGGAGGAGACTACGTTTTCTCTGTACACCCATCCCCGGGTGCTGGATTTCGTCTATGATCACTTTGACGCGTTCTACCTGCTGGCGGTGGCGGCCCACGGCACAGAGTACGCAGGCTACCTGGATGAGCTGGTGGAAATGGAAGAGCACTACGCTTATCAGTATTTGAAGAGGAAAGGGCAAAACGCCGCTTCCCTGACTCCGGCAGGACGGGAGCTGGTGCACATTTTGGCTACGGCCTACTGTGACGGCATTTTTGAGCCGGTGCGCCACCGGATGAGCCGGGAGAAGGCGGACGCCTATGTCCGCCTCTTTGAGACCTATCACAAAGCTGGCTTTGATGCGGTTTTTCACACGGAGCAGCCCTGAAAGCCCCACAATCAAAGAAAACTTTACCAACAGCATTCAGAAGAGTTTGAAAAACGGAAAAGGACGTATCAGCAGCTGATACGTCCTTTTTTCCATCTTGCAGTCCATGTTGTTCTGGCAGAGTTGCTGCTCAGGCAATGTGCCGGGCCTGCGTGCGGCGGATATAGTCCCGGAAGGCACCGGAAATCAGCGCCTGACCTGCGGAATTAGGGTGGGTGCCGTCCTCACACATCAATTCATCCAGGTGGCCGTGTTCCAGAAACGCACCGCGCACATCCACCAGGGGAACACGCTCCTCCCAGGCCAAACGCTCCACCGCCCGGGAGTAGCGCTCCTGGTGGGCGTAAATATTGCAGGAACCACCCAGCCAGCGCTCTACGGCAGCCTGATCCAGATCTTTGCACCACCAGTCAAAAAATCGCTGGGGAATCAGAGGAGGCAGCGTCATGAGAACGGGCAGCATCCCGTGGGCCTTTACCGTGCGGATCAGCCGCCGGTAGTTTGCCTGGAACGCAGGCACCGTCACCAGGGGGAAGTGTTCCCCGGTTGGGTCAGCGGCGATAGCCGCCCAGTCGTAGTTGCACTCATTGCCGCCAAAGTCCATCACCACGGCGTCCCAGTGCTCGCCCTTGGTCAAAAACCGCTCCAGCAGCTTTTCACCGTTCAGGGAGGTGGCCCCAAATCTGGATTTATTGTCAATGGTCAGGCCGAATTCTGCTTCAAAACCCGGTAAATTCATCTCATTTTTCGGAATGTAGCGACCCGTGGACGCGTCCACCTGAATCCCCTTCAATATGGAGTCCCCCAGGACCAGGACACGTGAAACTTTCATAGGAGTTCCTCCAATACCATGTAATGTAGTTTATAATACTATATTACATGGTATTTCAACGACTGTCAATGGGGAGAATGAAAACAATTTGTGACGTTGTCTCAGGACATACTGTGCCGAAATTTTCCGGTTCCCTTTTGCAAAATGTGTGGTATAATAAAAGAACAAATGTTCTATGCAGAAGGGGAGACTGGGATGGCTGTGTACATTGCCATTGATCTGAAATCGTTTTACGCCTCCGTGGAGTGCACGGCCCGGGGGCTGGACCCCATGACCACCAATCTGGTGGTAGCGGATGCCGCCAGGACCGAGAAAACCATCTGTCTTGCGGTGTCCCCGAGCCTGAAGGCTCTGGGCATTCCGGGCCGCGCCCGGCTTTTTGAGGTGGTGGAGCGGGTCCGGGAGGAAAACGCCCGCCGGAAATGGCGGGCACCGGGGGGCGTACTGACAGGAGAGTCCTGTCAGGCGCCGGAACTTGCCGCACATCCGGAGCTGGCGGTGTCCTACGTGACGGCGCCGCCCAGGATGGGCACCTACCTGGACATCAGTACCCAGGTCTATCAGGTGTACCTGAAATACATTGCCCCGGAGGATATCCACGTCTATTCCATCGATGAGGTATTTCTGGACGTGACCCGCTACCTGGAGATCTATCACCTCACACCCCGTCAGCTGGCCATGGTGATGATTCGGGACGTGCTGCGGACCACTGGCATCACCGCCACGGCAGGCATCGGGCCAAACCTCTACCTGTGCAAAATCGCTATGGACATTGTGGCGAAGCACTGCCCGCCGGATGCAGATGGCGTTCGCATTGCGGAGCTGGACGAGCGGAGTTATCGGCAGCAGCTGTGGACCCATCGGCCCCTGACGGATTTCTGGCGAGTGGGAAAGGGTATGGCGAAAAAATTGGAGGCCAGCGGGCTGTACACCATGGGGGACGTGGCCCGCTGCTCTATGGGCAGCGAGCATACCTATTATAATGAAGAACTTCTCTACCGTCTGTTCGGCGTCAATGCGGAGCTGCTGATCGACCACGCATGGGGCTGGGAGCCCTGCACCCTGGCGGATGTCAAGGCCTACCGACCGGAGTCGGCCAGCATTGCCTCCGGACAGGTGCTTCAATCTCCCTATCCGGTGAAAAAGGCCCGCCTGGTAGTCCGGGAGATGGGAGAAGCCCTGGCGCTGGACCTGGTGGAGCGGGGACTGGGGACCGACCAGCTGACGTTGACAGTTGGGTACGACCGGGAGAATCTGCTGGACCCGGCCCGCCGGGTTCTTTACCGTGGGCCAGTCACCACAGACCCCTATGGGCGCCCCATCCCCAAGCACGCACATGGGACAGTCCGTCTGGAGCGGCGCACAGCCTCTACCCGGCAGTTGCTGGGTGCGCTGCTGCCGCTCTTTGATCGGATTACAGATCCAACGCTGCTGGTGCGGCGGCTGGAGCTGTCCGCCGGGCACGTGGACCGGGAGGACGCCGGCCCAGGGGAGCAGCTGAACCTCTTCACCACTCCGGCAGATCAGGAAGAGGACCGTCGGGAGCGGCAGGTGCAGGAGGTGATGGTGGCCATCCGCAAGAAGCACGGAAAAAACGCCATCCTGATGGGGACTGACCTGGAAGACGGAGCCACCGCCAGAGAGCGAAACGGACAGATTGGAGGACACCGAGCATGAAGGGCCCCTACGATGATCTGCTGAATCTGCCCCACCACGTCTCCCGAAATCACCCACCAATGGACCGGCTGCGGCGGGCGGCACAGTTTGCCCCCTTTGCGGCTCTCACCGGTCACGAGGATGCCGTCCGGGAGGCGGCACGGCTGACAGAACAGCGGGCAGAGCTGTCCGAGGAGGAACAGGAGAAGCTCAATCACCGGCTGCGCCTGGCGGTGGAGAGCGGTGGTGTGTGGAGCTTTACCTGGTTCGTGCCGGATACAAAAAAAGCCGGGGGAGCCTACGTGACCCGCACCGGCGTCATCCGCCACCTGGATGCGGCCTGCGGGGTAGCGGAGCTGACGGATCGGACGCGTATCCCGCTGTCAGAGCTGATTGCAATTCAGGAGACAGACAGAGTATAATAGAGCCAAAATCATCAGGAGGTGTCGCCATGTGCGCCAGACCGCGAATCAAAATGACCCTCATCGATCGCCTGGGGCCTCATCCCTGCCACCGGGGGCATCAGGTGGGAGCGTCCTTTGATTTTGATACGGAACGGGGAAAGGTCTGCCCGATGGCAATGCACGTAGCCTTCCCCTACGTGGATATTCTCCGCTACGGCGGCAGCATCCCCGGTCAACCGGCGGGAACCGCTACATTCTGCTGTCCGGACGTGGACACCATCAATGTGTTTCGCGTGGAGATTGTGGACAGCCACAGCAGCCAGAACCCAGAGACGGAGAATTGACATTCCACCCCTGTCCGTCTATACTGATAGCCGACAGGAGGGAAATCCCATGGAATCCAAACAGACTAAATCGAATGAACGCTATCTGCACTGTGAGCGCACCGGTGTTTTTGAGCTGCTGATGGCAGTCTCCGGCATGATGGGCGCCTATACCTATATCCTGCGGGGGGGCGTCTTCTGTAATGCGCAGACTGCCAATATTGTGATCATGTCCATTGCCATTGGCCAGGGCCGGTGGAAGGACAGCCTCTACTTTCTGATCCCCATCACCGCTTATATTCTGGGCACCTTTCTCTCAGAGAGCTTGCCCTCACCGGTAAAGCGCCTGCATTTTCTCCGGTGGGATACCTGGCTCATTGGCCTGGAGGCCCTGACCCTGTTTATCATCGGATTTGTGCCGCTGACGGTGCCTGACCAAATCATTCAGGTGGTAATCAATTTCCTTGCCTCCATGCAATATAACACGTTCCGGCAGGCCGAAGGGATTCCCATGGCTACCACATTCTGCACCAACCATGTGCGCCAGCTGGGCGTGGCAGCGGCGAAAGTGCTGCGCAAGCATGACGCCGCAGCGGCCCACCGGGGCAAGGTGCACCTCACCATGCTTCTGAGTTTCTTCTGCGGCGGCGCGGCACTGAGCTTTGTGGGCGCGTATTTGCAGGAAAAGGCCATTTGGCTGGCGCTTGTCCCGCTGCTGATCATTTTTTTCACGCTGGTCCGTGCCGACCTGATCACGGAGCATGACGCCCTGGACCGCAAGCCCTCCGGGCACTAAACCGACAAAGAAAGATTCCACAAAAGCAAACATGAGCCTTGCAGAGACGGCCCCTGCAAGGCTCATGATTATAAGCAGCTGAATGTCTGGCTATCGTATGGAGCAACGGTAAAAAAACGAGCTGGACGATGCAGGGCGACAAGCCCCCGTTGAACGAGTGCTTGCAGATGCAACGGGAAAGTGTGCCATGCCTCATACACATTGGCCCGCGTGACCAGTTGGGTCAGGCTGCTCTTTTGGACAGGAAGCTCAGGCAGCTTTGCGCGCATGGTTATGATAGCAGAAGCTGACCAGGGCCATGCCGATGATCAGCCCGTAGCCCACGAAGCTGAGCAGGTCGGGCACATCACCGAAGATGACAAAGCCCAGCACTGCGCCGAAGATGACCTGAGAGTAGTCATACACGGAGATCTCCCGGGCAGGGGCGTTGGTATAGGCAGCAGTGACGCTGAACTGGCCGCCTGCAGCGAAGAGACCAGCGCCCAGCAGCGTAAGAGTTTGCTGGATGGTCATGGGGTGGAAGTCCAGAATCAGGAAGGGCAGGGCCACCAGACAGGAGAATGCGGAGAAGACGAACACAATCAGGGAGCTGCGTTCGCCGCGCTGGCCCAGCAGCCGCACCAGGGTGTAGGCGGTACCTGCGCAGAGGCCGCCGAAAAGGCCCACCAGAGAGGGCCCCAGATCCATGTTACTGAGAGTAGGGCGGATAATAAAAAGCGCACCGACAAAGGCGCCAATCAGCGTCAGGCCCTGGACGGGGGTGATCTTTTCCTTGAGAATCAGGAAAGAGGCGATCACGGCAAAGAAGGGGGCCATTTTATTCAGCATGGAGGCGTCAGAGAGCATCAGATGGTCCACGGCGTAGAAGTTAGCCAGCAGACCGATGGTTCCAAAGGTGGCCCGGCCGATGAGAATGGGCCAGTTGCTGGCGTTGGCAGGGCGGAATCCCTTGCGCTCCCGGAGCAGGATGGCTCCAGCGATGACAAAGGCCACAATGTTACGGAAAAAGCTCTTCTGAATGGTGGGGACATCCCCCGACAGCCGGACACAGACATTCATGCAGGAAAAAAAGAATGCGGCCAGGATGATGAAGAATATCCCCCGGTACTTGGAGGATTTGTACATGAAAACACCGACTTTCTGTCAATTTAATCGAACTTTCTTCAGTGTACTACATTATGGCAAAAAACGAAAGAGGAATTTCGGCAAAAAGCACTGTAATGTTGCGTTTTTTTCATAAGATCACACAACAGCTGTTTGACGCAATCGGGGCACGCTTTTATTGCTGTCTTTTCGTTAAATACAAAATACATCAAAAATGAACTTACTTGGCATACAGCCACAAAAAATTTCCTAAATTCTGCCAAATATAAGGGGCGCATTTTGTGTCATCTGCAGCAATTTGTTGATATTTTATGTAAAATATGTTAAAATAATATGTAAGGGTGAAAATAGGCCAGGAACCCTAAACGCACGCAGTACTTTCCTACATCTGCCACCTGGCCATTTTCACACCTTCTGCCTGAAAGCATCTAGGCCCCGGAGAGATTTTCTCTCCGGGGCCTGTTGTGTATCATCAAAGGTTAGTCTTCATCCTGCTCCTCCAGACTGGATTTCAGAGCCAGCACCGTGCGGCGCAGTTCTTCCAGATTGGAGAGGCAGGTATCCAGCTTCCGGCGGGCCGTTGCCTTGTCCGCTTCACCGGACAGATCCAGGCCCTTGAGCTGCGCCGTGCTGCGGCGGACGGACCGGCCAAAGGACTCCACCGTCCGCAGGGGATTGGCGGCAGGCTTTGGAGCCGGCGCAGGCGTGTCGGCAGTCTTTGCCCAGGCGATCGCCCGGTGGACCAAGGCGGGGAAGTCCTCGCCCCGGTCGTTTTTTGCCACGTACTCCTCAACAATGGGATAGAGGGGACGATTCTTCTGGCGGGCCAGTTCATAGGCATCTGTCATGGTCATTTTCCCGCTTTCCGCCCACTCCGTCAGAGTCTCGTCCAGGTTCAGCAGATCCAGATACCGCTCCACAGTGGCCCGACTCAGTTCAGTCTGCTGGGCCATCAGCTCTGCCTGATCTTTGACGTTTTCCGGCAGTTTTCCCTCCTGGCGCAGAACCTCCCGCAATGTTTCCAGCTGGCGGGCCAGGTCAAAAGGAGTCAGGTTCCGGCGGTGCAGGTTTGCGCCCATCAGAGCACGCAGCTCGGACAGGGTATCCTCATAGTGGCGGATCTTGCAGGGAACTGTGGTCTTTCCCAGCTTTTTGGCGGCGGCCACACGCCGGTGTCCGCTGATGATCCGCCAGCGGTTTTCACCGCTGGGGGTAACGATGATATCGTCCAGAAAACCATCCTTTTCCACGGAGGACATTGTGGAGAGGAACTCCGCATCCTCTGCCATGGAAAAACGATTGAGGGGGTTGCTCTCGAGAGCATCTACCGGCAGCTGGCGGGCAAACTCGCCGTTGACTGCGGCAGCATTCTCCGTGGTCTTTTGCAAGGTGGAGAAAATCGAAGGACTCTTCTTCGCAGCCATACTCAGCCCTCCAGCCGCTCTAGGATTTCATCCGTTAAAGCGGCATAGTCCTGCGTTGCGGTGCAGCGTGGGCTGAAGCAGCAGAGAGGAAGCTGCGCCAGCGGCGCCTTCTTGACGTCGATATTCTTTCGAATATAGTTTTTGAAAGCCAGTTCGGGCAGCAGCTGGGGCAGATTTGCAATCATTTCCCGGTCCAAACCGGCCCCTACCTCTACTGCTGTCATGAAGATGCCAAGCACCCGAATGTCAGGGTTGGCAATCTCCCGCACGGACTGAATGGTCTCCAGCATGACATCGTAGCCCTCAATGGAGTTCTTGTCCACTTTAATGGGGATCAGTACATACTGCACAGCCACCAGCACATTGATATTGAAGAGGGATTCCAAGGAGGGAGAGCAGTCGAAAAACACGAAGTCGTAATCCTCCGGCAGCTGGGGGAGCAGGCGGCGCAGGGTTGTATCCCGGCCGAAAGGCATCTCCTGCAGGGCAGAGAGGGCAGGGGCCAGCAGACTGCCTCCCCGGATCAGGTCCAAGCCGTCCACCGAGGTTGTGCAGATGGTGTCCGCCATAGTGGCAGTCTTGTTCACAATGACGTCCGTCAGCGTGGCCTGGGGGACTTTGGTCAATTCCAAATTGCTGGTGGCGTTGCCCTGTGTATCCATGTCCACAATCAGGACCTTTTTCCCCCGACAGGCCAGTTCCCCTGCCAGGTTGATCGCGCTGGTGGTCTTGCCGGTGCCGCCCTTCTGATTCATAATTGCAATCGTCTTCATGGGCTTCACTCTCCCTTCTGCTCCAACGCTTCAATGCTGGAAACCTGCTCCAGCACACTGTCCAACATCAGCTGGCTCATGCTCATATGGAGTTTCGCAGCCGCCATTTTGATACGGGCCCGCTCATCCTCCGTGGCATAAACCAGAAGTTTAACCTTCTTCTCCTGTTCCATCGACAGTTCCTCCGATTATCCGACATCATGATGTCATTACTGCGATTTATTATGACATCATAATGTCATAACGTCAAGAGAATTTTGAAGAAAGATGTCATAACGTCTTTACGTCTTTTTATTTCCCCACGGCGCTGTCGCCGGAACGCTGCAGACGGCGCAAAACGGCCCGGGAGATAGATGAATGGTCATAAAACAGTAACCTGCAAAAATTACGGATATATGGCATCTGTCTGACAGGGTTTGAAAATGAAACAGGCATCACCAAGGTGAAAATCTTGGTGATGCCTGTTTTTTGTAATCATTTGATTTTTGTTGCTAAGAGAACACTACTTTTCCCTTTTACTTTACAAAAATTTTCTTTACTATCGTGTAATAAATTGATAAATTGCATCAAATAATGTATAATAATCCTAATTAAACTATTTACTATCACGGAAGGCGATGAAAATGTCAGTTAGCTATAAAAAGCTTTGGAAGCTTTTAATCGACTTGGACATGAAAAAGAAAGATTTGCAGCAAGCTGCTGGAGTGAGTTCTGCACTGATTGCGAAAATGGGACGCAACGAAAATGTATCAACAGAAACACTTGTTAAAATTTGTACAGCCCTGAACTGTGATATAGGCGATATTATGGAGATCGTTCCAAGCTGTAAGAAAGATGTATGATGGCAAGGGAGGTGTAATCTTGGAAAGTAAGATTACAACCGGTGAAGTAAAACAGGAATTCACCAAACAGGAAAAAGTGGTATCCCTCTTCAAGTTTATAGAAGAGTTAAATAAATTAAAGCAAAAAGTGGTGCTCAAGGTATCAGATTACCCGTGGTGGCGCTCAATCAGTTCTCTCCCGGATGACCCGGAAAATATCAGGGTGTATTACCGAGATCGGGTAGAAGAGGAAGACGCAGAAAATACAACGGATATGTTGCTGTCTGTCCACAAGCCTGAGTTCCAAAGCTGCCCTAATCCTGATCCCAGCTTCGAAAACTGGCTTGAATGGGGATGGAATGACTACCGTTACAAGGCAAGGAATAAGGAGTTCCTTCTCCAGCCTCTGGAAAAGATACCGCTTCCGGAAGAGTTTTCCGACGATGACAGAGAGCGCATTGATGAGGAAAACCACACTTATAAGGAACTCTTCACCGATAGTGAAGAACGAGTAGCTGCTTTTCGTGCCTGGACAGAAGAACGAGAGAAATGGGCTGCAAAGCAGAAGATTCTTGCCAAAACCCGAGATTTCTTCTCGGAACTCTATAAAATCAGCATTGATTTGGATCGTGATTCCGAAACGCTGGAATTGGTCGTTGCTGACGGCTTCATCAAAGATCGGGATATGCCGGAACTGGATCATCCGATTTTGACCCGCCGTGTGAAAATTCGCCATGATGCAGTCGAAAACACGATTTACATTACGGACACGGATGTAGAAACGGAACTGTACACCGTTATGTTCCAGAGTATGGACGGAATTAATCTGTCCTCTATCAACCATATGCGGGATGATCTTCACAAAAATGACTACCATCCCCTGGACCGTAACGAATTACCGGTATTTTTCAAGGTTTTTATTCATCAGCTTTCCTCGGAAAGTATTTATGCAGAAGAAAGTATCCCTGATAACTGGCAGAAAAAAGAGCGTCTGCTGATGTATCGCAACCCCTGTTATATCTTGCGAAAGCGCATGGACGGAGCACTGAAAGCCATTGAGCAAATTATTGAGCATGTTGAGGAAACTGGAGAGGTTCCTGCTCCTATTGCTGATATTGTTGAGGGCGGAAAAATTGATATTCCGGAAGATACCGGCGAAATCTCTATTGAGGAGCAGCTTGCAGCTGTTGGCGGAGAGAGTGTAGACATTCTGCTTTCTAAAGAAGCCAATAAGGAACAGTTGGAGATTGCCCGACGGATTGAACGCTATAATGCCGTTTTGGTGCAAGGCCCTCCCGGTACCGGTAAGACACACACCATTGCAAACCTGATGGGACACTTCCTGGCTCAAGGGAAAAGCGTCCTTGTGACCAGTCATACGCAGAAAGCATTAAGTGTACTGAAGGAAAAAGTTGCGCCTGGTCTGCAAAGCCTGTGTGTTTCCATGCTGGATGATTCTAATGTGGATATGGAAAAGTCCATTGATGGAATTACGAGCTATATGTCTCAGTACACCTCTTTTGAAGTCAAAAAAGAAATGGAATCTCTGGGGCAGGAGCGGAAGCAGATCATTCGTGATCTTGCGGACACACGAAAAAAGCTGTTCGCCATCATCAATCAGGAATGCAACTGCATTGTCTATAACGGAGAAGATATTTCCCCGTCTGAAGCTGCGAAATTTGTCCAGGAGAACAGCGAAACGCTGTCCTATATTCCTGGAAAAGTTCATCTCTATGAACCGTTGCCCCTTAGTTTTGCAGAGCTGTCTGAGTTGTATCGGAGTAATGGGGTCATTACGACAGCGGATGAATCCGAGTTCGACCATGAGCTTCCGAATCCGGAAGATGTCATGTCTCCCAATCGTTTTGAGGAGAACTGCAATTCGTTGGATTCCGCAAGGGCGCATTTGAAAGCTATTTCTGATAATAAGAATTGGGAAGTCCAGAATTTGCCTGCTGAAAGCAAGATCCTTATTCGGACGCCGTTTGGTCTGTTGACGCTGGATTATCCAGAAGAAAAGGCTGTTGACCAGTTAAGAAACTATGTTTCGGAATTTCCTAAAGTCGAGCCTTGGATGCAGCACTGCGCTGTGGACGGCAAAAAAGGTGCTGCCTACAAGCAGCTGTGGCTTCGTTTGGTTCAGCAGATTCAGGATACATCTGTATATGCAGAAAATCTGACCGTTGAAAAGTTTGGAAAGGAAGTCCAGATTCTCAGCCAAGACGCTCATTTTGAAGAGGCCATGAAGCAGCTGCTGAACAAATACAGCCAGGGCGGAAAAATCAGCAAATGGACTCTGATGTTCAATAAACAACTGGAAGCTGCTCTGAACGGTGCGACTGTGAATGGACAGCAGCCTCAGACTGCTGAAGACTGCCAACTGATTCTCCATGTCATGGAAATGAAATCCATGCGGGATCAGTGCGCTTCTTACTGGAATGATCTGATTGCCAAACATGGCGTTCCTGCCTTCTATGATCTGGATGCATTGGAGCCGGAGCGTGTGGCAGCAAACTATATTCCCTACATCCAGCGCTATCTGGATTGGTTCCAAAACGAATACGAAGTGCTGACCATGCGCATGAGTGCGGTTGGCTTGCCTTGTGACATCATTTTCCAGAGTAATCCCCTGGATTCCGAAATTATGTCCGCAGAGAAAATTCTGATGGCACTCGGCGATACGATTCCCAACATCTGCAATATTTTTGAAGTCGTTAAGACGATTGCGGATACCCAGAAAGAATTGGATCAAAATCGCAGTATCCTTCAGATTGGAAAGCGTATGTATTCTGATGTCTGCAAAGCATTGCTCGTGGCGGCAGAAGCATACGATTCTCGTACCTATCGGAATGCCTTTGCTGTTTTGGAGGAAACTTATGCCAAGGCGGACCTGAAGGCCAAGCGTGAAGATTATCTGAACCGTCTCGCTCCGGTCGCACCTCAGTGGGCAGATGCTATTCGCAGCCGTGATGGAATCCATGGCGAATCTGGTGTACCCAGCGATATTGCTGATGCATGGAAATGGAAACAGTATTATGGAATCATTGAGAAAATCATCGCTGAGCCCTTCCCTGAGCTGCAAAAGCGTAGCCTTGCTCTCAGTAAGGAGTACCGCCGCATTACCGCAAAATATGCAGAGAAGTCTGCCTGGTACAACCTTTTGCGGAGAACGGAACACGACATCAGCATGAAGCAGGCTTTGATTGGCTGGAAACAGACTGTCAAGAAAATTGGTAAGGGAACAGGCAAAAATGCGCCGATGTATCGAGCAAAAGCCCGTGAGCTGATGGTGAAGTGCCAGAGCGCTGTTCCCGGTTGGATCATGCCTATCGGAAAGGCACTGGAAAGCTTGAATCCACGCACCAATAAGTTCGATATTATCATCATTGATGAGGCCAGCCAGTCCGATATTTCTTCTCTGGCGATTCTGTATATGGGCAGAAAACTCGTCATTGTTGGTGATGATAAGCAAGTCAGCCCTATGGCGGTCGGCGTTCAGGTGGACAAGATGAACGTTCTGAAGGAAATGTACATTGCAGGTAAGATCCCCAACGACCACCTGTATGATGCGAAGACGTCTATCTATGATATTGCCGCAACTACATTCCAGCCTTTGATGCTCCATGAACATTTCCGCTGTGTACCGGAAATCATCGGATTTTCTAACTGGCTTTCCTATGATTTCAAAATCAAGCCTTTGAGAGATTGCAGCAACAGTGTTCTTCTGCCGGCAGTGGTGAACTACCGGGTCGCAGATGGTGAACGTATCGGCAAGACCAACCCCAATGAAGCTAAGGCTGTTGTGGCACTGATGCAGGCTTGCATGGAGCAGCCTGAGTACGCCGGAAAGACCTTCGGCATCATTTCTCTTCTGGGTGATGAGCAAGTCAAAAAGCTTCAGGAGGAAATCTATTCTCATATTGACCCCAAGGATGTCAGCGAACGAAGAATTCTCTGCGGTAACGCCTCGAACTTCCAGGGTGATGAGCGCGATGTCATCTTCCTGAGCGTTGTGGACTGTGCCAACGGCAGTGGTCCTGTATCCAAACAGGCATTCGGCGTGGATGACGCATACAGAAAGCGCTATAATGTTGCCGCCAGCCGAGCCAAAGATCAACTGTGGGTCGTGGATTCCCTCGATCCGGCAAATGATCTCAAGCCGGGTGATATTCGCAAAATGTTGATTGACTATTCCCTGAATCCTGAATCCGTGGCTATAACCAACGCTAAAATCGAGGCAAAGGCCGAGTCCCCCTTCGAATCCGCAGTGGCCCGATTCCTGACGGTTAGAGGCTATCATCTGGTACAGCAGTGGAAAGTCGGCGCCTACCGGTTGGACATGGTAGCAGTTTGCGGCAGAAAAAAGGTGGCTATCGAATGCGATGGTGAGCGCTGGCATAGCGGAGAGGATAAGATCCGGGAAGATATGGAGCGCCAGACCATTCTGGAACGTCTTGGCTGGCAGTTTATCCGCATCCGGGGCAGCGAGTACTACCGTGATCCCGATAAAGCCATGGAACGTGTTGTTGCGGAACTGACCGAAGATGGTATCGAGCCTGAAGAGGCCTCTGTCAAACAGGATGTGGATGGTAGAGACACGGAGCTGCTGCAGCGAGTAAAACAGCGTGCATATGCAATCATTCATCAGGATGACGAGGACGATCCAGACCTCGATGAACGGACTGTCGCAGCAGCTCTGGACCCCAAAAACGATGTAATTGGTACTGTTGTTGTGGAGCCGGAAGAACTTACTCTTCAGAATGAAAATCAGATCTCCGAGGCAAGTAATGTGGACACTCCAGAAGTACCATTGGCGGTCGAAACGGAGTCTGCACCTGTACCCGAAGCTGCTATCCCTGAGACGGTCAAAAGGTCTGCCGTTATCGTAAATCCGACTCAGAAACCCGCTGCAAAAGTCAGTCAGAATAAACCTGAACCGGAACAGATGACCCTTCTGGATATGCAGGACGCCAAACCGGAACAAATGATGCTCCCCGGAATGGACGTGCCTGCCCCGGATGTTGAAGACATCATTGCTTTGCTTGAAACCACCGGAACTCGGTATGTAGACAAGCGTGCAAACGGCGGCAGCCTCTGGATCATCGGTGGTCATGAACTTTCTGAAACGGTGAGAAAAGCTAAGGTACTTGGATTCACCTTCCGTTTCAAAAAAGAAGGCGGACGGGCAACCAGAAATCAGCCTGGCTGGTGGACAAAATAATGGGAATATTAGAAAATATTTATAATAAAATCAGGTGATGCTTAAGCTTGGGGGAATGCTCACTAGCATATGGATATGGTCTGGGCAAGCCTCTGCCTCTATAATTTCTACGCCTTTTTGCTCACACAACTTCCTCAGTATTTTTCCTATATCTGCTCTGATCTTCCCATAAATTTCTTGTCTTCGGTACTTTGGTGCAAATACTATGTGATACTGGCATCTCCATTTCGAATGTGATAAGCTATTCATGTCATTCATTGACAAATCCTCCTTTTGCTTTGATGCGGTCGGCAAACCTGCATCTATTTTAGCAAAAGGAGGATTTCTTGTATCTGAAGATTTTCCCCCCAGTAAAACTGGGGGTTCTCTTGTATCCAACGGAAAAACGGCGTGACCGAAGTCACGCCGCTCAGACTGTCGAGAAACCTGGCTGTGCGTCAAGCACAAGCCAGGTTTCTTTCAC
>JAHHSA010000025.1 GCA_020025475.1 Oscillibacter sp.
TAATTTACAAGGTACATACCGCTTGATGCGGAACGTTACTTAGTATAGCAGATTGCGAATCACTTGTCAAGAACTTTTTTCAGGTTTTTTCGAAGCTTTTCAGCATTTCTGACTATCGTCAGCAACTTGTTTAGGATATCATATTTGGAACTCATTGTCAAGACTTTTTCAAATCTTTTCAATTTGTTCTTCACCGCCGTAGCAGCAACTTGATTATGATATCAAATGCAGCGATCATTGTCAAGAATTTTTTTGAATCAATCAAGTTCATTTTTCATTCTTAACTCACGCAGTGCCGCTCCACGAGACAGCTTTGTTAGAATACACTACCATTCCACGTTTGTCAACATATTTTTCCTATTTTCTCAAATTTTTTAATACCAGGTATTTCGCTGGCTTATCAGGAATCCTATGTGCATGTGGACAAAGGGGCTGGGCAAACACAGCAGCAGGTGATATAATGCCTCTATTATATATTGTGTGTGCAGGAGGGATTGCTCTGAAAATTCATTCCATGCAGGCCACCTTCGGCAAGCTGCAGGGAAAAACTCTGAAGCTGCAGGATGGCCTGAATATTATAGAAGCCCCTAATGAAACCGGTAAATCCACCTGGTGTGCTTTTCTTGTCTCTATGCTCTATGGCATGAACAGCCGGGAACGAGATCGCACCGGATACATTGCTGATAAAAATCGATATACTCCCTGGTCCGGTGCCCCCATGTCCGGCCGCATTGAGATGAAAGTGGGGCAGCGTGAGGTCACGCTTACCCGTGATACGAAGCGTCCCAATGCTCCCATGGCAGAATTTGACGCTGTTTTTACAGGCACCGGCGAACAGGTTCCAGGCCTAACCAGTCAGAACTGTGGTGAAGCCATTCTGGGCGTCAGCAGAGAGGTCTTCGAGCGCAGTGCCTTTATCCGCCAGGCAGGTCTTGTCATTCGGCAGGATCCGGATTTAGAAAAGCGCATTGCCTCCCTCATCACCTCTGGTGAGGAGGACTCTTCCTATACAGAGGCAACCGAGGCATTGAAAAAGCAGCTGAACCGCCGCCGCCATAACAAGACCGGTCTGCTGCCCACACTGGAAGCCCAGCGCGCCCAACGGGAACAGCAGCTCTCTCACATCTCCGAAATTGAGGCCGAACTGGCTAACGCACACAGCCAGGTGGCCGAAATGGAGCAGCAGGCCCAGCGTCTCCAGGCAGAGCTGGATCTATGTGCCCACTGGGAGCGGATGGAACAGCGTCAGGCCCTCACTGACGCTGAAGAAGCCGCCTCCCAGGCCAACGCCAAAGCCGAGGCTATGCGCAGACGCCTTCAGGACGCCCGCATTCCAGACAACCATGACATTGGTCGCCTTCGGGGTGCCCTGGTCAACATCCAGTCTACCCGCAAGAATGTGGAGAAGGCCCGGGCCGAGCGTGACGAGGCTATGAAAGCGGTCCTTCGGGCAGAGGCTCCCATCAATGAGAGTCCCTTTGCCGGTCAAAGCGCAGAAAGTGCCCAGCGGGAAGCTGCCAAAAATGCGCCCAAATCGTCTCCTCTGCTTCCGGCCCTCCTGATTGCAGCGCTGGCGGCCCTGGGTGCACTGACGTATTTCCGCAAAAGCCTGCCCAGTCCCATGGTCTTTTCTATTGGTCTGGTGGGCCTGACCGGCATCTGTGTCATCCTGCTGCTGATGATGATGCATCGGTATCAAAAACGAACAGCCTGGAAGGCCGCTCTGACCCGTCGTTTCGGCACCGACGATCCCACTGCCATCCACAACATGGCAGACGATTATGGAGCTCTGCTGCAAGTGCTGGACGAAGCCCAGGAAGCGCTGAAGGTCAAATCCGCTGCTGCGGACAGTCTCTATGCCTCCCTGTCTTCCAATGAGCAGGCCATTTTGCTGGAGATTCGCCGCTTTGCTCCCAGCGCCTTCGATCTCTCTTCTGCCGACGAACTTCTCCGCAGCTGTGCCGTTCTGCGCAAGGAACTGGCCGATGCTGAACGCGCTGCTCAGGAGTCTCGCCTGCGCCGGGATGTGTTGGGGGATCGGCTTCCCGCCGACGAAGAGGACCATCCCGCCTCCGCCCCTCTCCGCACACGGGAACAGGTGGAGCAGGAGCTCTCTCAGGTGCACGCCGCCCTTGCCCAAGCCCGTTCTGCCGCTGACCGTCTGGCCGGTCACCTCCATGCCGGCGGCAATCCGGTGGAGCTGCGCTCTGACGCCGCCCATCTGGACAGCGAAATTGCTGACCTGGAAGCCGAGTACCAGGCGCTGACGCTGGCGATGAAGGCCCTGGAATGTGCCAACTCCACGATTCAGACCCGTTTTTCTCCAGCCCTGGGCAAGCAGACCGCCGCCATCTTCCGAGAGCTAACCGGCGATCGCTACAACAGTGTCAGCCTGGATCGGGCCTTGAACCTCTCTGTCCAACCCCAGGGTGATGCCATCAGCCGGGATGCCCAGCTGCTCTCTGCCGGTGCTCTGGACCAGCTCTATCTATCCACTCGTCTGGCAATATGCGATCTGGTACTCCCCGCAGATCGGGAAATTCCACTGATTCTGGACGATGCCCTGGCAAACTTTGACGACAAGCGCTGTGTGGCCGCACTGAACTGGCTGAAGGAGGCCGCCAAAGGCCGTCAGGTACTTCTTTTCACCTGCCATAGTCGAGAAGCGGACTTTTTTAGAGAAAATCCCGAAGTTTCTGTACAACAGTTGACGGAACTGGGATGACGGTATAAGATATACGAATATAATATCTCATTATTAAGGAGTATGGAGCGAAATGAGCGAATGCACCCATAATTGCTCTTCCTGCAGTGAAACCTGCAGCGAGCGGCAGGAAACGCAGTCCCTGCTGAAAGAGCATAACCCAAATGCCCACATCGGCAAGGTGTTCGGCATTGTTTCCGGTAAGGGCGGAGTTGGCAAATCCATGGTCACCAGCCAGCTGGCTGTCACCATGCGTCGACGCGGCTACTCTGTCGGCATTCTGGACGCCGACGTCACCGGTCCTTCCATTCCCAAGGCCTTCGGCATCCACGAGCAGGCCATGGGCAGCGATCTGGGTATGTACCCTGTTGCTTCCAAGACAGGTATCCAGGTGATGTCCACCAATCTGCTGCTGCCCAACGAGACCGACCCCGTCATCTGGCGCGGCCCCGTGATCTCTGGCGTGGTCCAGCAGTTCTGGACGGATGTTCTCTGGAACTGTGACTATCTGTTTGTGGATATGCCTCCCGGAACCGGCGACGTGTCTCTGTCCGTGTTCCAGTCCATCCCTCTGGACGGCATCATCATTGTCGCCTCTCCCCAAGAGTTGGTCTCCATGGTGGTGGAGAAAGCTGTTAAGATGGCTGAGATGATGGAAGTGCCCATCTTGGGCCTGGTGGAGAACATGAGCTATGTGGAGTGCCCGGACTGCGGCAAGAAAATCCACATCTTCGGTGAAGGCAAGACCGCCGAAGCCGCTCAGCGCCACAACCTGCCCGTGCTGGCTGAGATGCCTATTGATCCCGCGCTGGCCGCTCTGACCGACAAGGGTGACATCGAGTCCTTCCAGGGCTCCTGGCTGGACGCCGCCGCCGACAAGGTGGAGGGCAAGTAATTTTCAGAGCCAAAGACCCATATCCCGCTTCGGCGAGGTATGGGTCTTTTTTGTCCATCCTGTACAAAGAAGTGTCTTGCGTCTTGTCGGGAACTCTCAGTTTTTATTGGGAAAAGCAGTTGCAAAGTTGTCGTAAATTGTAGATAATAGATGATGTATTTTCAGCTAAGGGAACACAGAGTCTCTATGGGCGCTGAAAACGAATGAAATTTCACAAATTTAACAATAAGGTCAAGGGGGAACTTGCATATGCAGGAGCTGAAAGAGCGCATCGTTAAAGAGGGGAAAGTACTGCCCGGTAACATCATTAAGGTAGATGGCTTCCTGAATCACCGCATCGACACGGAGCTGATGGACCACATTGCAGAGGAGTTCGGCCGCCACTTCAACATGGACGAGGTTACCATGATTCTCACCGCTGAGGCCAGCGGCATTGCGCTGTCCGCCATCGTTGCTCAGCACTTCCACAAGCCCATGATCTTCGCCAAGAAGGCCAAGAGTGACAACATTGAGGGCGGTCTGTACCAGAGTGAGATCTTCTCCTACACTTACAAGAAGAAGGTCACTCTGCTGGTGTCCAAGGAGTGGATCTCCCCGGACGACAAGGTTTTGATCATTGACGACTTCATGGCAAACGGCGAGGCCATGCGTGGTCTGTGCGACATCGTCGACAAGTGCGGTGCCACCTTGGTGGGTATTGGCTGTGCTGTGGAGAAGGGCTTTCAGGGCGGCGGTGACCGCCTGCGTGCCGCAGGTGTGAACCTGAAGTCTCTGGCCATCATTGAAAGCGCCGAGCCCGGCAACATCGTCTTCCGGGACGAAGACTGATGCGCCTTTGCATCCCCTTCCAGGCGCAGACTGACTGGACCTCTGTCCCCGCCGCGGAACTGACCCACTGCGGCTGGACACCGGAGACCTCCATTCGGGCTCAGGGTCAACTAAGCTGTGACGGCAGAGCGCTTCATGTCCGCATGACTGCGGCAGAGCAGCCCATTCGTGCCACCCTCAGCGGGAAGCTGGATCAGGTCTGCACGGACAGCTGTCTGGAATTCTTCTTCGCGCCCCAGGTGGATGATGATCGGTACTTCAACTTTGAGTGGAATCGTCTGGGTGCGTTGAGTCTCAGTTTCGGCACTCTCCGGGCCACGCGGATCCGTCTGGTCCCCAAGGATGCCATCAAGCAATTTGCCTTCCGGTCCTTCCAGACCAAGGACGGCTGGGGCGTGGAGTACGAGATTTCGCTGGACTTTCTGCGGGTCTTTTTCCCTGACTACACCTTTACTGGGGACGCCGGCGGAAATTTCTACAAGTGCGGAGACAAGACAGAATTTCCTCATTTCCTGTCCTGGGCTCCCATGTCCAGTGATACTCCAGACTTCCACCGCAGAGGCGACTTCGGCACTCTGCATTTTGAGGAAGGTTCAAGCTGACACATGGCGGCGTACCAACTGGTACGCCGCCATTCCAGTTTGTGGAGGAAGTTTGGAATCGTAAAGGATTTTACGTGCATGGGGGGCTTATCCCCTTGCACACATTTCCCGCTGTTCACAAAAAAGTTTGTCGCACAGTTTTTCGACCGCCCGACATGTTTCTGCTGTGCAAAAAAGTCCCGCCACGCTCTGGTAAAAGCGCAGCGGGACTTTCCGCAACAGGAGACCGCATTTCTGTTTACAACAGCCTTTGGCCTTGCCGCAGCAGCTGCCACAGCCAACCGTTTTCTCACAGGAAGGCGACTCCGAATACACAAATTTTAACCGAAGAAGTAGTTGAACATATCCCAGGGGTTCATAAAGCCGTTGGGCGGGGGCAGCTGTGTCTCCTGATTCTGAGCGGGCTGCTCCTGTTTCTTCTCCTCTTCCTTGGGTGCAGCATCCCAGACGATGTCCACTGTCTGCTCCTTGCCATCGCGGTAGATGGTGAGGGTAGACGTATCACCGGCGGCATACTGCTTCTTCACCACGTTGAATTCCTCCAGCGTAGCCACATCCTTGTCATCCACCTTGAGAATCACATCGCCCATCTTGAGGCCAGCCTTCTCGGCCGCGCTGCCCTTTTCCACGGCGTAGACAAATACGCCTTCGTCCACATCGTAGCGGAACTGCGCCGCCAGCTCCGCATTCATGGAGCCGGGGCTGATGCCCAGGAAAGCCTTGTTTGTAACATAACCGTTGGTAATGATGTCTTCCACCATGGCCTTCACATCATTCATGGGAATGGCAAAGCCCAGACCCTCCACGGACTGATTGGCATAGCTGGAATACTTGGCAGATACGATGCCCACCACCTCGCCGTACTGGTTGAAGAGCGGGCCGCCGGAGTTACCTGGATTGATGGAGGTATCCGTCTGAATCATATTGAAAGGAGTTCCGGACACATTGATGGCCCGGTTGACGCTGGAAACCATACCGCCGCTCATGGAGAAGGTCAAATCGCCCAGTGGGTTACCAACCGCAAGGACCCGGTCTCCCACATTCAGCTTGTTGCTGTCACCCAGAACCACAGTGGGCAGATCCTTGGCCTGTACCTTGATGACGGCGATATCGTATTCCTCGTCACCGCCGATATACACGGCATCATAAGTTGTGCCGTCATACATATTCACCTTGACCGTCTCGGCGTTTTTCACCACATGGTAGTTGGTAATGATGTAGCCGTCCTTCGTCAGCACGAAGCCGGAGCCGCTGGAAGCGGACATGGTGGGCTGACCAAAAAAGTTAATTCCCTCATTAATGGTGGTGTTGATGGACACCACGCTGTGGACGTTGGCGGCATAGACCTCCGCGTCTGTCATAGGATCCTTTCCGTTGTTGACATGATTGATGGTGACCTCCGCCACCGGGCGGTCCGAGATGTTGAAGCTGGTCTCACCGGGGCGGTTGCCCAGGTACCACGCCACACCGCCGCCAATGCCGCCGCCCGCCAGAGCGCAGGCCAACGCCAAAGCGGTGATCTTCAGCCCCATTCGATTTTTCTTCACAGGCTTCATCTCCTGAACGGGAGGGACAGAAGACTGAGGCGGCACCTGACCGTTCTGGTAAGGATCCTCGCTGCCGTCCTTCCGATAGGTGTAATGATATAGATTCTGCTCATCGTTATACATGATATGCGTCCTCCTGAAACTTTATCCAGGTTCAGTATCAATGATACCAAACCATTGTGTCGAAAGTATGAAGTTTTCCGATTCGCCTCAAAAACTTCTCTGCTTCTCTGATCTTGTTTTGTATTGTATATGTTTTATCTTAAAGAAGCCTTAAAAGTTCTTGAATGAATTTTGAACGGAGAAACAGGCGTAAATATTGTCCCCGCAGTCCCTGATGTGATATGATAAAACAAATCCAATACAATCGGAAAGGAATCAAACTGCGTTGCTGAAAATTGACAATCTGAAAATCCAGCCCGGTGAAGGGATGAAGGAGCTCACTGCCGAGGCCGCCCGCATCCTGAAGATCCGGGAAAAGGAATTTACCTCCGTTCGGGTTCTCCGCCGGAGCATCGACGCACGGGATGGCGTGTATATGGTCTACTCCGTGGAGGTCGCTGTGAAGGATGAGCCCATGGTTCTCAAGCGCTGCCACAGCAAAAAAGTCAGCCGCATCCAGCGCAAGCCCGGCTATCTGCTGCCTGCTCCCATGTCTGCTCCCGCCGTGCCTCCCGTGGTGGTGGGTGCCGGTCCTGCCGGTCTCTTTGCAGCCCTGGTCCTTGCCAAAGCCGGCCTTTGTCCCATTCTGTTGGAGCGGGGCCGTCCGGTGGAACAGCGGAAAGCCGATGTTGATCACTTCTGGTCCAGCGGTGAGTTGAATCTCACCAGCAATGTCCAGTTTGGTGAGGGCGGTGCCGGCGCCTTTTCTGACGGCAAACTCAGCACCGGCACAAAAGACCCCCGTCACCGCTTTATTCTGGAGGAATTGGTGTCCTGCGGTGCTCCTCAGGATATCATGATCGACGCCAAGCCCCACATTGGCACAGACTATCTCCATGTGACGCTGCAAGCTCTGCGTCAGAAGCTCATGGACCTGGGTGCCGACATCCGCTTCGAAAGCCGTCTTGCAGACTTTACCGCAGAGCACGGCCAGCTGACTTCCATCACTGTGGACAGTCCCGGCGGAGCCTATACGCTGCCCTGCGAGCAGCTAATCCTGGCCCCTGGCCACTCCGCCCGGGACACCTTTGCCCTGCTGCGGGAAAAGGGGCTTCCCCTGGAGGCCAAGCCCTTTGCCGTGGGCGTGCGGATTGAGCAGCCCCAGTCCATCTGTGACGCGGCCCAATACAAGGACTACGCCGGTTTTCCCGGCCTGCCCGCCTCCACCTATAAGCTCTCCTGCCACCTGGACAGCGGCCGCTCCGCTTTCTCCTTCTGTGTCTGCCCCGGCGGCATGGTGGTAGCCGCCGCCTCCGAGGAAAACCGGGTTGTCACCAACGGTATGAGTGAATTTGCCAGAGATCAGGAGAACATCAACGGTGCCCTGCTGGTGAATGTCACCCCCGAGGACTTTGGCAGTGATGATCCCCTGGCAGGTGTGGCCTTCCAGCGCAAGCTGGAGGAGGCCGCCTTCACCCTGGGCGGCGGAAACTACAAAGCCCCCGCCCAACGGGTGGAGGACTTCCTCGCCCGCCGTCCCTCTCAGGGCCCCGGCACTGTGAAGCCCAGCTATCGCCCCGGGGTCACCTGGGCCGATCTCCACGACTGCCTGCCTCGGTTCATCACTGACGCGCTGGAGGAAGCTCTGCCCATTCTGGGCCGCAAGCTCAAGGGCTACGATACTCCAGACGCCATTCTAACCGCTGTGGAGAGCCGCAGTTCCTCTCCCATCCGCGTTCCCAGAGATGAGAGCTATCAGTGCACCATCCGGGGCCTCTATCCCTGCGGTGAGGGTGCCGGCTACGCCGGCGGCATTCTCTCCGCCGCAGCGGACGGAATGCGGGCTGCCGAAAAGCTCTGCGGCTACTACTGCAGCGGCGATCTGTAAGAGAACAGGAGGTTTGTCATGAGCCGGAATATCTGCATCTATCAGGAATTCCTCACTGCCGACCACCGGGCGCAGCTGCGGAAAACCGCTGATACCCTGGGCTTTGTTCCCCATTTCTTCACGTTGGATCAGCTGGAAGCGGCCAAGGCCTGTGTCCAGAACTGTGAGATTCTCTATGCCCACTCCCCAGACCTGCTGCGCGCAGCCCCGGACACCCTCCAATGGTACTGCTGCGCCTTCGCCGGTGTGGACCCCTACTGCGAGGACCCTACCCTCTTTGCAAATCCCGACTGTATCCTCACAAACTCCAACGTCTACGGCGTCACCATTGCCGAACACGTCATCATGGTGCTGCTGATGCTGCTCCGGCAGATGCCATCCTATGAGAGAATCACAGCCAACCGCTCCTGGGAAAATCACCTTCCTATTCGCTCCATCCGGGACAGCCGATTCACCGTCCTGGGTACCGGCAACATCGGTCGAAATGTGGCAGACAGGCTCCACGGCATGGGGGCCGCTCAGGTTATTGGCCTTAGCCGCTCCGGCAGGCAGGCCCCAGAGCACTTTGATCAGGTTTATTCAATTTCCGCCCTGGATGAGGTTCTGCCAGAGACGCACCATCTCATCATGGCCCTGCCGGGCACACCGGAGACCACAGGGATTCTCTCCCGTCAGCGCATTGCCCTCCTGCCCCAGGACGCCCTGGTGGTCAATGTGGGTCGGGGCGCTGCAATCGATCAGGACGCGCTGGTTGAAGCGCTGAACACCGGTGCCATCGGCGGTGCCGCACTGGATGTGATGACCCCAGAGCCTCTCCCACGAGACCACCCCCTGTGGAGCGCCCGGAACACCATCGTCACCCCTCACGTGTCCGGAAACATGACTCTGGGCTACACCTGTGACCGTAATGTGGATCTGTTTTGTGAAAACCTCCGCCGCTATGCCGCCGGAGTCCCCCTCCTGGGCGTGGTAGACCGCCAAAAGGGGTATTGAAAAAGGACGGGAGTCGCTGACTCCCGTCCTTCTCTATTTTCTCTCATTTGAACTCTCTTGGACTCATGTGAAAGGTGTTCTGGAAGGCCCGCAGGAAAGTGGAATACTCCCCAAAGCCCACCTGTTCTGCCGCCTTCATCACCGGTACACCCTCCCGGATCAGCTCGCCGGCCCGCAAGAGCCGCTTCTGACTGATGTACTGATGGACGGTGTAGCCGGTGACATCCTTGAATCGGTGCATGAGATAGTACCGGCTGATGTAAAACTCCCTGGCCAGCGCATCAACTGACAGTTCCTCCTCCAAATGGGCTGTGATGTAGCGCAGGACCTCCTCCATCTTGGGGTCTACCCGGTAGCTGTCCGTCTCCTCCTGTGCCGTACGGCTGCGGATGACGTCCCGGTTCACGTTAATGAGCATTTGCTGGCACAGCGTATCCGCCAGGCGGGACGCGCCAAATTCCCTGGACACCAGCGCTTCCTCCAACTGCTGGATGGTCTGCATATACTGCAGCCGCCGCTCGGCATCACAGCGCAGCAGATGAAAGCCCCGCTCCCGGGTAGTATCAAAGCAGGTATCCAGTGCCTCCCCCGGATCACTGTGGCTGTCCATCCAGTCCTTGCCCAGCCAGAGTACAATGCGTTCGTAAGGCTCCGAGGGATCAATGATGGGCTTATGGATCAGATTATGCTGTACCAGCAGTACATCCCAGGGCTTTAAAAAATAGGTGACGCCCTCCACCACATAGGTAACCTTGCCGCCCAACAGCAAAATGATCTTATCAAATTCATGGTAGTGGTAGTCCAGTTTTTGGGCGCGGCTGTCTTTCAGGTGGAACAGGCGGAATCCCTCATTGAGATAGCCCCGTTTGCCCACCTCACTTCGATCCAGCATCGGCATCCTCCTCTCCTTGATGGCTTTCTCATTCTACAGCACTTTCCGCCGATTTACAATCGCTTATTCGTCAAAATCTTGCAAATAAATTGTTCATTGCACTTTAATCGCCAGGCTGGTACAATAGTTCTTAATTGTGGTTTCAACAAGGAGGAGTTTATCATGAGCCACGCCGACTTGATTTTTCAACAGAATATCCGGGAAATCCTGAACAATGGCGTCTGGGACACCGATCAGGAAGTCCGCCCCCACTGGGAGGACGGCACCCCCGCTCACACCATCAAAAAATTCGGAATCGTGAATCGCTACAACCTGCAGGAGGAGTTCCCCATTCTCACTCTGCGCCGCACCTACTGGAAAACGGCGCTGGACGAGCTGCTGTGGATCTGGCAGAAGAAGTCCAACAACATCCACGACCTGAACGCCAAGATCTGGGACCAGTGGGCCGACGAGACTGGCTCTATCGGTAAGGCCTACGGCTATCAGCTGGGGGTCAAGCACCACTACCCAGAGGGCGACATGGACCAGGTGGACCGGGTTCTGTACGATCTCAAGCACAACCCCGCCTCCCGCCGCATCATGACCAACATCTATAACTTTCAGGATCTCCATGAGATGCACCTCTATCCCTGTGCCTACTCCATGACCTTTAATGTCTCCGGCAAGACGCTGAATGCCATTTTGAATCAACGCAGTCAGGATATGCTGGCTGCCAACAACTGGAATGTGGTGCAGTATGCCCTGCTGGTGCATATGATGGCACAGGTCAGCGGCCTTGTTCCCGGTGAGCTGGTCCACGTCATTGCGGACGCTCACATTTACGACCGCCACGTCCCCATCGTGGAGGAACTGATCTCCCAGACGCCCACCGACGCCCCCACGCTGACGATGGACCCCTCCGTTACGGATTTCTATGCCTTTGACCGCAACAGCTTCCAGCTGGAAGGCTACACCCCCGCCTCCTTCCAGGCCACCATTCCCATTGCCATCTGAGGTGAACCTACATGAATGCAATCGTTGTTGTAGACCGAAACTGGGCCATCGGATGTGAGGGCACCCTGCTCTTCTCCCTGCCCACAGATATGAAGCGCTTCCGTGCTCTGACCCTGAATGGCACCGTCATTATGGGGCGGAAAACCCTGGACACCTTTCCCGGCGGCAGGCCTCTGCCCAAGCGGAGAAATATCGTCATCACCCACAACGCTGACTTTACCCGTGAGGGAACCGAGGTTGTCACAAGCCCCGAGGCCGCCCTGGCCCTTGTCGGGGATGTCCCCGATGAAACACTGTGGGTCATCGGCGGCAGCAGCATTTACACCGCTCTGCTCTCCCACTGTAAAAAAGTCTGTGTCACCCGGGTAGACGCCGCCGCACCGGAGGCCGATTCGTTCTTCCCCAATCTCGACAAGCTCCCCGGCTGGAAGGTGGAACACGAGAGTGAGGTCATGGCGGAAAATGGACTCACCTTCCGTTTTGTGGACTACATGAACACGCTGCTCTGAGGTGCAGACCGGGACCCCTTCCCATTCTTTTTCTCCCGATAAGTACTTTTCACAGATCTGAATCTTGTGTTCCGGCGTTGTTGATGACCTGGACATAAAAACTCCCTCTGAAGTAGTTTTGGTTATTACCATGGTCTACTTTAGGGGGAGTATATTCTTTTGTGCCGTCTGCTTTTTCTCCACGAATGGCCTGAAAATGTGGAGAAAACTGTGCAAAAGCCCTGCCGCAACCAAAAGTTGCGCCATAGTTTCTGGTGTTCCGGCCGTTTACCTGCTATTGTTTTTCCACGGAGGTGAATCATTTTCATGTTAGGAGCAAGCATTCTGGCCATCGCAGCCCTGGTGGTCAACGGCGTCATTCTGGCCGCTGTCATCTATCTCTTCATGCTGCTGGTGCGTGCGCTGAAAAAGTATCTGAGCAGCGCTCCCATCCGGGAAGAGCAGGCGGCCATTCGCAAGTCCCTGGGAGAGACGCTGAAAGAGCACCGTACCCGGTGCCAGATGACCCAGGAATTTGTGGCCGAGTCCCTGGGCGTCAGCCGCCAGGCCGTCAGCAAGTGGGAGAGTGGGAAGTCCGATCCCAGTACCTCTAACCTGCTGGCTTTGTCCAAACTCTACGGTGTCTCCGCCGAGGAGCTGCTGGCTGCCGTCGATCCCCAGGAATCATAAAAAACTGTCCGCCGTATCGGCGGGCAGTTTTTTCTTGACATTGTCGATATTCGATAATATACTGTGATTAAGAAATATCGATATTCGACAAAGGAGGTGTGCACCATGCCCCGGGCAAAATTTCAAACCCTGACGGAGCAGATGTTTTACATCCTGCTGTGCTTGAAAACGGAGTGCTGCGGCATGGATGTCATGGACCGGGTGCCGGAGATGACCGATGGCCGGGTCCAGGTGGGCTCCGGCACACTTTACAATCTTCTGGAACAGTTTTTGGATGCGGAAATGATCGAGGAGACGAGGGCCGAGGGCCGACGCCGCAGCTACATTCTCACGGAAAAAGGCCGAGAGGCCCTGGCTAAGGAATATGACCGTCTCAACATCCAGGCGGCTGACTACCGTCGGACCTTTTCAGAGGAGGAATCCTGATGAGAACGAAAAAAACAGAACAGCTGATTTCCTATCCCTTTTACCACACCGACGGCATTGCCCGTCATCTGGAAAAGCGGGCCCGGCAGGGCTGGCTGTTGGAGCACACAGACGCGCTGGGCTGGCACTTCCGTAGGGGAGACCCCCAAGCCCTGCACTATACCGTGCTCTACGACCCCAAAGCCACCGGTTACGAACCGGAGCCTACAGAGGAACAGCGCACCCTTGCCGATTTCTGTGCCCATGGCGGATGGCAGCTCCTGCCCACCACCCATGTGACCCAGGTCTACGTCAGTGATCGGGAGGCCCCCACCCCCATCCACACCGACCCGGTGATCGCTCTGCAATCCCTGCGCCGCTTCGGGAAAAAGCGGCTGCTTCTCCCGTGGCTGCTGCTGGTGCTGAGCGTCCTGACCACGGGCCTTGCTGTACACAGCTGGCGCACCAACTTCATCGGCTCACTGCTGGATTCCACCGTCTGGCTCTCCCAGCTGTCCATGCTGGTGATGGGGATCTCCTGCCTTGTCTACCTGCTGCCTTGGTATCGGTACTGCCGAAAGGCCGCTCGGGCTGCGGAGCAGGGGGACTTTGTCTCCACCATGGGGCACCCCTATCTGCTGCAAGGGCTGATGGCGCTCTTTCTCCTGCTGCTGGCATGGCATTTCGTGCGTGCCTGGGGGACAGATCAATTTGCATCCATAGCACTCCACGCGGGCGTTTATCTGGCGCTGACTGCCCTTGCCTGCGCCACCAGGGCCTATCTGAAGCGTCAAAAGGCAGACGCCGACACCAACCGTACCACCACTATGGCAGTCTACCTGACCGTGGCACTTTTGATGCTGCCCTTCCTGCTGGCCGGCCGCAGCACCGGCGGAACCCATCTGCCCCAGCTGCCGGGGCCCCCCGCCCTGACAGTGGAGCAGCTGCTGGGGCCGGTGGAGGGCCGCGAGGCCCAGCTGGTTCACGATCTCTGGGGCAGCTCCCCCGCCCTGACGGAGATCGTCGGCTATGATCGCTGCTACACCGGGGAGGAGATGACGGAAGATCCCGCCCAGCCCCAGCTATCCTACACCCAACTGGATATCCACTGGGCACCGGTCTATGAGGCTTGCCTGCGTGACACCCTGCAAGGCTTTGACTGGGCCAGGGACGACCACCCCGGCCTGGCCTATGAAGCCCGCCCCGCACCAAAGGGTGTAGACGCATTCTATGCACTCAACCAGCCCATCAACGACAGCTATCCCTGTATCCTCTGCTGGGAGGACCGCATTGTCACCCTGTACCCCTCCTGGCCCCTGAGCGAAGCGCAGCTGTCCTTGGCGGCAGCCGCACTGGCTCCCTGACGCCCAAATAGGAGGCATGCATATGAACGAGAAAAAATGGCAGCTGCAAACCTTCTCCTTTTACGACATCACCGGCATGGAGGCCTATCTGGCAGCCATGGCCCAGAAGGGCTGGCTGCTGGAAAAGCTGGGCAACTTTTTCTGGGTCTACCGCCGCTGTACGCCCCAGACCCTTCACTTTGCCGTGACCTATTATCCGCCTGCCTCCGCCTTTGAGCCGGAGCCCAGCGAGGGGCAGCAGACTTTCACAGACTTCTGCGACCACGCCGGGTGGCGTCTGGTGGGCTCCAACGCCCAGATGATGATTTTTGCCAACGAACGGGAGGACCCGGTCCCCATCCACACCGACCCCCTGCCGGAGATTGAGAGTCTGGAACGGATGTCCAAGCGGGTGATGTGGGCCTGGGTGATGCTGCTGGTCATCATGCTGTTCAACCTCTGGATGTTTGTGGGGCGGCTGCTCCACGAACCCATTGACCTGCTCTCCTCCCCTGTGCAGCTGTTCAACGGGATAACCATGAGCGGCATGGGCCTGTACTTTGCCGCAGAGCTGTGGACCTGGCTGCGCTGGCGCAAACGCGCCCGGGCAGCGGCGGCACAGGGGGCATTTCTCCCTACCCGGGGACACCGGAAGCTCTTCCGGGTCGTCTTGTGCATCGTCCTGGGAAACCTGCTCTATGTGCTGCTTGCAGACCGCCAGCCGGGCTATCGAACGCTTCTGCTGGTGCTGCTGGCTGGCTACTTCGCCCTGTTTGCCGCTGTCAACGGCGTGCGGGCGGCGCTGAAAAAGAAAAAGGTCTCCACCGGGAAAAATCGGGCCATTACCCTGATTGTGGATGTGGTGCTGGCCATTGCTCTGTCCTGCTCCATGCTCTGGATCATCTTCCGCATTGATTTTCCTTCCGCGGAAACGAAGGAAATGGTGGTCACGATTCAGGACCTCACCGGAGAGCCGGATACCGAGCTGATCCAGGAGAGCAACTTCCACTCTGCCTCCTTCCTGCTGTCCAAGCAGGAGTATTTCCAGCACGCGCCTTATGGCCAACCGAAAACCGACACCAAATCCCTGCACTACACCCAGCTGGATGTCTATTTCTCCCCGCTGTATGATACGGTGCTGCGCAGCCTGTTCCACAAGTACGACCGCTTCCGCTCCGAGGATGAGCAGCTGCTGGATGCCTACCAGGAAGTCGACCCTACCCCCTGGGGCGCCGAGGCCGCCTACCGGTACGTCTCGAATGACAAGGCCACCCGCGCCTACATCCTCTGCTGGCCGGGGCGAATCGTGGAATTTGCCTCCAGCTGGTTTTTGACCGAGGAGCAGATGTCCATCGCAGGAAGTGCTTTTGCACAGTAAAGAATTTTATGAAAAAGTGTCCGCGGAAAGCCGCGGGCACTTTTTTGTTTGAAATTCATTGAAACTTCAGCTATAATGTTTTAAAATTTAGCTTTCCGGAGAGAGGAGGGTTCCGCATGGCAGATCTCAACACAAACGTACAATACGTAAAAGGCGTTGGACCGCAAAAGGCCAAGCTGCTGGCCAAGCTGGGCATTGAAACCCTGCGGGATCTGATCTCCTGGCTGCCCCGCCGTTACGAGGACCGGACAGAACTGCGGCAGATCGCAGACCTGGTTTCCGGCGAAACCGCCGGTGTGGCTGCCATGATTGCAGAGACCCCCACGCTCTCCCGCATCCGCCAGGGCATGGAGCTGGTGAAGGTTCGGGCAGTAGACGACACCGGCACGCTGGATGTCACCTTTTTTAATCAGCCCTGGCTCCGCACGCAGCTCCTGGTAGGGCAGGTCTACATTTTCTACGGCAAGGCCGAGGGAAATCTGTTCCGCAAGCAGATGACCTCTCCCGTGGTAGAGCTGGAGGGGAAGCAGGAGTCCACCGGCCGCATTGTCCCCATCTACCCTCTGACTGCCGGTGTCAGCCAGCTGACCCTGAGTCGGTCCATCCGCCAGGGCCTGGACGCCATTCGAGACATTCTGCCCGATGTCCTCCCTGACGAGGTTCGCCTGCAGCACCAGCTCTGCCGCATCGGCTACGCCTATGAAAACATTCACTTTCCGGAAAGCCCGGAGGCCCTGACCATTGCCCGGAGGCGGCTGGCTTTTGAGGAGCTGTTTCTCTTCACCATTGGCCTGATGCGGCTGCGGAATCGCCGGGAAGTAGTCCACATTGCACCTTACAAGGCCGTCAGCCTGCAGCCCTTCCTGGATGCGCTGCCCTTCACCCTCACCGATGCACAGCAGCGGTGTGTAGACGAAGCCATTTCTGATATGCGCAGCGGCACCCCCATGAATCGGCTGTGCCAGGGCGATGTTGGCTCCGGCAAAACCATGGTGGCCGCAGCCTGTGTTTATTTTGCCGTCAAGAACGGCCACCAGGCAGCCATGATGGCCCCCACGGAAATCCTGGCCCATCAGCATTTTGAGGGACTCTCCCCCCTGTTGGAGCAGTTTGACATCCGCTGTGCCCTCCTCACTGGCTCCACCGGTGCCAAGGCCAAGCGGGAGATTTTATCTAAGCTCGCGGCCGGGGAGGTGGACTTCGTGGTAGGCACCCACGCTCTCATCACCGATACCGTGGCCTATCAGGACCTGGGCCTGGTCATCACCGATGAGCAGCACCGCTTTGGTGTCGTCCAGAGGGCATCGCTTGCGCAGAAGGGCTGCCACCCCCACACCCTGGTGATGTCCGCTACACCCATCCCCCGGACACTGGCGCTGCTGCTCTACGGAGATCTGGATGTCTCCGTGATCGACCAGCTGCCCCCCGGCAGGCAGCCCATCCAGACCATTGCCGTCTCCGGCAGCTATCACCCCCGCATCTTCAATTTCATTCGACAGCAGGTCGCACAGGGCCGGCAGGTCTATATCATCTGCCCTATGGTAGAGGACGGAGAAGACGGTCCGGACGACCGAAAGGCCGTCACCAGCTATGCCAGGAATTTGCAGGAAGCCGTATTTCCAGACTTAAAAGTGGCGTTTGTCCACGGCAAAATGAAGTCTAAGGAAAAAGACGCCATCATGAGCGCCTTTGCCGCCCATGAAACCGACATTCTGGTGTCCACCACGGTGGTGGAGGTAGGAGTGGACGTTCCAAACGCCACCGTGATGGTGGTGGAGAACGCAGAGCGATTCGGTCTCAGCCAGCTGCACCAGCTGCGCGGCCGGGTCGGTCGGGGCGCCCACCAATCCTACTGCGTTCTCATCTCTGACAGCAAAAGCGATGAGACCCGCCAGCGTCTGCGGGTCATGGTCAAGACCCGGGACGGCTTCCAGATTGCGGAGGAGGACCTGCGCATGCGGGGGCCCGGCGATTTCTTTGGTCAGCGGCAGCACGGTCTGCCAGGACTCAAGGTAGCAGACCTGGGCTGCGACACCCGACTTTTACAGGAGGCCCGGCAGGCAGCCGAAGCGCTGCTGGAAGAAGATCCGGACCTCTCCCACCACCCCGCTACAGCAGCGCGGGTGGAGGAGCTGTTTGCACAGCGCTCTGACACGCTGAATTAAAAATGATGTGTATATGGAGGATTGTATGATGGATCATAAATTGACTTTCAAAGAATATCTGCTTCTGGCATCTACCCTCTTCGGCATGTTTTTTGGCGCGGGAAACCTGATTTTTCCTGTGTTTATGGGACAGAACGCTGGAAGTGCCGTGTGGCCTGCCATTTTAGGCTTCTGCATCACCGGCGTAGGGCTGCCCCTTCTGGGCGTGGCTGCCCTGGGTGTCTGCCGGAAGGACAATCTGCTTGGAATGGCCTCACTGGTGGATCGCCGGTATGGCTACTTCTTTACCTGCCTGCTTTATCTCTGCATCGGCCCCCTGTTTGCCATACCCAGAACCGCCACCGTCTCCTTCTCCGTGGGCGTCCTGCCCATGATTCCAGCAGAGCACAGTACACTGATTCTGGCTGTGTTCTCCGCCATTTTCTTCTCCATCGTACTCTATTTCTCCCTGAAACCCTCCGGTATTGTGATCTGGGTGGGAAAGTTCCTGAACCCCCTGTTTCTGATCTTCCTGGGGATTCTGGCTTTCACCGCCATTTTGAAGCCCATGGGAACCATCCATGCAATCGCCCCCACCGGCCCCTACACCACCACGAGCTTCTACCAAGGCTTTCTGGACGGCTACAACACCATGGACGCTCTGGCCTCTCTGGCCTTTGGCATCGTGCTGGTGGACGCCATGAGGAATCTGGGTGTCAGCTCTCCCAGTGCCATCTCCTCCGGTACCGTGAAATCCGGTTTGGGAAGCACTATTCTGATGGCCGCCATCTACTGTATGCTTGCCCTCATCGGTGCCCAGTCCCGGGCCATCTATGACATCAGTGCCGACGGAGGCGAAGCTCTGTACCTGATCGGCACCCATTACTTCGGCAAGCTGGGCGGACTTCTGCTGGGCATCACCGTGACGGTGGCGTGCCTGAAAACGGCTATTGGCCTCATCACCTCCTGTGCCGCCATTTTTGTGGAGCTGTTTCCAGGCTCTCTCAGCTATAACGCCTACACCATGTTGTTCTCTGCCATTTCCTTCGGTCTGGCAAACTTCGGTCTGAACAAAATCATCTCCCTGTCCCTGCCGATGCTGATGTTCCTCTATCCCCTCACCATTACGCTGATTCTCCTGTGCCTTTTCGGCAAGCTGTTCCACTTTGACCGCCGGGTATTTGCAGCTGTGACCATTCCCACCCTGCTGGTCGCCATTCTGGATTTTCTGAATGCCCTGCCTGCGGGTGCCCAGAGTTTCCTTCACGCGGAGTCCCTGCTGGCTCCCGCCCGCGCCCATCTGCCCTTCTTCACCACGGGCCTTGGCTGGATGCTCCCCGCTCTCTTCGGTCTTGCCGTGGGTCTTGTGCTTCACTTCGCCATCCCCCGAAAGGCAGACTGAGCCCCTGGGCTCCCAAAGTTGCAGACGGATAAAACAAAACATGAGCGTATCGAATATTTCGATACGCTCATGTTTTTGTTCTGATTTAGATTCTCTGCAGGCTATCACATTGCCTCACTGGGAAAATGGTTCCAAACGTCAAGTGCCTTATTTCAGCTGATCCAGGGTCAGGGAGAAGCTCTCCAAAAATGTATCCAGAAAGTAGTGGACTTCTGGCAGCGGATCATCCTCCAACGCCTGGCGTGTCTGGGCGGCAGCCTCCCGGAATTCCATGTTACCGGCTTTCAGCTCTTCCACACACTTGATATACGCAGATAGCTTGTCCGCCGCCTTCACCAGCCGTTTCGTCTCTGCATCCTCACCGCAAAGGATAGGGGCGTAAACAGGCTGCAGCTCCTCCGGCAGCATCCGCAGCAGCTTGTGCTCGGCTACCGTCTCCACCTTCTTGTAGGCGTCCCGGATCTCCGGGTTATCATATTTGATGGGGGTGGGCATATCTCCGGTGAGGATCTCGCTGGCGTCGTGGTAGAGCGCCGCCACCGTTACCACACCGGGGTCTGCATGACCGCCAAACTTCTCGTTGCGTATCACCGCAAGCGCATGAGCCAGGACAGCCACCTGATGACTGTGCTCCTGGACATTCTCCGGAGCGGTATTGCGCATCAGCGACCAGCGCTGAATAAACCGCATGCGGGAGATATAGGCAAAAAAGTGGCTTCTCATGCAGGGTCCTCCACGATCTCACCCAGGAGCGCATGACCCTGTATGCCAGTGATCCGCACGTTTTTCACCACGTTGTGGAGGCCCTGGCCATCCACCAGAACCTCCATGTAATTGGCGGCACGACCGAAAAACTTGTCCCCCTTAGGCTGCTCAAAGAGGACTGGGTACACCTGTCCCACACAGCCGTTCAGATATGCTTCGTGCATCTCCTCTGCCACGGCAGCAGCCCGATGGGCCCGCTCCTCCTTGACAGACTTGTGGACCTGCTCCATCTCCGCCGCAGGCGTGCCGGGCCGGATGGAATAGGGGAAGATGTGCATCTGCGCAAAGCCGCACTTACGGATGAAATCCAGCGTTTTGCCAAACTCCTCCTCCGTTTCCAGCGGAAAGCCTGTAATGAGGTCCGTGGTAACGGCAGGCCGGTCAAAGTACCGGTTCAGCAGCGTCACGGATTCCAGATACCGGGCGGTATCATACTTCCGATTCATCCGCTTCAGGGTCTCGTCACAGCCCGACTGCATGGAGAGGTGGAACTGGGGGCACAGATCCGGCAGCTCCACTGCCCGCTGGCAGAACTCCTCCGTAATGGTCCGGGGCTCCAGACTGCCCAGTCGGATACGCATTCCCGGAACTGCATCGCTGAGTGCCTCCAGCAGGTCAATGAGGGTCTGTCCGTTTTTCAGATCCCGGCCCCAGGAGGAAATCTCAATACCGGTGACCACGATCTCCCGGTACCCGGCCGCCTGCAATTCCCTGGCCTGAGCGGTGGCGGTCTCAATGGTGGCAGAGCGGATTGGCCCGCGGGCGTAGGGGATGATACAGTAGGTGCAGAAGTTGACGCATCCGTCCTCCACTTTCAGCATGGCCCGGGTGCGCTCGCTGACACCGCCGGCGGGCAGCACCTCAAAGGTACGGCGCTCAAAGGATTTGTCAATGGCTTCCAGGTGCTGTCTGTCCTGAGCAGTCTGTTCCAGCAGATTCAAAAATTCCAGGCGATCACCGGTGCCGCCGATGATATCCACATCCAACTTCCGAACGTCGTCCACATGGGTCTGGGAATAGCAGCCGCAGACCGCCAGCACGGCGTCCGGGTGCTGACGCCGGACCCGGTGGAGCATCTGACGTGATTTCTGGTCGCTGACCGCCGTCACGGAACAGGTGTTGACCACATAAACATCAGCATCCTCGGTGAATTCCACCACCTGATGTCCCCGCCGCCGCAGCTCCTGCTCCATGGCCTGCGTCTCATATTGATTGACCTTGCAGCCCAAGGTATAAATGGCAACTTTCATATTCGTTTCTCCGCATTTTTCAATGTCGTTTCTCTTGCGCTTTCCAACAATTCTATATATAATTATTGGGATATGCATCATATTATACTATTATACGTTGCTTTTCTCCGCAGGGCAAGGCCAAAATGGAGGGAAAGGATTCATAAAATGATTTATTTGGACCATGCAGCCACAACACCCGTTCCCCGTGAGGTGGCTGATGTCATGTATACCGTGCTCACAGAGCAATTCGGCAATCCCAGTGCCCAGTATGCTCTGGGTCTGGATATGAAGCGGCAGGTGGAAACCTGGCGCAAAGCTATCGCCGATGCCTTGGGCTGCCAGGCAGGGGAACTGTTTTTCACCTCCTGCGGCACCGAGGGTGACAACTGGGCCATCCAGGCGGGGCTTTGGCAGAACCGGCATCTGGGCCGCCACATCGTCACCACCTCCGTGGAGCACAATGCCATTCTGGAGTGCTGTAAGTGGATGGAGAAGCAGGGCTGTGAGGTCACATACGTGGCTCCCAACGCAGACGGTTCCATTACCGCCCGGCAGATTTTGGACGCTGTGCGTCCCGACACTGCCGTCGTCTCCGTGATGATGGTAAACAACGAGACCGGCTGCATCTTCCCCATCGCCGAGATCGCCAAGGGACTCAAGGCCAAAAATCCAAAAACGCTGCTCCATACTGACGCCGTTCAGGGCTTTTTGAAAGTACCCTTTGCCGCCAAGACCCTGGGAGCGGACTTCATCTCCATCTCCGGACACAAGGTAGGCGGTCCCAAGGGCATTGGTGCCCTGTACATCAGCCCCCGGGTCCGCAACGCCCGTCCCCTGCTGGCCGGCGGCGGTCAGGAAAAGGGGCTCCGATCCGGCACGGAAGCTACCGCCCAGATTGCAGGCTTTGCCAAGGCAGTGGAGCTGCGCTTTGCCCATCTGGACGAAGTGCTCGCTCACATGGCTGAAATCAAAGCCTATGCCGTCCAACAGCTCACCACCATCCCCGATCTCCAGATCATCGGCGGCGGACAGGCTCCCCATGTGCTGTCTGTGTCTCTGGTGGGCTGGCCCAGCCAGAACATCGTCAACGATCTCAGCAGCCAGGGCATCTGCATCTCCGC
>JAHHSA010000026.1 GCA_020025475.1 Oscillibacter sp.
AGTCTTTGATGACGCCCACGCGCATGCCGTGGGGATTAACTTTCTGTCCCATAAACTGTTCTCCTCCCTTATGCCTTTTCAGTCACAGCCAGAGTGACGTGAGAAGTGCGCTTATTGATACGATAAGCTCTGCCCTGAGCCCGGGGACGCATCCGCTTCAGGATGGGGCCGGGAGTAGCAAAGACTTCAGAAACCACCAGGTTGGCGGGATCCATGCCGAAGTTGTTCTCGGCGTTAGCCACTGCGCTCTTGAGGAGCTTGATCAGGGGCTCAGCAGCAGACTTGGGAGTCTGCATCAGAATAGCCATGGCAGTGCCGGCATCCTTGCCGCGGATCAGATCGCAGACGATCTGAACCTTGCGGGGAGAAATGCGGACATAGCGCAGGTAGGCTTTAGCAATCTTCTTATCCATGTTCTGCATCCTCCTTCAATTATTTCGCGTGGCCGCGGAAGGTACGGGTGGGAGCGAACTCACCCAGCTTGTGGCCGACCATGTCCTCCTGGACATACACGGGCACATGCTTGCGACCGTCGTGGACAGCGATGGTGTGACCGACGAAGGCAGGGAAGATGGTGGAGCTGCGGCTCCAGGTCTTCAGGACCTTCTTCTCGTTCTTCTCGTTCATTTCTTCGACCCGCTTCAGCAGCTCAGGGGCAACATACGGGCCTTTTTTAATGGATCTGCTCATATTTACTTGCCTCCTTACTTCTCGTTGCGACGCTTCACAATGAACTTATTGGTAGACTTCTTACCGCTGCGGGTCTTATAGCCCATAGCAGGCTTACCCCAGGGAGTCACAGGGCCGGGACGGCCGACAGGTGCGCGGCCCTCACCACCACCGTGGGGGTGGTCATTGGGGTTCATAACAGAACCGCGAACGGTGGGACGCCAACCCATGTGGCGCTTACGACCAGCCTTACCAATGTTGATGTTCTCGTGCTCGATGTTGCCGACCTGGCCGATGGTGGCCATGCAGTTCAGGCGGACAATACGAACCTCGCCGGAGGGCAGACGGATCTGAGCGTCATTGCCTTCCTTAGCCATCAGCTGAGCCTCGACGCCAGCGCTGCGAACCAGCTGAGCGCCCTTGCCGGGATAGAGCTCGATGTTGTGAATCATGGTACCAACGGGAATGTTGGCCAGAGGCAGAGCGTTACCGGGCAGAATATCGGCGTCGGGACCGGTCATGATCTTGTGACCAGCCTTCAGGCCGACGGGAGCCAGGATGTAACGCTTCTCGCCGTCCTCATACTGGATGAGGGCGATGTTAGCGCTGCGGTTGGGATCATACTCCAGGCGCAGAACGGTGGCAGAACCGACCTTATCGCGCTTGAAGTCAATGATACGATACTTGCGCTTGTTGCCGCCGCCGCGATGACGGACGGTGATACGGCCATAGCTGTTGCGGCCGGCGCTCTTCTGCAGAGACTCGGTCAGGGAAGGCTCGGGCTTGGCCTTCTTATCAATGCCGTCGAAACCGGAGACAGTCATCTGACGTCTGGAGGGAGTCGTCGGCTTAAAAGTTTTGATAGACATATCGCTTTACTCTCCTTCCGTTATCAGACCATGCCTTCGAAGAATTCGATGGTCTTGGAATCAGCGGTCAGGGTGACATAGGCCTTCTTCCAGTCCTTGGTCATGCCCTGGCGGCCAGCGCCCATGCGCTTGAGCTTACCGTGCATGGAAACGGTGTTGACGGCTGCAACCTTCACGTCGAAGATCTCTTCAACAGCCTTCTTGATCTCGATCTTGCCAGCGTCCTTGGCAACCTCGAAGACGTACTTCTTGTCGGCAGCGCCGGCCATAGCACGCTCGGTGATGACGGGACGAATAATGATATCATAAGCGGTCATTATGCGTACACCTCCTCGATTTTTGCGAGGGCGGCCTGATCCAGCACCAGGTACTCAGCATTGATGATGTCATAGACACTCAGCTGGGTTGCGGGAGTGGTCAGCACGCCAGGGATGTTCCGGGCGCTCTTGACGATGGTCATGTCAACAGCAGCGGTGGCCACAACGGCCTTGCCCATAGCGTTGACAGCGGTCAGGAACTTACGGAAGTCAGCGGTCTTAATGGTATCCATGTGGATGGAATCGATCACGACCAGCTTGCCCTCGGCAGCCTTGGCAGACAGAACGGACTTGAGAGCCAGTCTCTTGACCTTCTTATTGAGCACATAGCTGTAATCGCGGGGCTTGGGTGCGAAGACGATACCGCCGTGGGTCCACTGGGGAGCACGGGTAGAGCCCTGACGGGCGTGGCCGGTACCCTTCTGACGCCAGGGCTTTCTGCCGCCGCCGGAAACCTCGGCACGGGTGAGGGCGCTCTGGGTGCCCTGTCTGCAGTTGGCAAGGTGGTTCTTGACAACCTCGTGCACGACAGCTTCGTTGGGCTCGATGCCAAAGATAGCGTCGCACAGTTCTACAGTACCGACTTCTGCGCCGGCCATGTTCAAAACTTTCATAGTAGACATTATTCAAGCACCCCTTTCTTACTTGTTTCTTGCGGAAGCCTTCTGCGGGTTGCGGCCGGAAGCCTTCTGCGGGTTCTTGCTGATCTCTGCGCCAGCCTGCTTGACCTTGTGAGTCTTCACAGTGGACTTAATGGTCACCAGACCGCCCTTGGGGCCGGGAATGGCACCGCAGACAACCAGCATATTCAGCTCAGGGTCGACCTTGACAACAGACAGGTTCTGGACGGTGACCTGGTCAACGCCCATGTGGCCTGCGCCCAGAGTGCCCTTGAACACGTGAGCGGGGTCGATGGAGCCGAAGGAGCCCATGTGACGGTGGACAGGGCCGCCGCCGTGGGTGTTTCTCTGGACGTGAGCGTCGTAACGCTTGACAACGCCCTGGTAGCCGTGACCCTTGGTGATGCCGGTGACGTCAACGAAGTCGCCAGCCTTGAAGGTGTCAGCCTTGACCAGATCGCCGATATTCAGCTCGTCAGCGTTGTCCAGGTCAAACTCGCGCAGGTACTTGACGGGAGCCACGCCTGCCTTGTTCAGATGGCCCATTTCGGGCTTGGTGAGCTTACGCTCGGGGACATTCTCGAAGCCCAGCTGGACAGCCTTGTACCCGTCCTTCTCAGCGGTCTTCTTCTGAACGACCGTGCAGGGACCCGCCTCGATAACGGTGACGGGGATCACATGGCCGTTCTCGTCAAAAATCTGGGACATGCCCACTTTTTTGCCGATGATTGCTTTCATGTATGTTCCTCCTTAAAGGTTATTGGTCGGCTTAGATACTACCGGCGAAACGCCGGTGCATTGCTCTGCCGACATGACCCGCCCATCTCACTAGTCGATGGGCTTGGGCAGCAAGCAATTGAATCAATAGGGTTTGCTGTGTGAGGAAGCTGGATTACAGCTTGATCTCAATCTCCACACCGGCGGGCAGCTCGAGAGCCATCAGAGCCTCGACGGTCTTGGGGGTGGACTTGGTGATGTCGATCAGTCTCTTGTGAGTGCGGCGCTCGAACTGCTCACGGCTGTCCTTGTACTTGTGCACTGCACGCAGAATGGTGACGACTTCCTTCTTGGTGGGCAGAGGGATGGGGCCGGAGACCTCAGCGCCGGTGCGCTTGGCAGTCTCAACGATCTTCTCTGCGCTCTGGTCGATGACCTGGTGGTCATAGGCCTTCAGACGAATGCGAATCATTTCTTTCTGTGCCATGGTTTGTTTCCTCCTGAATTCATACGAAGTTTGAACGCGGTCTCGACTCCGTACGGCGAGAAATTTCTTATACGCTTATCCGTGCGTATCATTCCAGCTCATGAAAAATACCGGCGTATGAGGTCACACAAAGTTACACAATACGGCCGGTATGCTGTTCATGGCGTAGGCGATCTACGCAACGTACAGATCCTTCTCAGCCGCCCGATTATCGGACATACTCCCCGGAAGTTACCTCTTTCGAGCAATCTCCCGGTTCATCGCAGTGCACAGCGTTTGCAACAGTGGTGAATTCCCTGTCTCACGCGTGCCTACATATAGTAAAATATTTTTTCTCTGTTGTCAAGACTTTTTTCTCTGTTTTTTATGAAATAAAGAAATTTTTTGGAGCAGAACGACCCTTGACTCTCCAAACCAGATTCTGTATCTCTTTTGCGGACATTTGGATGCCTGCGAAAGTGTGTCCGCCCACATACTCCCACGCCTCCCATGCCCCATCCGCAAAACGATCCCGGCCCATTCGGACCGGGATCGCGGGATACTTCGTATATGAGATATATAATATAAAGTGTATCCGCAGCTTAGTAAGCCACACCCCAGTAAATATCGGTGCTGCACTTCTTGCCGCAGACAGGGCACACGCCCTCTGTACCGCTCTGAACCAGCGGCATGCAGCGGGAGGACACGCCGGCCTGCTCCTTCATGGCCATCTCGCAGCTGAGGTCGCCGCACCACTTGGAGCGGAGGAAGCCGCCCTTGCCGGAGGCAATGGCCTTGGCCTCTTCGATGGACTTGATATCGAAGGTGTTCTCCTCGCGGTTCTTCAGGGCCATAGCATACATATTGTCGTGGACGGCGTCCAGCAGCTCTGCCACTCTGGTCTCCAGCTCGCTGAGCGCAACGGTGACCTTCTCGCCGGTGTCGCGGCGAGCGATGACGCACTGCTCCTTCTCCATATCCTTGGGGCCGATCTCCACACGCAGGGGCACACCTTTCATTTCGTACTCGGCGAACTTCCAGCCCGGGGAGTTGTCGGAGTCGTCCATCTTCACGCGGATGTCAGCTGCCTTCAGGCGGTCACGCAGAGCAGCGGCAGCGTCCAGGACGCCGGGCTTGTGTGCTGCCACAGGGATCACCACCACCTGAAGGGGAGCGATACGAGGAGGCAGGACCAAACCGTTGTCGTCGCCGTGGGTCATGATGATGCCGCCGATCATACGGGTGGACACGCCCCAGGAGGTCTGGAACGGATGATGCAGTTGGTTGTCCTTTCCGGTGAACGTAATACCAAAAGCACGGGCAAAGCCGTCACCGAAGTAGTGGCTGGTACCGGCCTGCAGCGCCTTGTGGTCATGCATCATGCACTCCACCGTGTAGGTCTCCTCAGCGCCCTTAAACTTCTCCTTGTCCGTCTTGCGGCCGCGGATGACGGGCATGGCCAACACATCTTCAAAGAACTTGGCGTAGATCTCCAGCAGACGCATGGTCTCCTCGCGCGCCTCCTCGGCGGTGGCATGCATGGTGTGTCCTTCCTGCCACAGGAACTCACGGTGGCGCAGGAAAGGACGGGACGTCTTTTCCCAGCGGAGCACGCTGCACCACTGGTTGTACAGCTTGGGCAGATCACGGTGAGAGTGAATGATGTTCTTGTAGTGCTCGCAGAACAGAGTCTCTGAGGTGGGACGAATGCAGAGCTTATCCTCCAGCTTCTCGTTGCCGCCCATGGTGACCCATGCGCACTCGGGAGCAAAGCCCTCCACGTGATCCTTTTCTTTCTGCAGCAGGGACTCTGGAATCAGCACAGGCAGGTACACGTTCTCGTGACCCGTCTCCTTGAACTTCTTGTCCAAACCTGCCTGGATGTTCTCCCAGATCGCATACCCGTAGGGGCGGTAAATGAAGCAGCCCTTTACAGACGTGTAGTCAATCAGTTCTGCCTTCTTACAGACGTCTGTGTACCACTGGGCGAAATCAACGTCCCGGGCAGTGATGGCGTCAACCTGTCTCTTATCCTGTGCCATAATCTCCATTCCTTTACATCTATATTATATAATGTATCAGCGTATACCAAATGCCTGACTGAATTTTCATTGTATCTATTCTCACCAAAAATGTCAACCACCCCCATCCATTTCGGGGAAAATTCCCGGTTTTTCAGTTCATCACGGATTTTTGTTGTAATTTCTGCCTTATCGTGCTATTCTTGGCTCATGGAAAAGTATGACCTTTATCGTTCCCGTCGAAAAACGCTGGCACTGGAAATCACCCGGGACTGCCGGGTCGTGGTGCGGGCACCCATGCAGACCAGCACAAAAATCATTGAGGACTTCGTCGCAAAGCACGAAGCGTGGATCGCGGATAAACTGGAATTGCAGCGCCAGCGGGCCGCCAACCGTCCCCCAGAGCCTTCTGATGCGGAGATCGCTTCTCTGAAGCGCAAGGCTTGGGAGATTCTCCCGCAGAAAGTGGCCTATTGGAGTCAGGTAACCGGTCTCCGGCCTACCGGACTAAAAGTGACCACTGCCCGGAAGCGCTATGGCAGCTGCTCCGGCAGAGACAGTCTGTGTTTCTCCTGCTTTCTGATGAACTGTCCGGAGGAGTGCATCGACCTGGTGGTGGTCCATGAGCTGTGCCACATCGCAGAAAAAAACCACGGAAAAAACTTCTACGCCCTACTGGAGCGTTATATCCCAGATTACAAAGAGCGACAAATCAAATTGAGATAAGGAGAATTTCCCATGAAAACGCTTGATCTGACCAATCTGTTGGAGAGCAATGCCTACCCTGGCCGGGGCATTATCCTGGGCCGCAGCGCCGACGGCAAATCCGCCGTGTCCGTCTACTTTATCATGGGCCGCAGTGAAAACTCCCGGAACCGGGTGTTCACCGAGACCGAGGACGGCATCCGCACCGAGGCCTTCGATCCCTCCAAAATGGTAGATCCCAGTCTTATCATCTACCACCCCGTGCGCAAGATGGGCCGCGGTCTCATTGTCACCAACGGCGACCAGACCGATACCATCTGGAACTATCTGGCCCAGGGCCGCACCTTCCAGGAGGCCCTCCGCAGCCGGGAATTTGAGCCGGACTGTCCCAACTACACCCCCCGCATCTCTGGTCTGCTGTCTCCCGACGGTTCCTTCCAGCTGTCCATTCTGAAATCCGCTGACGGCGATCCCAGCTGCTGCCACCGGTATTTTTACCTCTACGACCATCCCCTCTGCGGAGAGGGCCGCTTCATCCACACCTACATGGGCGACGGCACTCCACTCCCCTCCTTTGAGGGAGAGCCGGAGCGGGTGGCCATTCCTGAAAACGACGCCTCCTCTCTGGCAGAGCGGGTCTGGAATGCCCTGAACGCCGACAACAAGGTGTCCCTCTTTGTCCGCTTCACCGACATTGAGACCGGCAGTGCCACCACGGTGATTAAAAACAAGAACATGTGATGCTGACAGGCCCTGCCCCCACGGGCAGGGCCTGTGTGTCGAAAAGGGTTTGTGCCCTCCCCGGTTTCGTGGTATAATATCACCATCAAAAGCAAGGAGGCGCCCCCCATGGCAGAAAGCATGGAAGCCTTGAAAACCGAATGTCTCACCTGCCGCCGCTGTCCGCTGGCAGAGACCCGGACCAATCTGGTGTTCGGAGACGGCTGCCCTACGGCTGAAATCATGTTCATCGGCGAAGGCCCCGGACAGCGTGAGGACGAACAGGGTGTGCCCTTTGTGGGTCCCGCCGGACAGCTGCTGGACGATATGCTGGAGATCATCGGTCTGGACCGAAGCAAGTTCTATATCGCCAACATCGTCAAGTGCCGTCCGCCCCATAACCGGGACCCTCAGGAAAGTGAGCAGTCCGCCTGTATCGGCTGGCTGCGGCAGCAAACTGCCCTGATTCGCCCGAAAGTCATCATCTGTCTGGGCCGCATCGCCGCCCAGGCCCTCATTGACCCGGAATTTCGAATTACCCGGGACCACGGCAAGTGGGTGGAAAAGGCCGGCGTCCATATGACCGCCATCTACCATCCCTCCGCTCTGCTGCGAGACCCCAGCAAACGTCCGGACACCTTCCTGGACCTGAAGTCCATCCAATCCAAGATTCGGGAGCTCTGTCCCAACACTCAGCTCTGAACCCGCAAATCAGAGAGGGCTGCACCCTCTCTGCTATTTGCCCTAATTGTAAACCAGATATCAAAATATAGTTTACAAGTTGAAAGGAGTCTTTTTATGAAAAATTGCGCCAGTCTCCGGACCATTGACCTTTGTCACATTGCCCTCTTCGCCGTTTTGATGACAGTGTGCGCCTGGATCTCCATTCCCGCCCCGGTTCCCTTTACACTCCAGACTTTTGCTGTCTTTGCTGCTCTGGTGACGCTTGGAGGACGGCGAGGCACCCTGGCAGTGGTTGTCTACCTCCTGCTGGGTGCCGTGGGACTGCCGGTGTTTTCCGGTTTCCGTGGCGGCGCAGCCGCCTTGCTGGGAACCACCGGCGGCTATATTCTGGGATTTCTGGCAGCAGCCCTGGTGTATTGGCTGTGCACCGCCCGCCTGGGAGATGGGCTCCGGGTGGTAATTCCGGCCTGTGTTCTTGGGCTTGCAGCGTGCTATGCCTTCGGCACTGCGTGGTTTGTGACAGTCTACACCGCCCATACCGGCCCCATGACGGTGGAGGCGGCCCTGGCCGCCTGCGTGCTCCCCTATCTTCCCTTTGATGCGTTGAAAATTGGTCTGGCGATTGGTCTTTCCCGCCGTCTGCGCACCCATCTGCACTAAAAGGAACAACCATGGAGCGTATCAGTTCTGATACGCTCCATGGTCTGTTTCGCAGTGTTGCCAGAGTCTCTCAAGCAGTCTTGTCCTCGTGGAAGACAAAGGACGGGCTGCGGGTACAGCAGCGGCTCTGGAAACATTTTTTACTTTAAATACTGGAAGGCCAGCAGCATCCGGGCGGTGGCGTTGGTCATGTTCTCCATCCGCCAGGGCCGGTCAGCAGCAAAGCGGATGGCGTCTCGTTCCAACAGCTGGTACTGCTCCCCCTCCGCTTCCAGGGATACGGTGCCGCCAAGCACGGTCAAATGGCAGATGCAGCCAGGGACCGAAAGTTCCGGCTCATATTTGGCAGAGATATACAGATCCAGGAAGTAGCTCTCCTGCCGGGTCACCTCATCATAGAGAAAGCTGGGCCGCAGGACCGCCTTACCGGAGTCCAGACGGATGGGCTTCGTGTCCAGCTCCCGGGCCACCAGCAAGCTCTCAAAGCTGTCGTTTTCCAGCAGCACCTCCGCCGGCACCTTCAGAGCAGCGGCCAGTTTGCCGATGATGGCCACAGAAGGGTTGGCCTCTCCACGCTCGATCTGGCCCAGCATACTTCTGGACACACCGGCCATGGCGGCGGTGCGCTCCATGCTCAGTTTTTTCGTTTTGCGGATGCGTTTGATATTTTCAGCGACGGCGCGGTTGAGCTCCATAGGGGCCTCCTCCAAGGTTAAAAGCCGAACATTTCGGTCATTATAATGATAGTTTATATTTGTATCCTACCCGGTTCGACGGGAGATGTCAAGGTTTTCCTTTTGCAAAACAGCAGGCCACGGCGGTCTTTTCCCGTCGCAGCCTGCTGTTTTTCTCGGGTCAGATCTGTGCTTCCAGCCATGTACAGAGCTCTTCTGCCACCTCGCCCCCGCAGCACTCGTTCAACAGCTCGTGACGCAATTCTGGCCAGAGCTTCAGCTCAACACTCCGCACACCGGCCCCGCGGAAGGATTCATATGCCTTCCGCACGCCCTTGCCCCGGTTGCCCACCGGATCACAAGCACCGGAGATAAACAAAATGGGCGTACTCATGTTCATCCGCGCCAGATTCTTCTTTTTCTGATTGAACCGCATCCCGCCCAGCATCTCCCGGAAGAGGCCGGTAGAGGGAGTGCCTCCGCAGAGCGGATCCGCTACATAGCGGTCCACGTTTTCCGGATTGACGGAGAGCCAGTCATAGTCTGTCCGGTTGGGGGAAAAGGCCCGGTTGTAGGAACCAAATGCCAGCTTGTCCACCAGGGCGCTGGGGTTCTGCTCCCCCACCCGATGTCCCTCTGCAATGGCCACCGCACGGCCTGCGGACAGGGCCGCCGCCGACATCTGACCGGTGCCCATGAGGATAGCTCCGTCCACCGTGCCGGGGTAGCAGATCAGATAAGACCTTGCCAGGAAGGAGCCCATGGAGTGCCCCATCAGGAAGCAGGGGACACCCGGAAACCGCTCCCCCGCCAGCTGGCGCCGGGTATACAGGTCATCCACCGCATACTGCCAGCTGCCCTTTCCGCCCAGGTACAGCCGGGTGTTGTCAAAGCCTACGGAGCCGCCGTGGCCCAGGTGATCGTGACCCACCACCGCCCAGCCCCGATCCGTCATGAAGCGGGCAAAGGGGGCGTATCGCAGGATGTACTCTGCCACACCGTGGGAAATTTGCAGCACCGCCTTGACCTCGCCTGCGGGCAGCCACTCCACTGCGTGGATATCGGTCTTTCCGTCAGCGGAACGGAAGGTAAATTCGTTGCACAGCATGGAAAACCCCTTTCGTGCATGATATAATAAATTAAGATTATATCACAAGAGATGGCTTCATGCCAGAGGAGGCTTTATGGATTCTTTCGTGATTGCGCTGGACCAGGGAACCACCAGCTCCCGCGCCATTCTGTTCAACCGCGCCGGTGAGATTGTCTCCCGGGCGCAGCACCCCTTCCGCCAGATCTATCCCCAGCCCGGCTGGGTTGAGCACGACCCCATGGAAATCTGGAACACAGAGAAGCGGGCACTCACCGAAGCGGTGGACGCTGCCCACATTGACCCAAAGGCCATTGCCGCCCTGGGCATCACCAACCAGCGGGAAACCACCATTTTGTGGGATCGGGCCACAGGCCAGCCGGTGTACAACGCCATTGTCTGGCAGTGCCGCCGCACTGCCCCTCTTTGCGACCAGCTGAAGGCTCTTGGCCTGGACGATGCGGTGCGGGAGAAAACAGGCCTTTTGATCGACGCTTACTTTTCCGGTACCAAAATTCGGTGGCTGCTGGACAATGTCCCAGGCGTCCGGGAGCGGGCAGAACGAGGGGAGCTGTGCGCCGGTACTGTGGATTCCTGGCTGATTTGGAACCTGACCGGCGGCAGGGTCCATGTGACAGACTACTCCAACGCTTCCCGCACCATGCTCTTCAACATCCATACCCTCACCTGGGACAAGGAGCTCTGTGACGCACTGGGAATTCCCATGTGTCTCCTGCCGGACCCCCGGCCCAACAGTGAAACCTACGGCACCGTGGCTGAGGACATCCCAGGGCTGGAAGCCATGGCCGGTCTGCCTATCTGCGGCAGCGCCGGCGACCAGCCCGCCGCCCTCTTCGGACAGGCCTGCTTTACCCCCGGACAGGCCAAAAACACCTACGGCACCGGCTGCTTCACCCTCATGAACGTGGGCAGCGAGGCTGTCCGCTCCGCCAGCGGTCTGGTCACCAGTGTGGCCTGGTCCGTGGACGGACAGGTGAGCTATGCCCTGGAGGGCAGCGTGTTTAACGGTGGCTCCACCATCCAGTGGCTCCGCGATGAACTGGGTCTCATTCACACCGCCCCAGAGTGCGACCGGCTGGCAGAGAGTGTCCCCGATGCCGGCGGCGTGCTGATTGTCCCCGCCTTCACCGGCCTGGGTGCCCCCTACTGGGATATGTATGCCCGGGGCACCATGGTAGGGCTGACGCGGGGTACCACCAAAGCTCACATTGCACGGGCAGTGCTGGACTCCATCGCCTTCCAGGTGACGGATCTTGTGCGGGCCATGAATGCAGACGCTCCCTGCCCCATCACTACATTGCGGGTGGACGGCGGCGCCTCCGTCAGCGACATTCTAATGCAGACCCAGGCAGACCTGCTGGGCCTGCCGGTGGACCGTCCCGCCCAGGTGGAAACCACCGCCTTTGGTGCTGCCGCGCTGGCCGGTCTGGCCGCAGGCGTGTGGAGCAGTCTGGATGAACTGACCAATCTTCGGCGCAGTCAGCACGTCTTTACCGCCCGGACGGACCCGAATGCCGCCCAGCGGGCTTACCGTCAGTGGCAGCGGGCTGTGGAGCGGTCTCGTGACTGGATTGAGGCCGATGTGTAAACAATCCAAAAACCTGTCGGAAAAACAATTGTGTTTTTTCTGAGAATCGCTTATACTATGCATAACAAATTGGACAAACTGTCCCAGGCGGCTGCCGCCTGATGAAAGGAGTTTTCCCATATGGCATTTTCTCTGGATGAACTGACCCGCAAGGCAAAGACCGTCGCCGCGGTCGCCGTGGATAAGGCAAAGGACGCCGCGGATCTGACCCGTCTGAATGTGTCTATTGCCGGCGAGCAGAAGGAAATTGACAAGAACTACCGGACCATCGGAGAATGGTATGTCAGCGAGTACGAGGGTGAGATCCCCGACGCCGTTCGGGATCTTGTGGATGCCGTCTCCGCCTCCAAGGCCAAGATTGCTGAGATGGAAGCTCAGAAGTCTGCGCTGAAGGAGGACGGCGTGGTTGTGGAGGCAGCGGAACCCGCCCCCGCACAGCGCACCTGCCACATCTGCGGTGCTGTCAGCGACAGCCGCTTCTGCCCCCAGTGCGGCGCCCCCATGGGTGACAATTGAATTGAACGAAAAACAACCCCCGGAATCTGAGATTCCGGGGGTTGTTTACGCTGTGTGACCATGCCTCACCCTCTGCGATAGAGAGCCATTCTTGTCTGGTTTTGTGAAACTTATGCCCGCTTCCAGGAGGCACCGTCCTTGGTATCGATGATCTCGATGCCCTGGGCCTTCAGCTGGTCACGGATACGGTCTGCCTCCGCAAAGTTCCTGGCTTTTTTTGCCTCATAGCGCTGCATCACCAGAGCGTCAATGGCGGGGTCGCCCTCGCCGGTGACGGTGTAGCCGCCCTCTGCCTTGGCGGACTGGGCCTTCTTCAGCTCTTCCCGCTTGGCGTCTGCCTTGGCGATCAAATCCAGAGAAAGGACGGTATCAAAGTCGGCAATCAGAGCCAGCTTGGTGGCGTCGTTGGTCTTGGCCTTCAACACGTCGAAAATGGAAGTGATGCCCATGGAGGTATTCAGATCGTTGCCCATAACCTGAAGGAACTTCTCCTTGTGCTGCTGGAAGACCTCCTGCTCCACCTCGCCGCCGGGTGTCAGACCGGCAATGCGGGCCACCAGCTTGTTGTAGGCAGCCACGGCGTTGTCCAGATTCTCATAGGTGAACACCAGTGCTTTGCGATAGTGGCTCTGGAGGCAGAAATAGCGGTAGGCCAGTGGATCGTAACCCTTCTCTTCCAGCAGGGAGACGGTGAGGAACTCGCCCTTGGACTTGCTCATCTTGCCGTCATTGGTGTTCAGGTGGGCCACATGGAACCACTGGGGGCACCAGGGATGGCCCAGGTAGCTCTCAGACTGGGCAATTTCGTTAGTGTGATGGGGGAAAGCATTATCCACGCCGCCGCAGTGGAGGTCCAGATACTCGCCGTTATAGCGCAGGGAAATGCAGGAGCACTCGATGTGCCAGCCAGGATAGCCAACGCCCCAGGGGGAGTCCCACTTCAGAGCCTGGTCCTCAAACTTGGACTTGGTAAACCAGAGGACAAAGTCGTTCTTGTTGCGCTTGTTGGTGTCTTCCTCCACGCCCTCGCGGACGCCCACAGCCAGATCATCCTCGTTGTGGTCGTTAAAGACGTAGTAGTGCCGGAGCTTGGAGGTATCAAAGTAGACGTTTCCGCCAGCCAGGTAGGCATAGCCCTTGTCCAGCAGGCCGGAGATCATCTTGATGAAGTCATCAATGAGACCGGTGGCGGGCTGCACTACGTCAGGACGCTTAATATGCAGCTTCTGGCAGTCAGAAAAGAAGGCGTCCGTGTAGTACTGGGCGATCTCCATGACGGTCTTGTGCTCCCGGCGGGCACCCTTGAGCATCTTATCCTCACCGGTATCGGCATCGGAGCTCAGATGGCCCACGTCGGTAATGTTCATGACCCGGTTCACTTCATAGCCGGAGTAGCGCAGAAACTTCTCCAGCACGTCCTCCATGATATAGGAGCGCAGGTTTCCGATGTGGGCAAAGTGATAGACCGTGGGGCCGCAGGTGTACATCTCCACGTGGTTAGGCGTGTGGGTGGTAAACTCTTCTTTTTTGTGGGTCGCCGAATTGTAAAGATACATATTCAAGCCTTCCTTTCTTCAATTCCGGATTTGAGTTTTGATTTCGGCCGGAAGGAAAAGAAAACGCCTCCCGTACCAATGTACGAGAGGCGACGAATCGCGGTTCCACTCTCATTTATCACTCAAGGAAGGCCCATGACGCAGGCCAAACGGAGGGCTTCTACATCCCCCGCGCTCCCGGACGCACTTCGCAGTTCCCGCCGCAGGCACGCTTACAGCCGGTGACGTGCCCTCTCTGTCCTTTGGATAGACTGTTACTCTTTCCGATCATTACGCTATTCAATATACGCTAGTATAGTATCAGCTTCTCCAGCTGGTGTCAAGGCTTCCCGGCAATTTGGTCCCACACCTGGGACAGCTGTCCCACCTGTGCCCCCACATAGTAGTGGGTCAGAATCTCCCGGTGATCCGCTCCCCGCTCTGCCATGTGACTGGCACCGTACTGGCTCATTCCCACTCCGTGGCCGTGGCCCGTGACAAAGAACACCAGCTCATCCCCCTGCTGCTCCCAGGTGAAGCAGGCGGACCGCAGGCCCAGCAGCTCCCGGACCTTCGTGCCCTTCACCGGTACACCGCCGATCTCCACCGTCTCCACGGACCCTGCCTCGTCGGTCACTGCGTTACGCAGCCAGGTGCTCATTTTTCCGGATAGATCCGGTTGCACAGAGGCGGTTTTTCTCCGGAACTCCTCCGCTGTAAAGGACTTGCGGCTGTAGTAGTTGGGAATGGTGTCTCCGGACTCCGGCGACTCCACGCTCTGCAGGTATGGGACGTCGTTCTGCCACACATCCCCGGCAGCCCGGGTCATACCGGCAGAGGAGGCGTGAAAGACCGCCAGAATAGGGGCGCCGTCGTACAGCAGTACCTCACCGTCTGTCGCAGCAACCGCATTTTCCACAGACCGCTCATACCGGTCGGCCTGACGGCCCCAGTTCTCTCTGGCGGCTTCCTCCGAGGTCCAGGCCTGGCAGCAAGTGGAGTCTGTACAAATGTGAGCATTCTCATGCTTGCCGCCTCCGGCGATCTTATGGAGGGTGTAGGTACGAGCTGCCACAGCCTGGGCGCGCAGGGCCTCCCGGGGAAAGGAGGCGGGCATCTCCGCCCGCACAACACCGGTGAGATAAGTTCCAAGGTCCATCTCCTGCACCTCGTCCCCCACCAGAACCCGCAGCATCACAGACCGGTCAGACTCGCCGGGAGGCAGCGCCTCCTCCAGCGTCTCGTCTGGGTCCGCCTCTCCACCGAACAGCTCGTCCCTGAAGGGGGACACCACAAAGATGGGCAGCAGAAACAGCGCCAGCATCAGTACCAGCGATATCCAAACACTCTGCCGCACCGTTTTTTTTTGTCTCATACAGTCTCCTTCTTCATCATCCGCAGTTCATGACCTCCGCAGCGGAGGTGTTGGATTCTATGTTCTTGGCGGGACAAACATTCCTGCGTCCGTTTGTGGACAAACTCGCTTCCAAGTGATATACTTGTGCAGTTCATTAAGATTGACTGAAAGGATGCTCTTTCTATGAAAAAGCGATTGTCTGTCCTGCTGCTTGCCTCCGGCGGTGCCGCCGTAATCCGACTGCTGCAAGCCTTTTTCGGTTATGAGGCGGAGACCGGTCTTCCGGTTCGCAGCCTGCTTTTTACCCTGCCGGTGGTGGCACTTCTGCTGCTCTGGCCGCTGGCGGTCCGCAGTCTCCCCGCCGATGACACCCCGGCCCTGCCCCAGGACTTTTCCCTGAACAAAAATGAACTGTTCCTGCCAGTGGCCGGACTCCTGCTGGTGGCGCTCAACGGCCTGGGCTGGCTGGTCTGTGGTCTGCTGCCAGGTACGGCCAGTGCTGTCACCGGAAACGGCACCATGATCTCCGTGATGACAGTAGGAGATGTCAATCCTCGCACGATGACCGTGCTGGGATTGCTGAGCCTGGTAATGGCCGTAACCCTCTTCCCCGCCGTTGCAGCCTGTCGGGTACAGGAGGAATCGCCCAAGCCCTTCCAAAGTTCCATTCTGCTGGCAGCACCGGTGGTGCTGGTGATCCGGCTGGTGCTGATCTACCGCATCAACTCTGTGGACCCCATCCTCAGCCATTCCTGGGTGGAGCTGCTGGCCATGGTCTGCCTGACGCTGGCCTTCTACCGTCTCTCCGGCTTCGGCTGTGGTGTGGGCAATTCCCGCCGGTTTGCATTGTATGCCGGTTGGGCCGTCATTTTCTCCGTCGCCACTCTGCCTGACGGACACGGTTTCCCCGACACCCTCTTCTATCTGGGTGCCGCTCTGACCATGCTTGGCCTGCTTCTGCCCCGGCTGGAAGCCACCAAGACCGTTTGATAGCTGCTTAAAACGCGAACAGAGGCCAGCACTTGCTGGCCTCTGTTCATGTTTTTGGAAGATTGGATGAAAAGAAGTTTTGTCTCTTGCAAGTATTACGATACAATAGAGTTGTTAATCAAACCAGCATCATTTGTTACAAAAGGATTAAATCAAAAGGATTTTATCTGAACCTTCTCTTCAAAACTACCAAAAATATCCACTTCACATTAGATAAATTGCCAGCTTCCCCCTGTGGGGGCTTTTTTCTTGTTCCGGCATCTCAGCCGTCCTGCCGCAGTCTTCCAAAAAAATCGGAGAGCACCTGTCGGCATTCCTCTGCCAGGATGCCCCCCACCAGGGCTGGGCGGTTGGCAAACGGCTCCATATAGAGGTTGAACACGCCGCCGCATGCCCCCATGGACTCATCCCGGGCACCGTACCACACCCGTCGGAATCGGGCGTTCAGGATAGCTCCAGCGCACATGGGGCAGGGCTCCAGAGTCACAAACAGCTCGCAGTCATCCAGCCGCCAGGTGCCCAGACGCCGGTTGGCGTCGGCAATGGCCTCCATCTCTGCGTGGGAGACTGTGGACTGCTTTTCCTCCCGCATATTCCGGCCGCGGCCGACGATCTCCTCTCCTCGAACGATCACGCACCCCACTGGCACCTCCCCGTGGAGGGCTGCCTGGCGGGCCAGGGAGAGGGCCTCTTTCATAAAATGTTCTTCTCGCATCTGCATATCTGATTGACCTCTCGGATAAAAGTTGGCATATTGGTCCAGACTTCCTCGTAGAATCCATTCAGGAGGGACAATGCCATGAAAACCTTATTTCAGACCAAACGACCGCTCCGAGACCCGGAGTTGGCCGCATTGAAGCAATCTTTGCAAGCCGCCCAGGAGGAGCTGGTCTGGGCCTACGCCCAGTTTGACGAGGCGGTCGACCCAGAGCTGGTGGAATCCTGCTGCTACCAGATCAGTGCCGTGAAGGCCCGGTGCAACTACCTGCTGCGCGCCATCAAAGACCGGACCGCGGCCGCCTCTGCCACGGAGGACGCCCAATGGACCTAGGCCAGACGGTGATTCTGATTCTGCTGCTGGTCTTCTTCGCCGTTGCCCTGCTGCGGATCTTCCGCGCGCCACTGCGCCTGGCCTGCCGGGTCCTGGCCAACACGGCCCTGGGTTTTGGCGCCCTGTGGGTCATGCAGCTTGCCGGACCAGCTCTGGGCGTCCACTTGGGGCTCAATTTCTGGAATGCCTTGGTGATCGGTGTTCTGGGACTGCCCGGATTTGTTCTGCTTTTGCTGACAGAATGGGTTCTTTGAAGGCATTTCACCGCTGGCAGCATACAAAATTTCGTATTCTATCGTTGTTCCAAAATTAAATTTGAAAATGCAAATCTAGAAAACAAGAGAAAACGAGAGAAAAAACGAGATTTTATAAGGTATCCATAAATAAATCGTTTTTAATGTTGACAGTGGTGCTGCATCATGGTATAAATAGTCTTGCTCCGATTTTAACCCGGAGCGCTTGATTTGTAAAGGCAGCAAAAGATATGGTTTTTTCTTCGGCGCTGCCTAAGGCAATAACTATTTATATGGAGGAAACACCATGTCCACTTTTATGGCAAACAAGGCCAACATTGAGCGCAAGTGGTACATCCTGGACGCCGCCGGTAAGCCCCTGGGCAAGACCGCTGTCCGGGCTGCTGATCTGCTGCGCGGCAAGACCAAGGTCACCTACACTCCCAACGCTGACTGCGGTGACAACGTCATCATCATCAACGCCTCCAAGGCTGTTCTGACCGGCAACAAGCCCTCTCAGAAGATGTACCGCACCCACTCCGGTTGGGTCGGCGGCCTGAAGGAGACTCCCTACCGTATTCTGATGCAGGAGAAGCCCGAGCTGGCCATGCAGGTCGCTGTTAAGGGCATGCTGCCCAAGAACACCATCGGCAAGGCTTCCCTGGGTCGCCTGCACATCTATGCCGGTGCTGACTACGAGCAGAAGGCTCAGAAGCCCGAAGTTCTGGACGTCTAATAAGGGAGGATAATAGAGAATGTATCAGTCTAAGAAGCCTTATCTGTATGGTACCGGCCGCCGCAAGTCTTCCGTGGCCCGCGTCCATCTGTTCCCCAACGGCACCGGCGCTATCACCATCAACGGCCGTGACATTGACGATTACTTTGGCCTGGACACCCTGAAGATGGTCGTTCGTCAGCCCCTGGAGGCTACCAACAACATCGGCAAGATGGATATCGTTGCTACCGTCACCGGCGGCGGCGTTTCCGGTCAGGCTGGCGCTCTGCGTCACGGTGTTGCCCGTGCTCTGCTGCTGGCCAATGAGGACAACCGCGCTATCCTGAAGAAGGCCGGTTTCCTGACCCGCGATCCTCGCATGAAGGAGCGTAAGAAGTACGGCCTCAAGGCTGCACGTCGTGCTCCTCAGTTCTCCAAGCGCTGATTTTATCAGTCCTTGCAAAATCCCGGAACCAGCTGGTTCCGGGATTTTTTTGCACTTGTGGCATAGTGGCTCAGCCGCTGCGCCTGTGTTTTCGTCTCCCTACCGACACAATAAACATCCATACGTCAAATGCGTGGTTTGTTTCAGGGTGTCTAACCTGGGGGGTCGATATACAATAACGGAGCGGACAAGCCAGTTAGCTGTCCGCTCCGCTTTTCTGAGGGATGATTTTAATATTTATTGCATGGTGTACTCAACAAACCGCATGAGGATGGTGGCCACCTGGGCTCTGGTAGCCGGGCCCTGGGGGCTGAGGGTGGTGCCGCTGGTGCCGCGGATGATGCCCTGCTCCACAGCCCAAGCAATGGCCTGTTTGGCATAGGCGCTGACGGTACCTGCGTCGGTGTAGCCGTGCATATCCATGGAGGAGCTGGGGCTGCCCGCATACCGCCACAGCATGGTAGCCAGCTGCTCACGGCTCAGCCCCTGGTCCATTTTGGTTCCGTCAGAGATGCCATTGGCCACGGCCCACCGCTGCCCGGCCTCGTACCAGGTGTCGCCGGTGGTGGTATCCACGCCCTCAAAGCGGGCCAGTACGGTAACGATCATGGCCCGGTTCATGGCCGTGTCCGGGGAGAAGGTGGTGGCACTGGTGCCTGCGAACAATTCCCGGCTGCTGACAAAGGCCACAGCCTCAGCGCCCCAGTAGCTGTCGGACACATCCACAAAGTCCTTGCTGTTGTCCACGATCTTGACGGTGTCGCCGTCCTTCAGCTCCACAGCAACACCGTTCTCGGTGGCGATGGAGGTCTTAATGACTTTCTCGGAGCCGTCGGCCTTCACCAAAACGGCCACGGTGCCGGGGGTGACCTGGGCCACAGGGATCTCCACCTTGGCGGTGGTGCCGGCAGGCAGATCCACGGTGACGGTGGGAGCTTTACTCTTGTCGGTGGTCACAAAAACCTCAGGCATGGGCAGGACCACGGGGCCTTCAGCGTTCTCCACAGCGCTGCTGCTGACAGTGACGTTGGCTTCTACCCGGCCGTCCTTGCCGGTGGTAACCACAGAGGACGAACCGTTGGGAGCCTTGGTGGTCTCCGTCTTGGAGCCGTCGGGCTTCGTCACCGTTGTCGTGGTGCTGCCGCCGGGGTTAGTGGTGCTCTCCGTCTTGTGGCCGGAACTGCTGGAGCCGCCGCCGGAGGACGTGCTGCCGCTGTTAACTTCCGGCAGTTCCGTGAGGGCCAGAGCCGCTACATTCTGGTCGCCGGGGGCAAAATCCGTATAGAGCGCGCCTGTAACCGTTTGCAGCAGCGTAACAATTTTTTCGTATGCCCCCTCAGGAAGCACCACGTTGCTATGGCTGAGTGCAGCATCTACATAGCTTTTCAAATCGCTGTTGGTGCTCAGTCCCTGAATAATTGTTGCAACTTCAGGGTCCTCCATAATATTTTCATCACCAGCATAGTGCGCCACAAATGCTTTTACCAGCAGAGAAGTCAAAGTAATGCTGCGGGACTGATTCAAAGGTGCCGCAGCCAGCACATCGCCCAATGCAGCGGCCTGTTCCTGGGGAATTCCCTGGCTCATCAGCACACCAGGCAGCATGGACTTCATCAGGCCGTTCATGCCGTCCACCAGGAACTTATTGGCATACTCAGGGAAGTTGTCAACACTCTCCACTTCTGTGACATGGTCCGTGGTGTATGCAAAGACGTCCTTGCCCAGGCCGACATACCGAATGGGGCACGGGCTGGTGACCAGGGAGCCGGTCTCCACATCATAAAGCACGCTGTCCTGGCTGCTCTTCGCCTTGGACACATCCTGGGAGTGGAAATGGCCCGTAAAGACCAGGTTCATTCCGGCGTCTGCCAAAGTGGCGGCAACCGTCTCGTAGTCTTGCACCAGATACTCAGAGAACATGGTGGGCTGGATACCGGTGTGGGGGACCAGGCCGTGATGCATCATACCGACGGGGCGGCGGCCGTCACGGATGGCATCCTCGATCTGCTCCAGCACCCAATTCATGGTGCTTTCGGTGAAGCGGCCATCGGTCTTCTGCACGGGAGCCGTTGTGTCATTATTGTAGTTTCCGCTATCCATGACGATCAGGCGATAGTCGTCGCCCAGATCCACGGCATAGGAAAGGGACCGGCTGTCCTTGGCCACAGCTTCGTTGTAGCCGAACTGGGCGTAAATGCTGCGGAATTCGGTGGTATTGACCGTTGCGACCTGCGTCGTATGGTCCCCCTCAAATCTTACAGCGTGGGCATTGGAAATATCGTGGTTACCGTTGGTCACAAAGACCTGGATGCCGGTCTCCGTCTCGAAGTCAGCCAGCTTTTGGGCCAACAGCTGGTGGTTTACCAGTTCACCGTCCTTGGTCAAATCGCCGGGGATCAGCAGATATTTCACATCACTGGCAGCGATCTGCTTCAGTGCCGCATCCAGAATGGCCTCGCTCTCCAGAAGCATCTTGCGGTCAGCAGCGAGATACGCCTGAAAGGCTGCGCCGCTGCTGCCCAGCTCCGAGCTGTCGTACAAATGCACATCGGAGATTACAGCCACAGGCAGGGTGGCGGTCAGCTCATAGGCCGCCATGGTGCCGGACACCTCGCAGGCAGCCAGCAGAATGGCCTCGCCGGTAGGGCTCTGCGCGGCAGGGATGAATTTCAGACCTTCGGCGGACACATCGTCCTTGATATCTTCGGAGAAGTCGCGGCTGTTGATATAGTTGACGTAGTGCACATCGGTCGGCTTCGTAATATTGTAGACCATGATGCCGCCGATGCGCTCCAGGGTCACAAAGGCATAGGTCTGGTCATTCACGTTGCCTACGACAACGGTCTCAGGCTCGGGGCCCTTCTTGCCGGAGCGTTTCTCCTTCTTCACGTTGTCGTTGGAGCAATTGAAGTAGTCAGGCAGATACTGGGCGGTCTTGGCCTCAAAGTCGCTGCCGCTGGTGAAGACCTCCTCCAGGCCGCTGTCTGTCACTCGAAAC
>JAHHSA010000027.1 GCA_020025475.1 Oscillibacter sp.
CCTTCGTTTTCCTGATTTTGTCACAAAAACAGTCATTGAGACTGCGCAGATAGATTGGATTGACCGTCAAATCTAAGGCACAAGAGCCGCAGTGAATACTGCGGCTCTCAGCTTGTCGAAAAAGCGTAAGTGGGGAACAGGCGGACGATTGTGAAGCAGTTACGATAAATACGAAAAAGCCCAGCATCAGCTAAACTTTTTCGACAAGGCGGCATGTGCAGCTAAACGACTTTTTTGGGTTTCTGTGGTAATCTGTACCATATTTTCTGTTACCTTCCTGGAAGGCTGATTGCGTTTTCATCGCATCCGCGGAGCCCCGGATTTTTGTGATCTTCATAATATTGAATGGCATCTGGCTGAATTGTCTGCTGCGTTGTGCTGGCCTTGAAAGTTCCTTCCTTGGTTGTCGTGTTTATGCTATCATCTCTGAACGCTTTAAGATTTTACTCATGTTGCTTAGCACTATTTTGTATTCTGCCTTCACTTGACAATCTTTCCGGATGCATTTATGATATATGCGTTTAGATTTCCAAAAACTGACCCGTACGAAGGGCGGTGGGGGGATCTATTACACTCATTCTACAGCAAACGCATGAAATACGGTGGAACCATATGGAATGCTCCCACACCAAAAACAATCAATGGTCCCTGAAAGTCACTGGAATGGAACGATTTGAAACACTGTGGAGCAGCGTGATCTTTTCTTTGGCAAATCTTCGCCATGAAGAGAGCGTCGAAAAGTCGCACTGCCTGATGGTAAATCCTCATATTCCTGCAGGTGCCAAGCTGTACCAATGAAAAAGACCTGACACGCAGGGAGAGCCAAGTGCTGCTCTCCCTGCGGAAAAAATCCGTACCCATGTTGGCGGAGAAATACCCATGGGCGCCTGTACAGGTTCAAGGGCGACTCTGACGGACCGAACTTACAACGTGGAGAAACAAGGAGAGAGTAGAGCATGGAAATCATCACCAGCCGACAAAATCAGCTGTGTACGCACCTGCGGAAGCTGGGGGCTTCCGGCTCCTACCGCCGCAAGTGCGGGGAGTTCCTCTGCGACAGCCCCAAGATGCTGGAAGAGGCCCTGCTCCACAGCGGAGACCTCCATACGGTGGTTTTCACGGAAGGCGCGGCACTGCCGCCCATTCCGCAGGGGGTGCGTCTGGTACAGGTTCCCTCTGATGTGATGCGCTCTGTCTCCCCAGCAGAGACCCCCCAGGGAGTGCTGTCGGTGTGCGGTATGGCAGACAGCACGCTGCCAGAGCATCTGGAGGGGAAGCGGTACGCTGTCCTTGACGGCGTGCAGGATCCCGGCAACGTGGGCACCATCCTACGGACCGCCGACGCCTTTGGCGCCAATGGCGTATTCCTGGTCAATGCATGCGCAGACCTCTATAACCCCAAGACCGTTCGGGCCACCATGGGCGCGCTGTTCCGCTGTCCGGTGTGGACTTGTACGCCTGCGCAAGTGCGGCAGAAGCTTGCGCAGAGCAGCGTGCCCCTCTACGGAGCTGCCCTGCGCGCGGATACCGTGGATGCCAGAACTGTTGACTATTCCCGCTGCGCCATTGCCATCGGAAGCGAGGGCAAAGGATTGTCGGCGGAACTACTTGATCTGTGTGACCGCACGATTTTGATTCCCATGCAGGCACACTGTGAGTCCCTGAATGCCGCGGCAGCAGCCACGGTTTTGCTGTGGGAGGCGGCAAGGGACGACGAACCTCATGAATAATGATCTTCTAAGGAGGGCGGCGTCATGTCGGCTTTGAAATACTGGGTCTGGCTCGCGGAGCTCAAAGGCCTGGGCAATCAGGCCCGGCTGGCGCTGCTGCACCATTTTGGCGGACCGGAAGAAATCTTTTACGCTGATCCTGATGAACTTTTGCTCACCGAGGGGATCACCCGTCCTCAGGCCGCTCTGGCCGCCAACCACGACCTCACGGAGGCCGACCGCATTTTAGCCGACTGTCAGGCACTGGATATTCGCATCATGACCATTCAGGATGGCGATTATCCGGGACGTCTGCAAAATATCTATGACCCGCCCTGCCTGCTGTATGTAAAAGGCCGCCTGCCCGATCTGGACGAAGAGGCGACTGTGGCGGTGGTGGGCACACGGGACTGCACACCCTACGGCAAGCTGGCAGCGGAACGTCTGGGCTACGGCCTGGGCAGCGGCGGTGCTGTGGTGGTCAGCGGACTTGCCAAGGGCATTGACGCAGCTGCGGCCCGGGGAGCCGTTCGCGCGGGAGCGCGGGTGGTGGGCGTGCTGGGCAATGGACCAGACGTGAAGTACCCTGTAAGCAGCAGAGATCTCTACAACGACCTGGCTCTCACAGGCGCCCTGCTCTCTGAATATCCGCCGGGTACCGACCCGGTGGGCAGTCATTTTCCTGTCCGCAACCGCATCCTCTCCGGCCTTGCCGTTGCCACCTTGGTGGTGGAGGCTCCGGAGCACAGCGGCGCGCTGATTACGGCAGAGCTGGCTATGGAGCAAGGGCGCGATATCTATGCGGTCCCTGGTCCCATCTATGCCCCCAACAGTGTGGGCTGCAACCGCCTGATCCGGGACGGAGCAGGCCTGGTGATGGAGCCCTGGGACATTTTGTCAGACTATGTGGAGCGCTTTCCCGGCAAACTCCGTGTGGAGGGGACTCGTAAGGAGCCCCAGCTCCAGGAGCTGGAGCCGGAGGAGCGCAAGGGCATCCTGCCGGATCGTCCGGCGTGCAGCCTGCGGGAGATCTGCGCACACCTGAGCGACGATCAGATGACAATCCTGAAGGCGATCCCTGAGGACCCCATTCAGGTGGACGATCTCATTGAACTGACTGGTATTCCCACACGGCGGGTGCTGTCGGCTCTGACAATTCTGGAAATTGAAAATTTGGTTCAACAGCACAGCGGCAAGCATTATACGCTGGCTGTGACCTTGACGGAATAAAGAATGCGCTTCCCAGGAAGCGTAGGAGGTAACTATGGCAAAACAGAACTTGGTCATCGTGGAGTCACCTGCAAAGGCCAAAACCATCGGAAAATATCTGGGGCGGGACTTTGAAGTCAAGGCCTGTATGGGGCATCTGCGGGACCTGCCCAAGAGTACTCTGGGCGTGGATGTGGAGAACGACTTTGAGCCGGAGTACAAGCCCATTAAGGGCAAAGAGGAGATCATTAAGGATTTGAAGAAATCCGCCAAGGCAGCGGATACCGTTTATCTCGCAACCGACCCGGACCGCGAGGGCGAAGCCATTTCCTGGCATTTGAAGCAGCTGCTGAATCTCTCTGACGAAAAGGCCATGCGTGTCACTTTCAACGAGATTACCAAGAATGTGGTGCAGGAGAGCATCCGGGAGCCCCGGGAGATTGACCAGTCTCTGGTGGATGCCCAGCAGGCCCGCCGTATCCTGGATCGCATCGTGGGCTATAAGATCTCTCCTATCATGTGGAAGAAGATTAAGCCAAAGCTGTCTGCCGGCCGCGTGCAGTCTGTTGCCACCCGCATGGTGGACGACCGGGAAAAGGAGATTGCCGCCTTCCAGCCGGAGGAGTATTGGTCTCTGGATGTGAAGCTGACGGAAGAGGGCAAGCCCCTGACCGCCTTCACGGCCCACTACCACGGTCGGGACGGCAAGAAGGCCGAGCTCAAGAGCCGGGCGGCGGTGGACGCCGTGATTCGGGAGGTGGAGAACGACTGCTTTGTCGTCAAGAGCGTGAAGCGGGCGGATAAGCAGCGCAGTCCCTCTCCCCCCTTTACCACGTCTACGCTGCAGCAGGAGGCGTCCAGAAAGCTCTCCATGACGCCCCGCCGCACCATGGCCATTGCCCAGCAGCTCTATGAGGGCGTGGATATCGAGGGTGAGGGTACCGTGGGTCTTATCACTTATATGCGTACGGACTCTCTGCGCCTGAGCGAGGAAGCCCTCAGCTCTGTGCGCCAGTTTATCAACGGCCGTTTCGGCAAGGATTACTGCCCGGCACAGCCTCGGCGCTACAAAGCCAAGGCCAACGCCCAGGACGCTCACGAAGCCATCCGACCCAGTAATGTGGAGCTGACCCCGGAGCAGATTCGCAAGGACCTGACCCCCGAGCAGTACCGCCTGTACAAGCTGATCTGGAGCCGGTTCCTTGCCTGCCAGATGTCAAATGCCGTTTACGACAGCGTCTCTGTGGAGATTGCCGCCGGTGCCCACGACTTCCGCGCCTCTGCCTCCAGCCTGAAATTCTCCGGCTATACCGCCGTGTATGAAGAGGGCAAGGACGAGGAAAAGGAGGAGAAGATCTCCGCACTGCCTGCATTGCAGGAGGGCCAGACCCTGGAAAAGCAGGGCTTCGATCCCGAGCAGCACTTTACCCAGCCGCCGGCCCACTACACTGATGCCTCTCTCATCCGTGCCATGGAGGAACAGGGCATTGGCCGTCCCTCCACCTACGCCCCCACCGTATCCACCATTTTGGACCGGAACTATGTGAAAAAGGACGGCAAGTACCTCCTCATCACCAACCTGGGCAAGGCGGTCACCGGCTGGATGAAGACATACTTTACCAACATCGAGGATCTGAATTTCACCGCCGGTATGGAGCAGCAGCTGGACTCCGTGGAGGAAGGCACCACCAGCTGGAAAGAGGTTCTCCGGTCCTTCTATTTCGGAGACTTTGAAAAGCAGATCACAGAGGCCGAGAATGGCCCCCGCGTGAAGATCGAACCAACCATCAGCGAAGAGATATGCCCCAAGTGCGGCAAAAATCTGGTGGAAAAGGATGGCCGCTTTGGCCCCTTCCTGGCCTGTCCCGGCTACCCAGACTGCGACTTCACCATGCCTCTGGTGGTGGTGATGCCCGGACGCTGCCCCAAGTGCGGCGGACGGCTCATGAAGCGCACCGGCACCAGTCAGAAGACCAACAAACAGTATTCCTACTACTGCTGCGAACACTACAACAGCAGGACTGAGGACGAGAACTGCAGCTTCCGCACCTGGGACGTGCCAGTGAAGGACGACTGCCCCATCTGCGGACAGACCATGTTTAAGAGGTCTGGCCGTGGCTTTAAGAAGCCGTTCTGTATCAACCCGGCGTGCGAGAACTTCCTGCCGGAGGATAAGCGCGGCTATCCCAAGAAGCCTGCGGCACAGGAGGGTGCATCTGCTGAGGCTGCCCCGGCGGCGGAGGAAAAGCCTGCGAAGAAGACCCCAGCCAAGAAGACAACAGCCAAAAAGGCCACCACCAAAAAGACCACCACTGCCAAGAAGACGACTGCCGCCAAGAAGACCACAACGGCGAAGAAGTCTGCCGCAGCCAAGATAACGGCTGAGAAGAAGGCGGACGAAGAGGGCTGAGCCCTGGCATCAATCAAAAGGAGCAACTATGCAAGTTACAGTGATCGGCGCCGGCCTGGCCGGCAGTGAATGCGCCTGGCAGCTGGCGCAGCGGGGGATCGATGTGATTCTCCGGGAGATGAAACCGGAGAAGCGGACCCCTGCCCATGTTACCAATGATTTTGCGGAGCTCTGCTGCTCCAACTCTCTGCGTTCGAACCAGCTGGAGAATGCCGTGGGACTCCTGAAGGAGGAGATGCGCCGCCTGGGCTCTCTGATTCTGGAGTGCGCCGACGCCACCCGTGTGGAGGCAGGCGGTGCCCTGGCCGTGGACCGGGAGGGCTTTGCCCGCATGGTGACGGAGAAGGTGAGAAGCCATCCCCGGATTGTCGTGGTGCCGGGCGAGGTGACGGAGATCCCGGAGGGGGAGGTGGTCATTGCCTCCGGGCCTCTGACCTCTGATGCCTTTGCCGAAAAGCTCCAGGCACTGCTGGGTGAGGACACCTCCCTCCACTTTTTCGATGCGGCAGCTCCCCTGGTGTCCGCTGAGAGCGTGGATATGGACAAGGCATGGTTTGGTTCCCGCTATGACAGAGGGGCGGACGACTATGTGAACTGCCCCATGAACCGGGAGGAGTACGACGCCTTCTGGGAGGCCCTGACCAAGGCCGAGGAGGCAGAGGTTCACGGCTTTGAGGACGGCATGGTCTTTGAGGGCTGTATGCCCGTGGAGGTTATGGCCCGCCGGGGCCACGATACTCTGCTCTACGGTCCCTTGAAGGCCAGGGGCCTGGATGATCCCCGCACCGGCCGCTGGCCCTATGCGGTGGTGCAGCTCCGCCGGGATAATTCCGACGGCACTGTTTACAATCTGGTGGGCTTCCAGACCCATCTGCGTTTCCCTGAACAGCGGCGGGTGTTTTCCATGATTCCCGCCCTTCACGATGCGGAGTTCCTGCGCTACGGGGTCATGCACCGCAATACTTTCCTGAACTCTCCACAGCTGCTGGATCGGTACTACCGGCTCAGGAAGGAGCCCCGCATTGCCTTTGCCGGTCAGATGACCGGTGTGGAGGGCTATGTGGAGTCCTCCGCCTCCGGCTTCCTGGTGGGAGTGGAGCTGGCCAGAAGGCTTCAGGGCAAGGCTCCCATCGATTTCCCGCAGGAGACGGCCATCGGTGCACTGGGCCTGTACATCTCTAACCAGTCGGTGACAGCCTTCCAGCCCATGAATATCAACTTCGGCATCATCCCGCCACTGGACCACCGGGTCAAGGGCAAGCGAAACAAGAACGCGGAGATCTCTCAGCGCTCCCTGGCCATCATTGATGCCATCCGTGAGGAGGTTCTGGCATGAAGATCATTTTAGACGCTATGGGGGGCGACAATGCCCCAATGGCAGCAGTCCAGGGCGCACTGAACGCCCATAGAGACAGCGGCTATGACATCGTTCTGGTAGGCCGCGAGGAGGAGATTCGCAAGGCCCTGATTGCGTGCGGAGAGACTGCGCTCCCCACCGGTATGGAGATCCGGGATGCCCGAGAGGTGGTGGAGATCTGCGACGATCCGGCGACTGCTTTCAAGCGAAAAAAGGACTCCTCACTCACCGTGGGACTGACCATGGTGAAAAACGGGGAGGGAGACGCTTTTGTCTGCGCCGGTTCCACTGGTGCTCTGCTCTCCGGTGCTACGCTGGTGACCAAGCGCATCCGGGGCATCCGCCGGGCGGCGATGGCGCCTGTGATTCCCACTGCTTCCGGTGGGGCGGTGCTGTGCGACTGCGGTGCTACCGCGGACTGCACGCCGGAGTACTTGCTGCAATTTGCCTTCCTGGGCAGCTTTTATGCCAAGCGAGTCATGGGCATTGAGACTCCCCGCGTGGGTCTTTTGAATATCGGTGCCGAGGACTCCAAGGGCGATGCCCTTCGCCTTGCGGCATTCCCGCTGCTGAAGGCCGCTGGGGACGCAGGACACATCAACTTTGTGGGTAACGTGGAAGCCAATACGGCCATGATGGGCGGAGCCGATGTGCTGGTGTCCGATGGCTTTTCCGGCAACATTATGCTCAAGAGCCTGGAGGGTGTGGGGAAGTTCCTGCTGCAGGAGCTCAAGGGGATGTTCTTCAAGAGCACTCCCAATAAAATGGCGGCCCTCATTGTAAAGAAGGACATGAAGGAGCTCAAGAAGAAGCTGGACCCCAGCGAGGTGGGAGGCACTCCCTTCCTGGGTGTTTCCAAGCCGGTCATCAAGGCACATGGCTCCTCCGATGCAAAGGCGTTTGCCAACGCCATCCTGCGGGCGGCGGAATACGCAGAGAGCGGCTTCATCGCCGACATCGAGGCCAACATCGGCTATATGAAAGTCCAGTCGGAAGGCGAAAAAATGTGATTGCCCCTTGACAGAGCTGAGGCAGTTGCCGTATGATAAACCACAGTAACTGATCCCTGAGAAAACATGCACTGCGTTTCCTTCGTTGCCTTTCACACAGAGGGAAAATCAGGGATGGAGCGGCTGAACTCTCCCCCCGCACTCTGCGGTGTTTCCAGACAGAAATACCGGAAAATCTACACTGGATTCCGTATTTTAGCGAGAATCCGCAACAATGCCGTATCATTTATCCGTGAGGAGTGAATCAAAATGTCTATAGAGGATGTTTTTCAGACCATGCAGGGCCTGGTGGCCGAGCAGTTTGCCATGGAGCCTGCTGAGGTGACCATGGATACCGCTTTTGAAGAGGATCTGGGCGCCGATTCCGTGGACCTGGTGGAACTGGTCATGGCCATGGAAGAAGAGTTTGAAGTCGGTGAGATCCAGGAAGATGACCTGGGTACGCTCAAAACGGTGGGCGACGCCGTCAACTACATCGTCAACAACGCAAAATAATTGGAAAAGCCCCGCCAGGCGGCGGGGTTTCCTTTTGGAGGTGCCGATATGCAGGAACTGGAAAAAAAACTAAACTATCAATTCAGAAATCCCGCGTTCCTCAGTGAGGCCCTGAGCCACAGCTCCTACGCCAATGAGCATCGTGGAGCCCATCTGAGAAGCAACGAGCGTCTGGAGTTTTTGGGGGATTCTGTGCTGGGGTTTGTGACTGCGGAGTTTCTCTTTGCCAATCACCCGGATCTGCCCGAGGGCGATCTGACCCGGATTCGGGCCGCGCTGGTATGCGAGCAGAGTCTTTATGAGGTGGCCCAGAAGCTGAATCTGGGCAGATATCTCAAGTTGGGCAAGGGCGAAGAGGCCGGCGGCGGTCGGCAGCGGACCTCCATCCTGGCAGATGCAACTGAAGCGGTGTTTGCGGCCGTTTACCTGGACGGCGGTATCACGGCGGCATCTGCTATCATCCATCGCTGTCTCCTGGACGCCGAGCGGGAAGAGGTGGTGGAGGAGCGCCGCCGGGACTACAAGACCGCACTGCAGGAGCTGGTGCAGAGACAGGCCGATCAGGTGCTGACCTACCGCATGATCGGTGAGGCAGGTCCAGACCACGCCAAGACTTTCCAGGCAGAGGTTTTGCTCAATGGCAAGCCTCTTGGCCAGGGCAGCGGGCACAGTAAAAAAGAGGCCGAGCAGGCGGCAGCCAGTGCGGCACTCAAATGTTTGAGCGAGAGCTGAATGAAAGACGCGGCCGGCACAGGTGCCTGCCGCGTTTCCCTTTTACTCCTAAAAAAATCTGGAATTTATGCAGCCCCCGTGCTATACTATTTTGGCATGAACATCATAAGGAGCGTGAACTGTTTGACACTTTTTTCATCAATTATCCTTGGTTTGATCCAGGGAGTGACCGAATTTCTACCTATTTCCAGCTCCGGCCATTTGGCCATTGCAGAGCAGCTGCTGGGAATGAATGGGCTGAAGACCCCGCCGTTTTTCGATGTGCTTCTGCATCTTGGTACGCTGCTAGCCGTGTTTGTGGCCTACTGGGATGACATCCGGGAGATGATTCTGGAGTTTTTCCGGGGTGCCAGGGACCTGGCGCACCACACAACTCCCACACCGCCGCCTGCCGCCCGGAGACTGATTCTTCTGATTATTGTAGGTACGCTGCCGCTGTTTGCTGTGCTGCCCATGAAGGATCTGGTGGAAAGTCTGGGCAGCAATATGTACTTTGTGGCCTTCGCCCTGCTCATCACTGGTGCGCTGCTGTTTATCAGTGACCGCGTCCGCAGAGGTCATAAGAATGAGCGCAGTGCCACCATGCGGGATGTTTTGATTGTGGGTGTGGCGCAGGCAATCGCCACCTGCCCCGGCATCTCCCGCTCCGGCAGCACCATTACGGCCGGCTGTCTGGTGGGACTGGACCGTCAATTTGCCGTGCGCTATTCCTTCCTGATGTCCATTCCTGCCATTTTAGGTGCCAATATTCTCAGTATGGTGGATGTGATCCAGGAGGGCAGTCTGATCTGGAACCAGGTGCCCGTCTATCTGGTGGGTGTGGCCGTTGCTGCTGTTTCCGGTTACCTCTGCATCAGACTTTTGAAGATGATTGCGGAGAAGGGTAAATTCGGCTTCTTCGCATACTACTGCTGGGCTGTGGGTGGTGTGACCCTGGTGCTGCAGCTGCTCCGCTGACGGAGTGTTTACTTATCCCAAGCAAGGAGGTAGAATCCGTGGCTTCTACGACTCAAAAGAAATCCACGACAAAAAAAACTTCAACCCAGAAGCCGGCGGCCAGGAAGAGCACCTCGGCCAGAAGTACCGCTTCCAGTCGGAGCAAGCAACCCCAGAAGCGCCCTGTCCGCCGGGAGGTTGGCGGCGTGGTGCTGCTGGTGCTGGCCTTGTGCACGGTAGTCACCTATGTGGGCGTCAGTGCCATTTTTCTGGATTGGCTGGCGGCGCTGCTGAAGGGTCTGTTGGGCTATGGCTACTGGGTGGCAGCACCAGCCATGCTGCTTGCCGCGCTGATCCTGCTGTTTCACCAGGGCAGACCGGTGGTGCTCCGGGTTACCTGTACGGCATTGCTGCCGGTGACAGCCGGTACACTCTTCCATCTGATTTTGTGCAAGGAGACATATGAATCCTCCTTGGGTATTCTGATGAATTTGTGGAAGAGCGGAAAGCTTTTGCACTCTGGTGGTGTCATTTCCGGCGTTCTGGCGGTGGGCTCTAAAGCTGTATTTTCCCGTGTTGTCTCCATTGTGCTGTGTGTGGCCTTGCTGGTGGTCTTTATCATGGTGGCCCTGCATCTGACGGTGGATGAGCTAGTGGAGAGACACCGCAACCGTCCCGTCTATGAGGAGCAGCCCACCCTTCGGATCACGGAGCGGGAACCCGCCCATCGGATTGCGGAGCACGCCCGCCAGCAAATCGACTTCCCACTGGATGATGAGGAACCTGCACCTGCTCCGCCCGTGGCGGAAAAGCCCAAGAGAGAGGGAAGATTCACCAGCTTTTTCCGCCATAAGTCTGCGGATACCCGGACGCCGGATCAAGTGATCCGGGAGACGCCGGTAGCCATTCCAGCCATTCCCAACGGAGGGGAGCCTGTGACGGTGACCCGCGTTGCGCCGACTCCCTCAGTCGCCCCCGCCATGACGGAAGCTCCGGTGGCACAGCCTGCCCCCGTTGTGACCCGGCCCGCCGCGCCTTCGGCAGTTGCTGCGGGCCCGGAGAAACCGGTGGTGTACACATCTCCCGTGGCGCAGGCCCCCGTCCCGGCGCTTGCCACCATGCCCTCTGTGACGGCAGCTTCGGGCTCAGCGGGCACCCCGGCACAGCCTGCGGCAGAAGAGTCTCTGCCGTTTGGTCGGAAGGAGAAGGCAAAGACGGCCCAGGAGGTGGCTGCACAGACCGCTGCAGTGACCGCCGAAATCGCAGAGAAAATGGCGGAGGACGAGACGACCTACCGCTTCCCCCCGGTAGAGCTGCTGCATCAGAACCAGACGGACAACCATATGGAGGCCGGCGCAGAGCTGCGGAACAACTCTCGCCGTCTGGCAGACACCCTCACCAGCTTCGGTGTGGATGCCACCCCTGGCGACGTGGTTCACGGTCCCTCGGTCACCCGGTATGAGTTTGTGCTGGATCAGGGTGTCAAGCTCTCCAAGATCACCAATCTGGCGGACGATATTGCCCTGGCACTGGGCGCCACCGGTGTCCGCATTGCCCCCATCCCGGATAAAATCTCTGTGGTTGGCATTGAGGTGCCCAATAAACAGGTGACACCGGTGCTGATCCGTGATGTCATCGAATCCCGCGACTTTGCCCAGCATCCTTCCAATGTGGCCTTTGCTCTGGGCCGGGATATCGGTGGACGGAACGTTATCGGCAACATTGAGAAGCTGCCCCACGTCCTCATTGCCGGTACCACTGGCTCCGGTAAGTCCGTGTGCACCAACTCTCTGATCGTCAGCCTGCTCTATAAATCCACCCCTGACCAGGTCCGCTTTATTATGGTGGACCCCAAAATGGTGGAGCTGGCGCCCTACAATGGGATTCCGCATCTGCTGATCCCCGTGGTCACCGATCCCAAGAAGGCTGCTGGTGCGCTGCAGTGGGCCGTGTTTGAGATGATGAAGCGATACAAGACCTTCTCAGAGTGTGGCGTCAAGAAGTTGGAAGAGTATAATAAGCTGGCCCGCACCAGTGAAGATAAGGAGACCCTGCCCGCTGTGGTGGTGGTCATCGACGAGCTGGCTGACTTGATGCTGGTGGCTGCCAAGGAGGTGGAAGAATCCATCTGCCGTGTGGCCCAGATGGGCCGTGCTGCCGGTGTGCACCTGGTGATTGCTACCCAGCGTCCCTCCTCTGACGTGATCACTGGCCTGATGAAGGCCAATATCCCCAGCCGCATTGCCTTTGCGGTTGCGTCCTCTCTGGAATCCCGCATCATCCTGGATACCACCGGCGCGGAGAAGCTGGTGGGCAAGGGAGATATGCTCTATGCGCCTTTGGGGGCGGGCAAGCCCATCCGTGTGCAGGGCTGTTTCATCTCCCCGGAGGAGATTGACCAGGTGGTGCAGTTTGTCAAGCAGACCGGCGAGGCCCAGTATTCGGAGGAGGTTATCGCCAAAATCGAGGAATCCGTCCAGGAGAAGGAAAAGGGACCCAAGGGCGGCGGTTCCGCCTCTCAGGCGGACAGCTCCGACGATGGCGATGAACTTCTGCCTGCCGCTGTGGAGGTGGTACTGGAGACCGGACAGGCCTCCGTCTCCATGCTGCAGCGCCGATTGAAGCTGGGTTACTCCCGTGCCGCCCGTCTGGTGGACCAGATGGAGGAGCGGGGCATCGTGGGTCCCTTTGAAGGGTCCAAGCCCAGACAGCTGCTCATCACCCGCGCCCAATGGCAGGAGCTTCAGATGGGTGGCCCCGGTGTGGCAGAGGCTGACGAGCAGCCCGCAGAAACCGAGTCTGCTGATAACGGCGTGTAAGCCAAAAGCCGCAGACAGAATTGCCAGCACTATCAGAATGTTGAAAGACGGAGTGGATGCCACTCCGTTTTTTCATACCCCTATTATAAAAAGGATTGACAACCGGTGGAATGGTGATAGAATAGGGAAATGTTACAGATCTTACAACGTGAAATTCGGCCGGTCCTAACGGGTGTGCTCTGTCCGTTTGCGGTACTGCCGCACGGCCGTGCATCACAGCGGCGGGGATTTCCCCACACATAGAACATCAACGACGAAGCAATGGTTTCATTGGATCATCGGAAAAGGAGACAGAAAGCATGAGATTTTCCAAGAAGATCCTGTCATGTGAGCTCTCACCCATGCGGAAGTTTCATCCTCTTGCGGTGAAGGCGGAGGAAGCAGGAAAAAAAATCTACCATCTGAATATCGGTCAGCCGGATATCGAAACGCCTAAGGCCTTTTTTGATGCTGTACGGAATTTCGATTCCTCTGTGTTGGCCTATTGCCCTTCTGGGGGTATGCTGGATCTGATCCATGCGGTTCAGGGCTATTATGAAAAGCTGAATGTGCATTTGAAGGAAGAGGAGATCGAGGCCACTACCGGCGGCAGTGAGGCATTGTCCATGGTGATGAATTGCATCCTGGATGACGGCGACGAGATCCTGGTGCCGGAGCCCTTCTATCCCAACTATGCAACCTTTGTCAATGTAACCGGAGGCCACATTCGGCCCATCCCAACCACCCCGGAGGAGGGCTATCACTATGCCGACCGGGAGCGGATCGAACCGCTGATCAATGAGCATACCCGTGCCATTCTGATCACCAACCCCGGCAACCCCACCGGCTCCGTGCTGACCCGGGAGGAGATGCGGCTGCTGGCCGACATTGCCAAGGAACACGATCTGGTGCTGGTGTCTGACGAGGTCTACCGCGAATTCGTGTACGAGACGGAGGAGCTGAGCACGATGCTCCAGTTTGAGGATGTGGCAGATCGTGTTGTGGTTGTGGACTCCGTCTCCAAGCGTTTCTCCGCCTGCGGCGCACGGGTGGGCCTGGTGATTTCCCGCAACCTGGAGCTGATGAATCAGGCTATGAAGCTGTGCCAGAGCCGTCTGTGCAGCGCCACACTGGACCAGGTGGGCGCAGCCGCCCTATACTCCGTGGACAGCACCTATTTCCACGCGGTCCGGGACGAATACCGCCGCCGCAGGGATGTGGTGGTGGAGGGTCTGCGTAAGATCCCGGGCGTACTGTGTGAGTGTCCCAAGGGGGCGTTCTATCTCATGGCAAAGCTGCCGATAGACAACGCCGACAAGTTCCAGAAGTGGCTGCTCAACGACTTCGAGTATGAGGGCGGCACGGTGATGTTTGCTCCTGGTGAGAGTTTCTACGGCACGCCGGGCAAGGGCTGTGATGAAGTGCGGATGGCCTACGTGATCTGCCAGGAGGATCTCAAGAAGGCTATGAAGATTTTGGACGCTGCGATTCGGACGTATCCGGGGAGGACCATTCAATGATCAAGCATATTGTGATGTGGAAGTTCCGGCCTGACACCCAGGCACAGCAGAAGGAATTTCTGGAAAAACTTAGCGGCCTGCAGGGGGTCATTCCCCAGCTGATTCGCAGCCAGGTGGGCGTCAACGTGGGCGCTGACAACTATGATGCGGTGCTCATCAGCGAGTTCCGTAGCATGGAGGACCTGCACGCTTACAAAGTGGACCCCCGCCATCAGGCGGTGTCTGGCCTCTGCAAGTCCATCGCGGTGGATCGGGTGGCTGTGGATTACGAGTTTTGAGAAGCTTCAAGCGGACCTGCGCGGCGTCAGCCCCGCAGGTCCGTTTCCTGTTTCCTGCGGAAAAGGGGAGTCTCCATTGTCACGGAGGAGGAACTGTGGTACAATCAAGGCGCCGCCTTTTGGCGGCGAGTCTGATGGAACAAAGGAGGCGTGGACATGGCAGTCTTTACCCAGACCAAGACCTACCACACCAAAGCTCACATGGGCATGATCGATGTCACAGAGGATTTTCAGCACGCGGTCAGCGAGGCTTGCAAACAGTGCGGCATCTCCAACGGCACCGTCACCGGCTTTACCACCGGCGGCGTGGCTGGACTTACGACCCTGGAATTTGAGCCGGGGATCGTGGACCACGATCTCAAGGCAGCTCTGGACGTGTTTTCTCCCTATCTGGACGAAAAGGGCAGGGTGATCCCCTATTGGCACCACGAGACCTGGCACGATGACAACGGCTCCTCCCACATCAAGGCGGCACTGCTGTCACCCTTCATCACGGTGCCCTTTGTCAATGGCCGTATCACCGTCGGCCCCTGGCAGAACCTGACCCTCATCGAGTGTGACACCCGAAACCGGGTGCGGGACATTGTTTTTCAGGTCATGGGGGAGTGATCACAAAATATTAACGACTTCTGAATGGCATAGGGGCTTGACCGCCGGGGAAAACTGATGTATCATGCCTAATGCAATAAGGGAGTAGCTGGCACACGAGTTGTGTGTATTCGATAGCGTCATTACGGGCTCCGGCCCCGCTTCGGATTCAAATAGCGAGACTTTTGTACCAATGTTTGGCATTGATACAAAAGTCTCGCTTTTTTTGACTGGCTCCTTGGAAAGGATATGAGAGTATGAACGAAAAAAAATCAGTTTGGGCCCAGAAGAAAGAAGAACTGCTGGAGATGCTGAACTGCACCGAGGGGGGACTCACCGTTCAGGAGGCGGCGAAGCGGTTGGAGACCTACGGCCCCAATGAGCTGCAAAGTGGTCAGAAACAGAGCGTTCTGCGCATTTTCCTGGAGCAGTTTGCGGATTTTCTGGTGATCATCCTGATCCTGGCTGCCATCGTCTCCGCCGTCATGGGCGACCTGGAGAGCACTGTGGTCATTCTGGCCGTCATCACCATGAACGCCATCCTGGGTACGGTCCAGACTGTCAAGGCGGCGGCCTCTCTGGAGAGCCTGAAACAGATGTCCGCACCGGAGGCCAAGGTCCTGCGGGACGGTAAGGTGATCCACGTGCCCAGCCGGGACGTGGTGCCCGGTGATATCGTGGTGCTGGAGGCAGGTGACTGTATCTGTGCAGACGGGCGTCTTCTGGAGTGTGCCAGCCTCAGCTGTGCGGAGAGTGCCCTGACTGGCGAGAGTCTGCCAGTGGAAAAGCACACCAACGTCATCGAGGGTGATGTGCCTCTGGGCGATCGGAAGAACCTTGTGTTCTCCGGCAGCTTTGTCACCTACGGCCGCGGCAGGTTCCTGGTTACCGGTACTGGGATGCATACGGAAATGGGCAAGATTGCTACGCTGCTGAAAAATACGGAGGAGAAGAAGACCCCCCTTCAGATCAGTCTGGATCACTTCGGAAAGAAACTCTCCATCGGCATCCTGGTGCTCTGTGGCTTTCTGTTCGGAATCAGCGTCTTCCTGCGCGGCGAGCCGGTGATGAACGCCTTTCTGTTTGCTGTGGCTCTGGCAGTTGCGGCCATTCCTGAAGCGCTCAGCTCTATCGTCACCATCGTTCTGTCTTTTGGCACCCGGAAGATGGCCCGGGAAAACGCCATCATCCGCAAACTGCAGGCTGTGGAGGGCTTGGGCAGCGTGTCAGTGATCTGCTCCGACAAGACCGGCACCCTGACCCAGAACAAGATGACGGTCAAAAAGATTTATACCGCAGGGCGCACAATATCCGTGGAAGAGGCCGACTTCAGCGATCCGTTGCAGGAGCCGCTGCTCCGTGCCGCACTGCTGTGCAGTGACGCAACCGTCAATGAAAAGGGGGAAGTGGGTGACCCCACCGAGACTGCATTGGTGCGGCTGGGCGAGGATCACGGCTTCGACGAGGAGATCACCCGCAACAAGTGGCCCCGCCTGGCAGAGCTGCCTTTTGACTCCGACCGTAAGCTGATGTCCACGGTTCATATGCTCTCGGGCGGTTTGATGATGGTGACCAAGGGCGCTGAAGATGTACTGATGGGCCGCACCGGCATCTCTCCTGAGGAGCGCGCCGAGGTGGAGCGGGTCAACGAGGAATTATCCAGCCAGGGTCTCCGCGTGCTGGCCTTTGCCTGCCGGGAACTGAAGAGCACCCAGATCACACTGGCCGACGAGGATCACCTGAACTTCCTGGGCCTCATCGCCATGATGGACCCGCCCCGGGAGTCTTCCAAGGCCGCTGTGGCCCAGTGCATTCAGGCCGGCATCCGTCCTGTGATGATCACCGGCGATCACAAGGTTACGGCTTCCGCCATTGCCAAGGAGCTGGGCATTCTCACCGAGGGCACCCGGGCCATTGAGGGCAGCGAGCTGGAAAAGCTCAGCGATCGGGAGCTGCAGGAGCTGGTACCCCAGGTTTCCGTTTATGCCCGTGTGTCTCCGGAGCACAAGATCCGCATTGTCCGTGCCTGGCAGGAGTTGGGGAATCTGGTGGCAATGACCGGCGACGGCGTCAATGATGCCCCTGCGCTCAAACAAGCTGACATCGGCGTTGCCATGGGCGTCACCGGCACCGAGGTAGCGAAGGATGCCGCCGGTATGGTGCTGACGGATGACAACTTTGCCACGATCGTGCAGGCGGTCAAGAACGGCCGGAATATCTACGCCAATATCAAGCGGGCCATCCAGTTCCTGCTCTCCGGTAACTTTGCCGGCATCCTGACAGTGCTCTATGCCTCCCTGGGTGCCTTCCCTGTGCCCTTTGCTGCAGTGCATCTGCTGTTCATCAACCTGCTGACGGACTCCCTGCCAGCCATTGCCCTGGGATTGGAGCCCCACACCGATGCGGTGATGGAGGAGCGCCCCCGTCCCCGGAATGAGGGGATTCTCACCAAGGACTTCCTGTGGAGCGTGGGCATCGAGGGACTGGTCATCGCCGTGGCAGTCATTGCGGCCTTCCACATTGGTCTCAGCCACGGCGGGGCTGCGGTGGGGAGCACCATGGCGTTTGCCACGCTGTGCCTCAGCCGCCTGTTCCACGGGTTTAACTGTAAGTCCCGCCGTCCTGTGATCTTCACCAAGACCCTGTGGAACAACAAAGCACTTCTGGCTGCCTTCGCCATCGGCGTGGCTCTGCTGGGCATCGTGGTGCTGATTCCAGTAGTCCGTCCTCTGTTCCAGGTGACCGCTCTGTCTATGGGGCTGGTGAGTACCATCGTGGGACTGTCCTTTGCCAGCATGGTGGTGATCCAACTGCTCAAGGTCATCCGCACCAGAAAGTGACCGATGGAAAAACTGATTTGTTTGCTGGCTATTTTCTGGGCAGGAGGAGTGCTGACGGCACTCCTGTCCGTGGGATGGCTCATGCTGCTGACTTACAGAAAGAAGCAAGTTTCCCATATGGATGAATCGCGTTGGGACGCCTATTTCCGGGGAATGTCCCTCCGGGGCATGATCGGCCGGGGACTGCTGTTTTTGTTCCTGGCCCTGTGGGGCAGCGTCCCTCTGGTGTATGGTGCTCTCCGACTTTTCGGTTTCCGGCATTATGTGGGGCTGTCCGTCTTGTTTGCAGGCGTTACTGTGGCGGCGGTGGTGATTCGCTGTGTACACAAGCGAAAATATTTACAGGAAAAACTGGAAGAACTCAAGAACTGACCGCCGGAGGCCCTGTTCCAATCTCACAGGAGAGAGGCTGCGCATCCGAAATATGCGCAGCCATTTTCCTTTCTTTTTTTCCACAAAGCAGGTATAATGAGTGAAAAAAGGAGAGGTGAACATGATCAATACGACCCTCTGTTATCTGGAGCATGGAGATTCCTACCTGATGCTCCACAGAACAAAGAAGAAAAATGATTTAAACCATGACAAGTGGATCGGCGTCGGCGGCAAGTTCGAGGACAAGGAGAGTCCGGAGGACTGTGCGCTCCGGGAGACCCGGGAGGAGACGGGACTGACACTGACAAGCTACCGCTACCGGGGACTTGTGACCTTTGTCTCCAACGAGGCCGCCACGGAATATATGCACCTGTTTACAGCGACAGCATGGACAGGGACTCCGATTGTCTGTGATGAGGGAGAACTGGCCTGGATCAAAAAAACAGATCTGCTGGGGCTGCCGCTCTGGGAGGGGGACAAGATCTTCCTGCGTCTGCTGGAGGAGGAAGCGCCTTTCTTCTCTCTGAAACTGCGGTATGAGGGGGATCATCTGGTGGAGGCTGTACTGAACGGAACGGCACTGCGTGTGGGAGAATAAGAGATGAACGGAACGATTTTGCTGTTTGGCTTTGAGGATTTGCCCTCCATTGCTGCCATGGGCGGCGTGGCAGAGCGGTTTGGCGCAAAGCTGGTGCCGGTCCTGCGGCCGGAGTACAACAAGACGCTGGGGGTGCTGGCTGGTGTGTCCAAGGCCCGGAGTGGGGCCATGCCCTATGCCGGCGGCCCCCTTGGAGGCCGGATGCTGGTGCTGTGCGGATTAGAGGACAGGCTGAATGACCTGCTGTCTGCTATCCGGCAGGCGGGGATCGGTGTGGACTGCCTGAAGGCGGTGCTGACGCCCCACAATCGGGACTGGACGGTACTGGCACTGTACGCAGAACTACAGGCAGAGCACCGTGCGTTTCAGGAAAAGAGGTGAGCGGCGGTGAAACTGTTGATATCTGCGTGCCTGCTGGGTGTTCGCTGCCGGTATGACGGTGCTTCCAAGACCCACCCGCTGGTGGAAGCGCTGGCGGAGCATCATACGCTGATTCCCATTTGCCCGGAACAGATGGGCGGACTCTCCACACCGCGGCCGCCTTCTGAGTGCCGGGGAGACCGGGTCGTGGCCAACACTGGAGTGGATGTGACAGAGCAGTACCGCCGTGGCGCACAGGAGGTCCTGCGGCTGTGCCAGATGTTCGGCTGTGAGGCGGCCGTTCTGAAAGAGCGCAGCCCCTCCTGCGGCAGTGGGAAGATTTATGACGGTACCTTCACCGGACAGCTGATTTCCGGGGACGGAACCACAGCCGAACAACTGAAAGCCCACGGTATCCCGGTGTATGGGGAATCCCAAATCGAAGAACTGCTGTAAGGAAACGGACGGCGGACGCACCGGATGTTCTGGTGGATGCCCCAGCTGCTGCCCATGAAAGAGCTGGCCTACACAGAGGACAGCCTCCAGGCATGTCACAGGATGCCATGCTGGGGATGCATCCGTCATTTTCGACAGAAAGACTGTGGAAAATTTGCGGTAGTTTGGGAAATGCGGACTTGTAAAAAGAATGACCATTTTATATAATAAATCGAAATGTGAGAGGAGGGAGATTGCGTGCGTAAGATGATGCAGAAGCAGATTTTTTCGTCCGTGGTCTTTTATTTCCATTTTTGATTTGTGACCGGCTTTTTAGCCGGCCTTTTTTTTGGAAACCCTTCAAAAACTGTGTATTTGAGAGGAGAACGTTTATGAAAAAAACGGACACCATCGGCCAGCAGCCTATTCGGGATGCCCGGACCCTGGGCACCCCCAAGATGTTGATTTTGGGCCTGCAGCACATGTTTGCCATGTTTGGCGCCACGGTTCTGGTTCCCATCCTGGTGCAGAGCTACGGTCTGCCCCTGAGCATCCAGACCACCCTGTTTTTTGCCGGCATCGGCACGCTGTTTTTCCATGTGTGTACCAAGTTGAAGGTCCCTGCGTTCCTGGGCTCTTCTTTCGCCTTCCTGGGTGGCTTCTTCGCCATGGGTCAGATGGACCAGGGAATGTACGCCGCCATGGATGGTGCTGAAAAATTGCAATACGCCTGCGGCGGCATTGTGGTTGCCGGTCTGGTTTATGTCCTCCTGGCCCTGGTAGTCAAGCTGGTGGGCGTACACCGCGTGATGCACTTCCTGCCCCCCGTGGTGACCGGCCCCATCATCATCCTGATCGGGCTGAATCTGGCTCCAACCGCAGTGAACAATGCCAAAACCTGCTGGTGGCTGGCACTCGTTGCCATGGGCATCATTGTGGTGGCCAATATCTGGGGCAAGGGCATGATTAAGATCATTCCCATTCTGCTGGGTGTTGTGGGGGCCTATCTGGCTGCCGTCATCGGCAACGCCATGGGTGCAACCGTGCTGGACGCTGCCGGAAATGTGACCCCTATGCTGAATTTTGAGGCTGTCAAGGAGGCACAGATCTTCGGTTTGCAGCCCTTCTTCACCAACTTCTCCGGCTCTGTTGCCAAGTTTGATATCTCCGCCATCCTGGTGATGGCACCCATTGCGCTGGCTGCCATGATGGAGCATATCGGTGATATGTCCGCCATCTCCGCAACCGTAGGCGAGAACTTTATTGAGGACCCCGGCCTGCACCGTACCCTGATCGGCGACGGCGTGGCCACCTCCCTCTCCGCACTGTTCGGCGGCCCTGCCAACACCACCTACGGTGAGAACACCGGCGTTCTGGTCCTCTCCAAGGTCCACGATCCCCGGGTCATCCGGCTGGCTGCCATCTACGCGGTGATCCTGTCCTTCTCCCCCGCCTTTGCAGAGATCATCCACTCCATCCCAGCAGCCATCATCGGCGGCGTCAGCTTCATCCTCTACGGTATGATTTCCGCCATCGGCGTGCGCAACGTGGTGGAGAACCAGGTGGACTTTACCAACTCCCGGAACCTGATCATCGCCGCCGTCATTCTGGTCTGCGGCTTGGGCTTCACGGACGGCCTGACCTTTGCCGTTGGTTCCACCTCCATCACCATGACGTCTCTGGCCATTGCCGCTATCGCAGGCATTCTGCTCAACGCCATCCTGCCCGGTAATGACTTCCACTTCGGCAGCACTGCAAGCGCCGATACGGCTGCTTCTCTGGGCAGATATTAACACACAGCAGGGGACATGGTCTCCTGTTTGAAAAACCTCCCCACCGGGGAGGTTTCAGACTGTCGAGAAACCTGGCTGTGCGTCAAGCACAAGCCAGGTTTCTTTCACA
>JAHHSA010000028.1 GCA_020025475.1 Oscillibacter sp.
AAGGGCCACAGCTAATGCTGCGGCCCTTGTGCTACGCCTCTAGATTTGACGGTTACGGATTATGTGCGCTCATCAAAGAAGATTGGATTGGACCATGCCCAATGTCCATGGTGGTCTACACAGACGACTCGCACATAGCTCTCGCGGCCTGTTAATGCGTAGCTTGCTTCTTTCAACACGCCATCATTCTCCGCAAACAAAGAGTTCCCTCTGGGAGCGTATGTGACAAAGTGGATCTCTCTGCAACCTGAGCAGGAGACGTATACCCGATCTCCATCCAGGCCGAAATCGTAAATTTCGGGACCTGTAGACGCATAGAAGCAACCTTGGAACAAGGCGTCTAGAATGGCCTCGCGGCTGCGCTCGGCTGCTTTGACCCAGATCCAACCACCAAACAGATCATCTGCCACATGAACATCATCCACTGCGGTAGCAAATATCCGTTTTCCCTGCTGCAGCAGCATATCCCACCAGACCTCTGCATTGCCGCCATGGCAAAGGTGTTCGGTACCATTGTTGAAAACCTCAATGGCGTGGAACCCATTCAATTTCAAAATCTCCTGGGATTTCATGCGCGACCATACCGGATGGGCTAATGAAACAAATTGTCCATCCGCCCGCATCAATTCGATCAGGCTCTGGTCCGTCAATTCCTCGGTCGAATACCGCTTGCACAGATACGCGGTTTCTTTCTTGCTGGCAGCACCAAGTCCAACTACATGAGTGCATTTGTCCTGACTATATTCAAGATCATGCTCTACACCAGTCAGCAGGATGATTTCGTTCTCCGGCAGTTCATCATGTGGAACAAAGATGTTGTGATCTGTCATGGATAAAAACGCATACCCATGAGATCGATACAGCTCCGCCAGCTCTTTGGGAGTAAACAGGCCGTCCGACACGGTAGAATGGCTGTGAATGTTTCCCTTCAACCAGACACCGTCATCCGGAAAATATGATTTCTTCATAGATATCCTCATTTCCTAAAAAGACGTTATTTTATGATAGCAGGCAGGAGTGTGCAGACTCCGGGCACGAAGGTCACGATCAGAAGTGCGATCAGCAGAGCAGCAATCAGTTCTTTGCCCTGCTTCAAAAACTCTGGCATCTCGATCTCACACAGATTGCAGCATTGGTACATGGTTGCACCAAAGGGCGGCGTCAAGGCGCCGATCGACAGATTCAAGATACACACGATGCCAAAATGGATGGGATTAATCCCTAGCTGCATTGCCACCGGATACAGCAGTGGGACCGCAATCAGCAGCACGGCCGCGCTGTCAATCAACATGCCCATAATCAGCAGCATTACATTAACCAGCAGCAAAAAGCCAATTGGACCCACATCCATTCCAAGAATCAGAGATGTCAGTTTCTGCGGGATCTGTGCATAGGTCAAATAGAGGCCAAACACCGTCGCAGAGATGATGATGCCAAAGACATTGGCCACGGAAGCAAAAGATTCCTTCGCAACAACGGCCAAATCTCTCAGGTGCAGTTCTTTATAGATGACCATCCCCACGAAAACACACAGTACACACAGCACGGCGCCACCTTCCGTAGCGGTGACGATCCCGCTGCGCAGACCAACGATCAGCACCACGATCATCAAAATCGCCCAGAAGCACTCCACCAGACCGTGCAGAATCTCTTTGGCAGAGGCGTGCTTTTCCCGCACCGGACGATAACCGTCCCGGTGGGAAACATAGGTGACTGCCAGCATCAGCGTAATGCACATCAGGATGCCGGGGAGATAACCGGCCATGAACATATCCAGAACGGAATTTTCCGTGATGGAGGCGTACAGAATCAGCATGACCCCCGGGGGGATCATGGGGGAAATCAAAGCAGAAGATGCTGTGACTGCTGCCGAAAAGGCACGGTTAAAACCGCGCTCCTCCATCTCCGGAACCAGCATTTTGCACTGCATAGCAGCGTCTGCATTTGAAGAGCCGCACAGGCCGCCCATCAAGGTAGACAGAAGTACATTTACCTGTGCCAAACCGCCCCACATGTGACCGACACAGAGATCGGCAAATTTCATCATCCGTGAGGTGATGCCTGTATAATTCATCAGCAGGCCAGCTGTGATAAAGAACGGAATGGCCATCAGGTTCATATTCATACCAGCGGAGACCATTTTGGAGAGAATCATATTCAGCGGCATCTCCGTGGCAATAAAGCCAAAATAAAAAACAGCTCCCCCGATAAATGCCATGCATACAGGAATGCGAATTGCCAAAAGGATAAATACCAAAATCAGAGGCAGCCAGATTTCAATACCATTCATGTTTCAGGCACCTCCTTTTTCTTCTTGAACAGCCGGGTGATGATGGCGCAAAAGCTGCGGACAGCCCCGGTAAAAAAGCCAAATGCGATACTCGCATAACCAAACGCCAGTGGAATTTTTGTTCCGGTTGCGTATCTGGTCAGATTTGAGGCACACAGTTTGACACCCCAATAGACCATGTAGACAGAAAATACAAAAATGAGAAGATCCCGAAGCAGGTCAAAGGCCGTCCGGACAGAAGGGGACATCATGTTCACAAGAAACTTCATGTCCACATGCGCGTCTTTTTTATAGAGATAGCCGAAGAAGGCATAGCCGATCCAAACATAGGCGAGAAGAGCCACTGCCTCCAGATTAATGGAATAAAATCTGAATACAGAGCGGTTTACGATATTGATAATGACAGGGACGATGACCGTCAGAATCATCAGGCATCCCAATAATTCCTCAAATTTACCATCCCGAAAGAATGAAATTATTTTTTTCATAAGCACCCTACACCTTGAACAATCTTTTGGTTCCCTGAAAACAAAGCATAGTCCGAAGAAGGTCCGGCCCTCTTCGGACTATGCCTTAGAAATCCGATTTCAGATCATATTTGCATCCATGTGCAAATGGATTATTTTGCGGTGCGGATCTCAGCCAGCGTATCCAGCAGCTCCTGCCCGATGCCATACTTCAGCACCAGATCGCTGCATCCCATATCCAGGAAGGCCTGACGGTCGGCTTCATGGAACTGGACGCCGGCCGCCTCCATCTCTTCGCGCATCTTGCTCTCATTCTCCACGGAGTACTGGTTATAGCGCAGGCCAGCCTCGTGCAGCTCTTCCTCAATGATTTCCCGATACTCGGCGGGGATAGAGTTCCACCACTTCGTGGAGCAGAACAATGCATCAGCCAAAGGCTGCTGAGCCAGCAGCGTGACGTGATCCACCAGCTCATAGCTCTTTGTGGAATACATCAGGGAGATGGACTGATCCAGCGCATCAATGGTTCCGGCAGACAGGGCACCCATCTGCTCAGAAGCCGCCATACCCATGGGGCTGGCACCCATTGTCTCAAAGCACTCCAAATAAGTGGTAGAGTTGGGGACACGCAGCTTCAGACCCTTCATCTCAGCGGGAGTTGTATAGGGCTTCTTACCGATCACATGGCGCATACCGCCTACGAAAGCGCAGTTCAAAGCGTGGATATTTACCTTATCCATTTCATCCACGATCTTCTGGAACAAATCTGTCTCCATGACTTTCAGAAATTCCTCGCCGGTTTCAAAGACAAAACCGCACTGCAGGGCACTGGCATCATAGTACAGGTCTTCCCACTGGCTGTACGCGGCCATCAGCATCAGGGGAGAATCGGCAGCAACAGCTTCGACACCATCCACCAGATTGCCAAATGTATTATTGGGGTACAGATTTACGATCACCGCGCCGTTGGTGCGCTCTTCGATGTTCTTTTTGGCGGTGTTCAACTCCACGCTGACTTGATCCAATTCTGTATAGGAGTGGGAAATGCTGATGGTAATGGGTTCCGCAGGCTCATTGGTGCCGGGGGCTTCCTTATCGGGGGCGGGGTCCTCCGCTTTTCCGCCGCAGGCTGCCAGACATAGCGTCATAGCCAGAGCCAGTGCAAGAGCCAGAAATTTTTTCATGTGATGTACCTCTCTTTTCTTATTTTGTAAGCCCGGTTCAACGGACTTATTTACGGATGGTAAGGGTGCTCCTTTGATGTATCTACAAAGGGTAGTGTGTCGATCACCTGGTCAGAAAGTGTGTCCAACAGGCCCAGATCCCAAATCATCTGAAGAATCGTATAGCGTGCGCGCACTTCCTTGCAATAGAGATAGGTTTTTTTCAGTAATGTCCGGTCAATACCAATCTGATCCGGAAGGCAGGGAGAATCCAATGAACGCAGGATATGTGCAATATGATCTGAGGAAGGCAGCGCTTCTAACAGAGTGAGGATTTCTTCCCAATGAGTCTCTATGCGGTCGATTCGCGCAAGTCGGCCGGAAACCTCGTTCTTTCCAGCTGCGGCCTCCATGTCGATCACGCCTTGGGCTGCAGGGCCATAGGCTTCCCTGATCTGATTTTCCCAAGAAGATGGATCATAGGCTCTAGCACTGGCGCGCGCTGCGTCAAAATCTACCGGGGTTTTCCGCAGAGCTTCCACCAGTTTCAAAATCAGTACTGTGCCGACACCAACCTGTGTCCCGTGGGGAACCGGTTTCTTTCCGGTCTGTTCGAATATCATTTCCCAATAGTGAGACATATGGTGTTCGCAGCCAGAGGCTGGCCTGGAATTTCCGTAAAGGCTCATTGCTACACCGGCAAGCACAAGACCTTCCATGATATTTCCCATGGTTTCCGGGTCACGCGCTTTGGCTTTTTCAGCATCTCCCAAAACCTTTGTGACGCAGTTCTCCACCAGTTCCACGATTCGCTCGCAATAATGCTCGCCATTGATGAGACGAGCGAGCTTCCAGTCGCAGAGACATGTGAATTTTCCAAGAAGATCTCCTAAGCCGGCGGCAATCATGGAATAGGGAGCGTTCTTGAGAATCTCCGTGTCTCCGATAATTGCGGTTGGCGTCTGGGCGTCAAAGGTGGTCTTCAAATGGTTGGATTGAATCGCAGCAATGCTGGAAGCAAAGCCATCCATCGGGGCCGCTGTTGCCACGGTGTAGAAGGGACGACCCATTCTATAGCTGAAGAACCGGACCATATCGTTGATCGCCCCGGTTCCGACTGCAATGACCAGATCACAGTCCATCGGCATTTGGATCGTTAATTCTCCCAATGTTGACTCATCAAAGCCTGTATGTGTCAGTTTAATGAGGTGGTTACGGATTCCTGCATCTTCCAGAATTTTTGTGCAGGCTTTTCCGGCAATCTCATAAGTAATTGCATCGCTGACCAGATAGAGGCTCTCAAACCCCATGAGCTTCACCAAATCTGGCAGTTCATATAAGGCATCTTTCCCAATTCGGACTGCTCGTAAGGAAGCAAAGTGCTCTCTTCCACATGGACAGGTAAAGTGCTGATTTAAATATGCATTCAGCTCCATTGGCGTTTGGGGCAGTTCCATGAAATCGACCTCCGGTACAGAACGCGCCAATTTACAACACAAAACTTTTCCATAAATAATATCGTTTGTATTGCTCTCGGCGGATATGTTTTTTGATATTTTTATTATATCCGCTGCTAAAATGTAATGCAAAAGTAATCTTTTTCGCTCTTGTGCCCATCTGTACCGGCTGATTTTGTAAATAGTTTAATAAATAGTTTTAGCTTCAGATAAAAAGCCAGCTGCCATTTGCCCGAAAACTACGCATCCCCTAGTCTTTCCTTTGTTGTTTGCTTTGTGGACACACCTCTGTCCTTCGGTTTAATTTTTTATTAAATGATTCAATTCCGCGCATTGTAAAATGAAGTTGTGCATTTTGTAAAGTAAAATGCACCATAGTGAGGACCTCTGTGTTAGAATCAACTTGCTAAAGCAGCTCCAAGTGCTGCCCACACTATGCAGCCCTGGACAAACGCAGATTTGTAAAGTATGTGGAAGCACATTTTTACGGCGCAGATCACTAATCTCCGGATGCCTGCGTGGGTAAGGCTTTAGGAGGCAATGCGTTCAAAAAACGTGAAATTCTGTGTACCAAGACGCTGTACAATTATGTTGTTCTTGGTCTTATCGGCATTAAAAATATGAATTTCCCACGAAAGCTCATCAGAAACGCCAAGATACATAAGATAACGGAGAATAAGCGTATCTTGGGCCGCAGTATCGAGGAACGGTCTGATCCGCCGATTTAACCCCAAAGGAAAACAAATTGACGGCTACAGCGATGATGATATTCTGACAATTGAACTGTGGACCAACAGACTGCCTCGGAAGCCTCTGGGCTATAAGACTCCGGAACAGGCCTTTGACAAAGCGACGGATCTGATCGATGCTGCTCGAATAGCGCCATGGTTCGTCTCTGTCAAGGCACCGGCTTTGCCTCGCTGACGCATCCTCGAAAGTGCCTGCCTATAGTGCAGTGTGAATTACAACGGCTATATGCCCCAGCAGATGAATAACGACAGTACTTATTGCTCAGAAATTGATTCAGACACAACCAATGCGCAACTTGATATTGCAATTTGAGAGTCATTTAATTCAAGTATTTTTTCTATATTTACAAAAAAACTGTCAGGGAACATGATTCCCTGACAGCCACTTGTTCGACTGATGTCGAGGCCCCTTACTTATTTTCGCAAGGGCCGGTACTTTTTCGCACGATCAGCTTTGGAAAGTATTCCACCCGGGTGATTCCATCCGGACTATCTTCCAACTCTGAAAGATGATTTCCTGCTTCGATCTTCCGAACTAAAATGTCGATGGCTTCCCGGCCTGTCTGCCTCGCGTAGCTCTCTACCGAGGTCAGCGAGATTCCTTTATACTTAGACACACTGGTATTGTCGCAGCCACATACAGAATAGTCAGCAGGGATCTGCTTACCGGAATCCGTGATGGCATCCATGATTCCAATAGCGATCATATCATTGATGGCAACGAATGCTGTAACATTTTCATTTCGCTCGATCAACTTCTTTGCCATATGATAGCCCAACTCATATCCTTCCGGAACGGCCTTTGCATCAGACAGCTCCGATTCCGGCGAGCAGACTAAGATATTTTGGATCGGATCCAGCCCCTGTTCTTCATATACAGCCCGCAGCCCTTCAAGTCGGCGGACCCGGGTCACCTGCTTTGTTTCAAACGTAGATGTGACAAACGCCACCCGCTGATGGCCCAGCTGCAGCAGATATTCGCCGATAATCCGCCCAATGCGGAAACCATCCAGTTCCAAAATGTCCGCATTGTTATGGACGTCTTTATCATAAATATGAACCACAGGTTTCGTCAACCCCACCTGCTGCATCAGTATATTGTTTTCCAAGGGATATAGAAAACAAACCCCCGCGAACGGGAACTGGTTGCAAACCTGCATGATACGGGTTTCTTGGGAGATCTCCCGAAATGTATCGAATGCTAATAGTGCATATTCCAATTCCTTTGCCCGCCGTTCCATAGCCTCTACCATATGCACATAGTATAAGTTCGAAAGTGTTGGAGTCACTGCCATGAGGACTTTTTCATCTGGTGCAGAAGAGCGCATAAAGTTATTTCGAATATATCCCAACTCATTACAGGCATCAATGACTCGGCGGCAGGTCTTTTCTGGAAATTTACTGCTATTTCTTCCGTTGAGGATCATAGATACTGTAGCAGCAGAAACCCCTGCTCTGGCTGCCACATCCTTCGCTGTTACTCTTTCTTTTTTCATAGAGCACCACCTTATAAAAAAATTATAGCGCATTTTTGATAAAAGAGCAATTATAATCCAATACCCCCCGCTGCTCTTCAGTTACAAGGAAAAAGCCGACAGGCCCCATTCAGGGCCTGCCGGCTTTTCTCAGCTACATAGAGTCTCTTCCATATTTTGTTGCGAATAAACCATATCACCTCCAAAGAGCAATCGAATCATGTAGAGAAAAGTTGAACTTTGTATTGCCTTGGTTCTTCTGGGTATGGTCCTAGCTTACCATCAACAGGAGCCATAGCCGCGCCCATGTTGGCTGCATCTGTGATGCCTTTGTCCACGACCTTGCCGCAGGTGATATGCGTAACATAGGGACCGCGTCCCTGGGAGGCCAGAATGGTGCAGCCTGACGCTGTGGCTGTCCACTGGGCGGTCGGCGTGCGCTGAGAGCCATAGGACACCGGCATCCGGTACTGCCGCTCTGCCGCACAGTAGTGGGACGAGGTCAGTGCTGCCGCCTTGTCCGCATAGCCGCCATCAATGAGCATAGCTGCCAGCGCCAGCCCTTCTCCCATGGTAGAGCAGGCCCCATACAGGCCGTAGAAGGGAACCGGGAAATCCCGCAGGGAGAACGCTGACCCGATGCACTGGTTCAGAAGATCCCCCGCCAGTACATAGTCCAAATCCTCAGGCCGGAGATTGGCCCGGTTTAATGCCCGGCTCAGCACCTTTTGCTGCATAGCGGACTCCGCTTTCTCCCAGGTCTCCGCCCCGAAGTAGGAATCCTCGCTCAGCTCATCAAACCACTCTGCCAGCGGCCCCTCCCCCTCCTGCTTGCCTCCGATGTTTGCAAAGGACAGCACCGCGGGAGGATGCGACAAGGCAACCGTCTGCCGCCCCACACGTTTATTATTCATAGGGACACCTCACAACACTAGATTTTCAACTAGTTTACCCGGATTGTGGAAAACCTAGCAAAAAACCGGCACTGCGATTGATTCCCGGATTCAGTTTCGACTCTTGCCTCCCGTGAGTGATCCAGTTTGAGGCCTGATGCTTTCATCGTAATTGTTTTGACTTTTGCGTCATCAGCCCAAAGCCATGCCTGCCAGAGTTCTAAGCATTTCGTTTGCTTGAAAAGTTCACGGAGATCGTCCATCAGGCTCAACGCTCTTGCTTCTGGACTATACGCCCATTTCGGCTGTGAGCATTTGCCCTTTCAAAAAAGTTTTGATTTTCCGATGATCGTCCCATTATGTGTAGGATCTTTCCACATTGACTACCGCGTAGTAAGTGCCATCCAGGGCACCCACTGCCTTCTGGATCTTGTCTGCTACTTCCTCATCGCTCAGCCGGAACCCAAAAGGCACCACTGCGTCAAAAATCACATTGGTGTGGGTGGGGCCGGTGACCATCCGAAAATCGTGGATGGTGATGGCTTCGTCGATGCAGCGCACCAGCGTTGTCACCCTCTGACGAGTCTCCGCCATGACTGCGTCCTTAGTGACAATGGGATCCATATGGATCACAGCATGACAGCCCAGGGTCTGCTGCAGCTCCTTTTCCACATTGTCGATCTCATCGTGGATTGCCAGAATGTCCTCCGAAGCAGAGACTTCCGCATGAAGAGAGATCATACAGCGGCCGGGGCCATAATCGTGGACAATCAGATCATGGATGCCCAGCACCGACGGATGTGCCATCACCAGAGAGCGGATCTTCTCCACAAATTCCGGAGAGGGCGGCGTACCCAGCAGCGGATTCAGCGTGTCCTTGGCGGCCTGGATGCCGGACCAGAAGATGAACAGTGCCACCAGGATGCCCACCCAGCCATCAATCAGCAAGTCCGTGTAGTGCCCCACCAAAGTGGCAACCAGGACCGCCAGGGTAGAAACACTGTCGCTGAGGGAATCGGCGGCTGTGGCCAGCATAGCGGGCGCATTCAGCTTCTTACCGATCTGCCAGTTATAGAAGGACATATACAGCTTCACACCAACAGACACCAGCAGGATGACTACTACCAGCCAGGAGAAGTCCACCGGCTCCGGATTCCGAATCTTATGGAAGGAGGACCGTGCCAGCTCCATGCCCATCAGCAAAATCATGATGGCCACTGCCAAACCTGAGATATACTCCATGCGTCCGTGGCCAAAAGGGTGATTGGAGTCCGGCTTCTGCTCCGCCAAGTGGAGACCCAGAGTTGTCAGGAAGGAGGAACCTGCATCCGAGAGGTTATTGAAGGCATCCGCCGTAATGGCAATAGACCCGGAAAGAGTTCCCGCCACAAATTTTCCCAAAAACAGCAGCACATTCAGCACAATGCCAACTGTGCCGCACAGCACACCGTGGGCCTTTCGCAGAGCCGCCTCCGACTTGCCCTCCGGTTTTACGAAGAGTTTCGCCAAAAGTGAAATCACAACTGAGACTTCCTTTCCTGCATCAATCGTTTGCTTGGCCAGGAATGACCAGCTTCATGTGGCAGCACAGATCGTCCAGATCCCGGTCAGTAGCAGCGGGAATCCGCAGTTTGGCACCGCAGTCCCGACAGATCAGATCCACCGCGCTGCGCCGGACCTCCATGCTGTACTGCTGACTGCCACAGGCACAGGTAATGCCGTCCGGCCGTTGTGCAATGTCCTTCAGCTCAGAGAGAATCTCATACATGATAACGTTATCCACGAAGGCCTCCCTGCCTTCTTCCTTGCCCTCCTGCTGCTTTTCCTTCTCCGCCAGAATAGCCAGCTCCCGCAGGTTCTTCTCCACAATGCCCTCCTCGCCAATGAAGCAGGCAAACTGCTTGGTCCTGGAACAGCCCAGTGCCGTGGCGCCGTGGAGAATCCGCTCCGGTGGGCAAATCGCCATGTGGGTCTCGCCGCAGAGGCCGCATGGAACATAAACTTTATAGTTCTCCCCGTCGAACTTGACGTTCAGAGTGGACTTGCCGCACCCGCACTCCACCTCCGCGTTGGACGCCTCCAGCGCAAACACAGAGCGGGTGCCCATCACGGTCTTGCCGCAGTTGGGGCAGAGATATCCGAAAGTACGCATTTCTTCATTCATTGGGATACACCTCTTTTTTCATGCTCGTTCTGCCGTGGGAAAATCTCCCTGGCAGCATTCTTTTCTCAAATTAAGTATTGTACCACCCAGTGCTCCGGTTTGTACAGGGAAACTCTCTTTTGCAGCCAGGGCAGTACTCCGGTCCCCAACGCACATACCCGCCGCAAACCTTTGGTTTGCGGCGGGTATCCTCGCTTATGACAGATGCAGCACACGATTGGTGCCCCGCCGGCGCTTCCAGATAGAGGGCGCAAACAGCAGCAGCATGGGGAAGATCTCCAGGCGGCCAACCAGCATATCAAAGGACAAAAGGAGTTTCGCCCAGGGTGAAAACGCGGAGAAGTTGCCCATGGGGCCCACCATTTCCAGACCGGGTCCGATGTTATTGATACAGGCTGTCACCGCCGTAAAGGTGGTCACCAGGTCGAAGTCCTCCAGCGTGAGCAGCAGGACGGAAACGGTAAATACCATCAGATACACTGTAATGAACAGATGAACGCTTCGCACACTCTTGTCATTGAGGGGTTTGCCCTCAAAGCGCACAGTGGAAATGGCGTTGGGATGCAGCAGACGCCGCATATCACAGTAAGAGGTTTTGGCCAGAATCACGATTCTGGCCACCTTGATACCGCCGCCTGTGGAGCCCGCACTGGCACCCACAAACATCAAAATCACCAGAATGGTCTTGGAGAGGCTGGGCCAGAGGTTAAAGTCCGTCGTGCCATAGCCTGTGGTGGTGATGATGGAGGAAACCTGGAACAGTGCATAGCGCAGAGCCTGCGCAAAGCTGCCGTACATCTGGGCGATATCCACGGCGATGACCAGCACCGCAGCAGCCACAATGCCAAGATACACCCGCAGCTCTTCGGATTGGAAGACCTCTTTGAACTTGCGGATCAGCAAAAAGAAATAGAGATTGAAGTTCACACCGAAGAGCAGCATGAAGATGCTGATGACCACATCGAAATAGACGCTGTCATAGGCCCCTACACTGGCATTGCGGCAGCTAAAGCCACCGGTGCCCGCCGTGCCGAAGGCGTGAATACAGGCATCAAAGAGGGGCATCCCGCCAGCGAGCAGAAAGACAATTTCGATCATCGTCAGGGCCAGGTAAATGCCGTAAAGAATTTTGGCTGAGTCGCTCATACGGCTCACCAGCTTGCCCACGGAGGGGCCTGGGACCTCCGCCCGCAGCAGATGCATTCCGTGACCGTCGCTCATGGGCAGAATGGCCATAACAAAGACCAGCACACCCATGCCGCCCACCCAGTGGGTGAAGCTTCGCCAGAACAGGCCGCCCCGTGTCAGCGGCTCCACCTCCGTCAAAATGCTGGCACCGGTGGTCGTAAAGCCGGACACTGTCTCAAAAATGGCGTCCACATAGTTGGGAATATCTCCGGAGAGCACAAAGGGCAGCGCCCCGAACAGAGACATGAACACCCACGCCAGAGCCACAACCGCAAAGCCGTCCCTGGCATAGAGGCTGGTCCGCTGGGGAGGCTTCCGCCCGCTGAGAACCAGCCCCGCCGCCGCCACCAAAATGGCCGGAAGCAGAAAGGGCAGCATGGATTCTCCGCAAAGCAGCGCGACTGCCATGGGCAGCAGCAGCAACAGACCCTCCACCATCAAAATTCTGCCCAGGATAAAACCGATCATGCGATGATTCAAGACCGCTCCCTCCTTATTGCAGGATGCCGCAGATGTCCTGCAGCGTCGAGTCGGTGGTAACCACAATCACATCATCGTTCAGCTGCAGCACATCATTGCCGGAGGGAATGATGATCTCCCCGTTTTGCCGCACAATGCCCGCCAGCAGAATACCGTTTTTCAGCTTCAGCTCCTTCAGCGGGACTCCCACAAAGGGCACGTCCTCAGTGATGCTGAACTCCAGGGCCTCCACCTTGCCCTCCACGAGACGGTGCAGCGTCTTGACCTTTGCCACCGAGGCACTCTCCATCGCCCGGATATACTGGACAATCAGCTCCGTAGTCACTGCGGCAGCGGAAACCACGCTGTCGATCATCTCTTCGGCAGACACCAGATCCACCAGGGACCGACGGTTAATCTTTGCCACCACCTTACAGCAGCCATTGGTCTGCTTGGCAGCACTGAGCGCCATCAGGATGTTGGCCTCGTCGATTCCGGTAATGGCCACAAAGGCATCGGTTTGCTCCACTCCCTCCTCCAGACGCAGCTCACTGTCGGTGCCATCGCCCACAATCACCAGAGCCTTGGGCAGCAGCTCGCCCATCTTCACACAGCGCTCCTGGTCCTGGTCAATGATCTTTACAGACATCCCCATCTCGATCAACTCGGAGGCCAGGTAATAGCAGATCTTGCTGGCACCCACAATCATAACAGAGGACGCCTTACGGCGAAACACGCCAAGGTGCCGGAAGAACTGGCTCAGCTGATCCGGCGAGGAGGTGACGTAGATCTTATCACCCACATGCAACGTAAAATCACCGGAGGGAATGATGGTTTCCTCTTTCCGGGACACTGCGCACACCAGCACACGGGCCCGCAGGTTCTTATAAAGATCGGAGAGCCGGGCGCCGTTCAAAATGGAATGCTCCGGCACCCGGTATTCCACCAACTCAAGCCGCCCCTTGGAGAAGGATTCCAGCTTCATTGCATTTGGGAAGCGCAGAACGCGGGCAATCTCACGGGCCGCAGCCTGCTCCGGGTTGATGGACATCGTCAGCCCCAGCTCCTCCCGCATAAACCGAAGCTGCTTTTCGTACTCCGGGTTGCGGATGCGGGCAATGGTATGGCGAACGCCCAGTTTCTTCGCCACCAGGCAAGCCAGAATATTGATCTCATCACTGGACGTGGTGGCAATCAGTAAATCCGCCTTTTCACATTCCGCCTCCTGCTGTACTTCATAGCTAGCTCCATTGCCGCATACCCCCATCACATCGTAAATGTTAATGATGTTTTCCACGATCTTTTCGTTTCGGTCAATGACCGTGACTCGGTGGTCCGTGGAGAGCTGCTGCGTCAGCGCCAGGCCGACTTTGCCGACGCCCACGATGATGATTCTCATGTTGTCCTCCCAAAACTTGAAGGGGCGGCTCTACGCCGCCTCTCGTACTGTCGGATCGTCCCCCATTGGGGTATTTTCAGGTCCTTTATGCCATCTTTACGATTTTCTAAGGAAATCCTAATCCAATGCTCATATTATATCGAATTCGACGGGAAAACAACTCCCTTTGCAGAAATTTCTTTCTCGGCGAACTCATAAAAACCGTTCCGGCAAACAAATATCTGTTTTGGGAACCTTTGCCCAGTCAAAATCTGCGATCAGCTGCTCCGCAGATTTCGGTGCGCAGCCGGGGTTGAATCCTGACAGATACGCCAGTTTGCCCAGAAGCTCCTCCGGAGTGACCCGCTCCCGCAGATCATCCAGGCCAGCGTCTGCGTTCCGTTTGGAGAGTCGCCGTCCATCCGGAGCCAACAGCAGCGGGCCATGAAAGAATGTGGGCGCAGGCAGCCCCAGCAGCTCATAGAGGTAGAGCTGTCGTGGCGTGGAGTCCAACAGGTCGTTGCCCCGCACCACCTCCGTTACACCCATGGCAGCATCATCTACCACCACAGCCAGCTGGTAGGCAAACATTCCGTCCGACCGGCGCAGCAGGAAATCACCGCAGTCCCGTGCCAGATTTTCCCGATAGGGGCCCATATGTCCATCCACAAAGCCAATCTCCCGGTCCGGGACCTGCAGCCTCATGGCAGGGGGCCTGGTTCTGGCGCGCTTTGCCGCCTCCTCCGGTGTCAGGCTGCGGCAGGCGCCGGAATAGAGGAGCTGACCGTCTTCCCGATGGGGAGCGCTGGCCGCGTGCAGCTCGGCACGGGTACAAAAGCAGGGATAGATCAGCCCACTGTCCCGCAGCGCTTGCAGAGCCTCTTCATAGAGGGCCGTCCGCAGGCTCTGCTCATAGGGTCCGTTGGGACCGCCCACACCGGGGCCCTCGTCCCAGGTAAGCCCCAGCCACTGCAGGTCCTCCTCCATCTGGCGGGCATATCTGGCTGGGCAGCGTACCGTGTCCAGATCTTCAATCCGCAGAACCATTCTCCCTCCCTTCTGCCTGGCACTGAGCCAGGCCAGCAGGCTGCAGAGAATATTTCCCAGATGGATGCGGCCACTGGGTGACGGGGCAAACCGTCCGGTAATAGCTCCCATGCCGCTCCCCCTTTCCTCAAAACATAAATCGAGCTTTAGTATAAAACGGAACCACCAAAGCCGCAACCCCAACTGTGCCTAAAAAATGCCGCCCTGCGTCACAGGGCGGCATTTTACAGTTCACGGAACAATATACTGCGCTAAAATTACACCAAAGTATCCAGGACTGCCTTCAGATCGGCGATGATGTCATCGGGATCTTCAAGGCCAACGCTCAGTCGGACCAGTCCCTCAGAGATATCGGCAGCAGCCAGATCCTCAGCGGAGAAGGTGGAGTGCGTCATAGAAGCGGGATGCTCAATCAGAGTCTCAGCGTCACCCAGGGAGACAGCGATGGTGATCAGCTGCAGCTTGTTGATGGCAGCAGCAACCGCGTCACGGTCAGCCTTCAGTTCGAAGGACATCATGCCGCCGAACAAATCCATCTGCTTCTTGGCGATCTCGTAACCCTCAAAGTCCTCCAAACCGGGATAGCTGACCTTGGCAACAGCGGGATGGTCGTGCAGGAAGCGGGCAACCTTCATTGCGTTGGAACTATGGCGCTCCATGCGAATGTTCAGGGTCTTCAGGCCGCGGGCCAGCAGGAAAGCGCTGAAGGGGCTCATGACAGCACCGGTCATATCCTTGATACCGAACATGCGAACCTTGGTAATGAAATCCTTCTTACCAGCGACAAAGCCTGCAATGACATCGCCGTGGCCGTTGATGTACTTGGTAGCACTGTGAACCACAACGTCAGCGCCCAGGGTCAACGGACGCTGGACATAAGGAGAGTTGAAGGTGTTATCAACAACCACGCGGATTTCCGGATTGTAATCGTGAACCATGTTGCAGATGGCAACGATATCCAGAATCTTCAAAGTGGGGTTGCAGGGTGTCTCAAAGTAGACAACCTTGGTCTTTTCGGTCAGGTTCTTGGAGATATTCTCCAGATTGGTCATATCAACCAGGGTGACCTTCACGCCAAACTTGGGCAGGCCGCCGGTCATCAGCGCGTACGTGCAGCCATACAGTGTATCGCTGGCGATGATCTCGTCACCGGCCTCAACGCTGCTCCACAGAGTGGCGGAGATCGCACCCATACCGGAAGCGGTGGCAACGGCATCCTCAGCACACTCCAGAGAAGCGATCTTCTCCTCTACCTGAGTCAAAGAGGGGTTGCCCAGACGAGAGTAGATGTAACCGTCTGCCTGACCGGCAAAACGTGCGCCGCCCTGCTCAACAGAATCAAATGCGAACGTAGAAGTGGCATAGATCGGAGTGCAGAGCGCACCGGTTGCATCTCTGTGGCTACCGGCATGGATCTGGCGAGTAGCAAAACCCTTGTTCTTCAAATCGTGCATAATGTATACCGTCCTTTCTTAATTAGGCCCGCCACTGTTTTCACCAGGCAGACATTTGTCACTGTTTTCATTTTTCTGCGATTGAACTCTATTTTCCTGTTATCGTAAGTAGAGAGAAGAGAGAGGTCTCTTTTGACTGTTTTTGTGGTCATTCTTTATAGAAATGATCACTTGACTGACGTGCTTTTTATCAAGTCTACATACATTATACCATGCTTGCCAGGAAGGTGTTAATATGCCTTTCCCGCAATCCGTTAGCAGTTTTTTTAATACCAATTTGACTTTCCACGGTGTGTCTTTTATAATATGAATCATCGGAACAGCTTGCTTTTGTTTATTTTTTCTCGTTTCCAGCCTGGTACATCAAATTCGCCAATGTGTACACGCAAAAAATAGGAGGCATGATGACATGACTTTTCAGCAATTGACTTATGTTGTTGAAATTTCCAAATGCGGCTCTATTAACAAGGCTGCTCACAAGCTCTTTCTCTCCCAGTCCGGCATTTCCACAGCGGTGCGGGAGCTGGAGGAGGAGTTGGGAATTCAGTTCTTCACCCGCAGCAACCGTGGCGTAGAGTTCACCCCGGAGGGAAAGGAGTTTTTGACCTATGCAGTCTCCCTGTTGGGCCAGAAGCAGCGAATCGAAAGTCTCTACGGTGAAGTCCGCCGTGCTTCTGCCCCCATCCGTTTTTCCGTCTCCACCCAGCGCTATCCCTTTACAGAGGATGCTTTCCTGCGGATGCTGGAGCACACGGAGGAAAACCGCTTCAACTATTCTATTAAGGAAGCCGGTATGGAGGCCGTAATTGACGATGTGTATGATCACCGCGCCGATGTGGGTGTCATCTTCCTGACAGAGCTGACGGAGAAGATTATCCGCCGCCTGCTGGTCTCCCGCGATTTGGACTTCCACGAGGTCGCCACTGTTCAGCCCTGCATCTACGTCCGCAGGGGCCATCCCCTGACGCTGCTGGATCAGGTCTCCGAAGCCGATCTCTCCGGCTACCCCTACGTCTCCTTTGATCACGACCAGGGCGTTGCCGCAGACTTCTCCGAGGAATACCAAACGGTCTCCCTGAAAAAGCCTGCAAAGCGGATCAGCGTCAACAACCGCTCCACAATGATGAATGTTCTGGCCTGTACCGACGCCTTTACCACCGGCAGCGGTCTGCTGGTGGAACGCTCCAGCCCCTCCTCTGTGGTGACGATTCCGTTAGAAGGGAAAAGCGGCATCCAACTGGGCTGGATCAGCCCACAGAGCGGGAAAATTTCTCCGCAGACAGAGCAGTTCGTAGCGCTCCTGGAGCAGTCTGTCGCCGAATCCATTCAATACACCAAGCGGCTGCAGGGCATTGAGGAGGCACCTATCCATTTTTCAGATAGCAAGTCCAAAGAAACCGTCTAACCAGCCTGCCCAGTTCCTGTCAGATTCCAAAGTGATTTTGTAAGCAGTTGATATCTGCTTCCGTAGATACTCCTTTACGTCAATTTTTATCTGCGTTATCCATAGTTTTGCATATTTTACTGCCATTTGAATGTTTTTCTATCTGCTCAGCAAATGAAAATGCCAGCCGCAAAACAGTTGTTTTGCGGCTGGCATACAGGAATCGGTTTTGAAGCAGATGGACTGTTCTTACTTCTGATCGGACTCAGCCTCAACAGCAGCCATCATGGCCTTCTTGTTCTCAACGTCGGACTCAGCGCAGTCATACTCCCAGTTCCAGGGGTCCTTGCGGCAGATACCGTCTGCGAAGGGCACAAAGATGGAGATGATGCCGACCACAGCCAGAATCCAGCAATACCACAGGTTGGGGATGATCTCAATGGTGGTAATATCAATACCGGAAGCCATCGTCAGGGAAGCGGCAGACAGCAGCTGTGCGCCGTAGGGGATGATGCCTTGGAACACGCAGGAGAACACGTCCAGCAGAGATGCGGTGCGGCGGGGATCGATCTTGTACTCATGGCTCATGTCGCGGGCCACGTTGCCGCTGACGATGATAGCCACAGTGTTGTTGGCGGTGGCACAGTCAGCCAGAGAAACCAGAGCAGCAATCCCCACCTGGCCGGACTTGTTGCCCTTCATCATCTTGCGCAGCTTCTCAACCAGCCAGACAATGCCGCCGTTGTGAGCGATCAGTTCAGACATACCGCCGCAGAACAGGGACAGGAAGAACACTTCATTCATGCCGGTGAAGCCGCCCCAGATTGCCTGTGCGAAATCGGCGATACCCATGGAACCGGTGAACAGGCCCACAGCGCCGGCAACGAAAATGCCAAGGGTCAGGACCAGGAACACATTCATACCGATCAGAGCCAGAATCAGAACCAGCAGATAGGGAAGAACCTTGATGAAGCTGTAGCTCAGATCACCCAGAGGCAGAACCGTTTCGGGTCTGCCGAAAATCACCAGCAGAACCAGGGTAATCAGTGCGGCAGGCAGAGCGATGAAGAAGTTCACCCGGAACTTATCACGCATCTCGCAGCCCTGAGTACGGGTAGCAGCGATGGTAGTATCGGAGATCATGGACAGGTTATCGCCAAACATTGCGCCGCCGATGCAGGCGCCCAGGAACAGAGGAATGCTCAGGCCACCCTTTTCTGCGATGCCCACAGCAATGGGAACGATTGCGCCGATGGTACCCATGGAGGTACCGGTTGCAGTGCCCATAAATGCAGAGATGATAAACACACCAGCAGCAAGGAACTGGACGGGGACCAGAGACAGACCCATGTTAACGGTAGCCTCACGGCCGCCCATGGTAGCTGCCACATTGGAAAATGCGCCAGCCAGGATGTAGATGATGAGCATGGTCAGAACATCAATGTTTGCCGCGCCCTTGGAGAATACAGCAAAGCGCTCATCGAGACTGCCCTTGCTCATTGCAAACGCCACGATAACAGCGATGAACATTGCGGTGACAGAGGGGAACTGGTAGAACGCCATGTCGATACCCTGATGCTGGAAAATCAGACCGGCGCCCAGATAAATTGCGATGAACACCACAAACGGCAGCAAGGCAAAGCCATTGCCCTTTTTATTCAGGTTTTGCTCCATTTTCATTTTCCTCCTCATTCGATAGCACTAGTCAGTTGATCCTCTCATCGTCTAATTGCACAGTTTTTTCTCGTTTACTTCTCTCTTCTGTGTGCAAGTATATCATGAAGATGAAGAATCTGTTAATAATATTATCTTATAGCATATTATCGCAAATTTGTATAGCCTTGTATTTGAGCCTTCGATCTGCCTCGCCCTGCACCCCACATTGACAATCCCGCCCGCTTCCGGTATCCTCTTCTTACACTCTATGAAATAAGGAGCATCTGCTATGCCAACATCTCTGAAAGAAGTGATGGACTTCAAGCTTCCAGTCGGAACCAACTTAACCATTTCAACCCTGATTTCCTCTATTTTAACACTGGTTATCTGCCTTTTTGTCATTCGCATCATTCAAAAAGTCTCAGCAAGATTTCTTGCCAAAACGAAATTAGATCCCAGAATTCAGCGCTATTTGGGCAACGGATTAAAACTCCTGCTCTATGCCATCACCGTCATTATCGTGGTGGACAGCCTCGGCATCTCCAATTCCTCCCTGGTGGCAATTCTCTCCGTGGGCTCCCTGGGTATCACATTGGCGGCTGAAGATATTTTGGGAAATGTGGCCGGCGGTCTTGTCATTCTCTCCTCCCATCCCTTTTCCATTGGGGATTTTGTGGAGGCAAACGGCACCACAGGCACTGTGGAAGAGATCAGTTTGAACCACACAAAGATCGTCACGCCAGAAGGGCAGCTGGTTATGCTGCCCAATAAGGAGCTGGCAAATTCCAAGTTGACCAACTTCACCGTCATGGGCCGCCGCCGCATCAAGCAGACGGTGACTGCCTCCTATGATGCCCCCACCGAAGCTGTGAAGAGTGCCTGCATGACCGCAATTCACCGGACCCCCGATCTGATGGATGATCCGGCCCCTGCCGTCTATCTCACCGATTACGGCTCCAGTTCCATTGAATACACCATTTACTGCTGGGCTGATCCGGAGCACTATTGGCTCTCCTCTCTGGCCCTTTGCGAACAGCTGCGTCTGGCCTTCCAGGAAGCCCAGGTGGAAATGACTTACGACCATCTGAATATTCATTTGGTGGAAGACCGTACCACCGGGGCCCAGTAAGGTTGGCAAAAGCCAAGCTCTTATTCTCCCGATTGAAAATTTGTCCGCCATCTGGGCAGTCCCTGTGATGTTGGGCACATCAGATATGAGATATGCACAACGCTCACTCTGCCTAAAAACCGTGCGACAACTTTTTATGGCAAGCAGCTGGGGATGTGTGCAAGGGATTTTAAGACTCCATGCACGTAAAATCTCAACCAATTTCAAATATAGGTTCAAATTGCCACTCAGCTTATTAAAAAACTTTCTCCACAACCTAAATGGACCACAGCGGATTGATTCGCTGTGGTCCATTGTTTT
>JAHHSA010000029.1 GCA_020025475.1 Oscillibacter sp.
TTCAAGGTCACTCCCATGCTGACCCAGGCAATCCGCGAGGCCAAGGCTGCGAAGTGATCTGAAGGAGCATAGCATAATAATCGTCCATACCATACCTTCCGCGCCAACCGGGGCATGAAACAGTTTGCTCCGGTTGGGATTTGCGGATCGTATTTTCAAAAATTTGGTTGTCAAAAATCTAACCCACTATACAATTGGACCAATAAACGAAAGGAGTTGTACAATTTGAGCAAAGTAGTTAAATCCACCTATCTTGCTGATGCAGTTGCCGGGTTTACTCCCCGTACAGCAATGGAGGAGGCTGCTAGATGCCTTCTGTGCCATGATGCACCTTGCAGCAAGGCCTGCCCCGCAGGCACTGATCCGGCAAAGTTTATCCGCTCTATCCGCTTTAGAAATGTGAAGGGCGCGGCTGAGACTATCCGCGAAAATAACATTCTGGGCGGCACCTGCGCGCACGTATGTCCCTACGGCAGACTGTGCGAGGAGGCTTGCAGCCGCTGTGGCATTGATAAGCCTATTGAGATCGGAAGACTCCAGCGCTTTGCTGTGGAGCAGGAGAAGCTCTACGGTATGGAAACCTTGAAGGCTCCTGCTGAAAAGAAAGCTGAGCAAGTTGCATGTATCGGTGCTGGTCCTGCTTCTCTGGCCTGTGCAGCCAAGCTGGCTGTCGAGGGCTATGAAGTCACCATTTACGAGGCTGAGAGCAAGGCCGGTGGCGTGTTGACCTATGGCATCACTCCGTCCAGACTGCCTCAGGAGGTCGTAGACTACGATATTTCCATGGTGGAGAAGCTGGGCGTGAAGTTTGTCTTCAATACCCGCGTGGGCAAGGATATCAAGATTGAGGATCTGCAGAAGGAATATGCTGCTGTGTTTGTGGGTGTGGGGCTTTGGAAGGAAAGACTTCCTGAGATTCCGGGCGTTCAGTTGCGTGGCGTCATGGCCGCAGCGGACTTCCTGAAGCAGGCAAGAACCTCTGACGGCGCTTTCCAGCCAGGCAAGAAGGTCATTGTGGTGGGCGGCGGCAACGTTGCCATGGACTGTGCGGTGACTGCGAAGCTGCTGGGCGCAGAAACTGCTGTGTACTATCGCAGAAGCATTGAAGAGGCTCCTGCTGAGATGGAAGAGCTCCAGCATATCCTGTCTCTGGGCGTCTCGCTGTCTACCGGCTTTGCCCCTGCCGAGGTGGTGGGCTCCGAGAGAGTGGAGGGCGTCAAGTTCACCGGACGCGATGGCGCTTCCGAGGCCTATGTTGCCTGTGACACGGTGGTCTTCGCCATTGGCCAGGGCGCTGAGGACATGCGCACTGTGGCACCCGTTGCTGTCAATGAAAAGGGCCTGATTGTTGTGGAAGGATCCAAGACCAGCGTGGACGGGATCTTCGCCGCCGGTGACATTGCCCATGGCGGAAAGACGGTCGTGGAAGCTGTTGCAGCGGGTAAGGCTGCCGCACAGGACATCATGAGCTATTTGAATTGAAGAAGGGGTGAGATCGATGGCTGTTAAAAAAGATTTATCAATTGAGTATCTGGGCGTCAAATGTGAAAACCCGTTTTTCCTGTCCTCTTCTCCGGTAGGCAGTAACTATAACATGGTTGCCAAGGCCTTTGACACCGGTTGGGGTGGCGCCTTCTACAAGACTGTGGGTATTTTTATTCCCGATGAGTGCTCTCCGCGGTTTGATAATACCCGCAAGGAAGGGACTCCCTGGCTGGGCTTCAAGAATATGGAGCAAATCTCTGATAAGCCCCTGGAGAAGAACTTCGAGTACATGGAGCGGCTGAAGAAGGATTATCCGGACAAGGTGCTGGTGGCTTCCATCATGGGCTCCAATGAGGAGGAGTGGAAAAAGCTGGCTAAGTGGTGCGATGAGATCCATGTGGACCTGATCGAAGGTAACTTCTCCTGCCCGCAGATGACCTCCCATGAGATGGGCTCTGACGTTGGTACCAACCCGGAGCTGGTCCGCAAGTACAGCAAGGCCGTCACCAGCGTGACGAAGATCCCCTTTATTGCCAAGATGACCCCCAATATCACGGACATGTGTACCTCTGCCGTGGCTGCTATTGAGGGCGGGTCCGCAGGTCTGTCTGCCATCAATACGGTGAAGTCCATTACCAACATTGATGTGGAGAACATGACCGCAATGCCTGTTGTGGACGGCAAGTCCTCCATTTCCGGTTACTCCGGTGCAGCTGTCAAGCCCATCGGCCTGCGGTTTATCGCACAGATGGCACAGGACCCCAGGCTGAAGGGAGTCCCACTGTCGGGTATCGGCGGTATCGAAACCTGGAAGGACGCTCTGGACTTCCTGCTGTTGGGCTGCCGTAATGTTCAGGTCACTACGGGCGTGATGCAGTATGGCTATCGCATCGTGGAGGATATGGCCAGCGGATTGATGCACTGGATGGATGAGCATGGTTTCGATCATTTGGACGACTTTATCGGTAAGGCTGTAGGTAACGTGATCCCTGCAGAGGAGCTGAACCGCAACTATAAGATTCTGCCTCATTTCGATGAGAATAAGTGCGTGGGCTGCGGACGCTGCTATGTGTCTTGCTACGACGGCGGTCACCAGGCCATCGACTGGGACGCTGAGCACCGTAGACCCGTCCTGAATGACTCCTGCGTTGGCTGCCACCTGTGTCTGAATGTCTGCCCTGTGGCTGACTGCATCACTCCGGGCGAGGTGGTCTGGAAGGAAGGCCGCCCTCAGACTGAACTGAAGCTGAAGCATATTTACGAGTAAGGCGAATGATCCGTATCTGATGCGTTTGATGCTCCTCCCTGGAAATATTCGGGGAGGAGCGCCTTTTTCTGAAAAGAATTGTGGCAGAGCAAAGAGGTTGATAGGACGATGCGGTATCTTGCGGTGATCGGATATTCCGCTTGGGTATCCGGGAAATCAAAGAAGAGGTGAAACCATGGAGAGACTGAACAAAATGGAAACAAAACCGATGGTCCCCCTGATAGTATCCATGTCTGTTCCGCCGCTGATTTCAATGTTCATGCAGTTTACCTACAACTTTGTAGACTGTATGTTTGTGTCTTGGCTGTCACAGGACGCCCTCACTGCGGTCTCTCTGGCGTTTCCGCTGACCACTTTGATGCTGGCAATGTCCATCTGGGTGGGGGTGGGCGTCAACGTACTGATCGCAAAGAGCTTGGGACAGAAAAACCAGGAGAAGGCCGACAGCGTGGTGAGCCATGGACTGATTCTGTCAGCTGTTTTTGGCGTTTTTCTCACGGTGGCGGTTGCGGTCATCCTCAAACCCTTTTTCCGTGCTTTTACCAAAGACCCGGTGATCTATCGGCTGGCGATGGAGTATATGGGGGTGTGCATATTGATGCAGGTACCCAATATGGTCCATATCTGTATCCAGAAGATCATTCAAGGAACGGGCAATATGATTGCGCCAATGTGGTTTCAGCTTGCGGGTGTGGGGCTGAACTTTGTGCTGGACCCCATTCTGATTTTTGGATATTTTGGATTTCCGGCTCTGGGAATCCGAGGGGCGGCGGTTTCTACGGTGTGCGGCTATACACTCTCCATGCTCCTTGCATTTTATGTGCTGTTGTTCCAGAAACAGAAAGTCAAGGTCCAGACCCGGGGCTTCCGGCTGGATACGGGCATCCTGCGAGACATATTTGCCTCTGGATTTCCTTCATTCATTATGAACGCGCTGGGAGCGCTGATGACATACTTCACAAACGCTTTCCTGGTGACGTATTCCATGACGGCAGTGGCGTTTTTTGGTGCCTATTTCAAGCTCCAGCAAGTGGTCATCATGACGCTCAATGGATTGGTTCAGGGCTGCGTGCCGGTGATGAGCTATAACTATGGCGCCAGGAATGAAAAGAGGCTGAAACAGTCCCTGAGCTGCGGCACGACCATCGGCGTGATCCTGACGGGAATCAGCATTGTACTGCTGTGGAGCTTCCCACGGCAGATCCTCACGATTTTTCAGGCCTCAGAAGAGATGATGTCCTTCGGCGTGGGCGCTTTAAAGATCATGTGTACCAGTTATGTATTTGCGGCTATTGCCACCATGATCGCCTCTTATATGCAGTCCATTGGGAAGGTAAAGCTGAGCGTACTGATCAATCTGCTGCGCCAGCTGGGACTGCTGTTTCCCTTGATGTGGGCCTTGTCCTGCCGGATGGGCATGAGTGGGATCTGGTGCTCCTTTGTGCTGGCGGAGGGGCTGACGGTGGTTGTAAGCCTGGCGCTCTATGGGAAGTACCCGGTCTGCTTTGAAAGCGACAGATGAGCGATTGCAACAACTGTCCTGGAATCAGATGGGAGAGACAAGAACTGCTGCCTTTTTGTGGAAAAGGCTTTTGCCAAGTGTTCCTGTTCGCAAAAGGGAGGAAAATGAGATAACATCAGTTGCTGGTGAGGACGTGTGCCTCGGCGAAAACACGTTCACCTTTCAAGTACCGCAGGCGGGGCGTCTCACCAAATCAAAGTAAAAGAAGACGGTACTGTCGCATAACTCACCTTGGTACCCTGAGCGCGCCCCGCTCTGAGAGGAGTTTTCGTGAGAAAACAGATCGGTTGCTTTGACGATTCCAACACGCACGGTTATTGCGCGGTGCCACCTGATTTTGGAGACGGCGGCGGAATAGATATGCGACTGTGGTAAACCTGTGGTGAAACGAGAGAAAGAATAGATGGAACAGATAACAACAAAACAAACTAAATGCAAATAGAAAGAAAAACGACTGATTTCTTGCGAAATCAGTCGTTTTTATGGTGGAGACTACTGGACTCGAACCAGTGGCCTCATGCGTGTGAAGCATGCGCTCTAACCAGCTGAGCTAAGCCTCCATGAGATATGAACTTTGGGACCCATAAGACGCCGTGTCACGACGTCTTATGGGATGGTGACCCGTACGGGATTCGAACCCATGTTACAGCCGTGAAAGGGCCGTGTCTTAACCACTTGACCAACGGGCCATTTTGGATTCCATGAAGCGTCATATGACGCTTCATGGAAATTTTGGTAGCGGCACCTGGATTTGAACCGGGGACACTGCGGGTATGAACCGCATGCTCTAGCCAACTGAGCTATGCCGCCAAATTTTGTGCGTTGCATTTATCGCAACAGCATGGTTTACTATACCAGCCAAATCGAAGATTGTCAATAGAATCTTGAAAATTTTTTAAATTTTTTTGAAAGCCCCGGAGATGCAGAGCTTTTGCGGCATCTCCGGGGCGGAGCGGCAACCAGTGGAGGGGCTTAGAACAGACCGATGTTTTCGTGTGCCTGATCTTCTTAGCAGCAGAGACCTTCAGGGTCCGGATGCTCATGGTGAAGATTAGGGGGACGGCGTCATCCCGGAAAGCGCGCTGAGGTGTGTCCGCGCCAGAGAAGCATTCCGATACCCACGCCACCGATGATATTCCCCAGTGTGACAGGAACCAGATTACGGATGAGAAAATTACTCCAGGTCAGCCCGCTTAGATCCAGACCGGCTTGAGCGGCAAGCTCTGCATAGGCGGGAATCGTTTTGGCAAACAACCCTGCGGGAACATAGTACATATTGGCCACGCTGTGCTCAAAGCCGCAAAGAACAAACAGAGCTACAGGGAGGAATGCTCCCAGCACCTTGCCAGTGGTATCCTTGGCGGTCATAGCGCAGAGAACACCCAGACAGACCAGAACATTACAGGCAATGCCCAATATCAGCCCATTTGGAAAAGTCAGGGCACACTTGCCCGCAGCCATCTTCATGGTAAACAGAGCCAGGCTCCCGGAGGATTGATTGAACTGCCCGGAATAGGCGCAGGCAGCAGCCACCAGAGAAGCTCCTATAAAGTTGCCCAGATAAACCAGTATCCAGTTGTTCAGCATCCCAGCCAGGGTAGCTTTTTTTTCAAGAACGGAAATGGCAATCAGACAGTTGCCGGTAAACAACTCAGCACCCATCAGAATTACAATGGCCAGACCAAATGGAAAGAGCAAACCGCAGATCAGCCGGGATGCTCCAACTGCTGCAGCAGAATGGGCGGCAGTATTGGTGGCAGCCCCTGCAAAAGCAATCAGGCTGCCGGCCAGAATCGCCAGCAAGAGCACGGAGAAGGCGGACTTACTGCACTTCTTTTCACCAACATCCCCGTAGGCATCCACTACCTGTGCGGGGGAAAGAATCGAGGATTCCATCTGCTTAGAAAAGACCGGTGATTCTGCCGTTTTCGTCCACGTCAATCTTTTCAGCGGCGGGGACCTTGGGCAGACCAGGCATGGTGAGAATGTCACCGGTGAGAGCCACCAGGAAGCCGGCGCCAGCAGAGACCTTCAGGTTCCGGACGGTAATGGTGAAGCCCCTGGGGGCACCCAGCTTGGTTGCGTCGTCAGAAAAGGAGTACTGGGTTTTTGCCATACAAATTGGCAGATGATCAAAGCCCAGGGCCTCCAGCTCCTTGAGCTGCTTCTTGGCACCTGCGGTCAGCTCCACGCCGTCAGCATGGTAGATTTTGGTGGCAATATCGTTGAGCTTGGTGACGATGTCGTCTTCCGTGTTGTAGGCGAAATGGAAGTCGTTTGGCTCATCGCAGAGGCGGATGACCTCCTCGGCCAGGGCCAGACCGCCTTCGCCGCCCTTGGCCCAGACCTCGCTGAGTCGGACGTTGACGCCCTTTTCCCGGCACTTGGCCTCTACCAGATCCAGCTCGGACTTGGTGTCAGTGGGAAAGGCGTTGATGGCCACCACGCAGGGCAGACCATAGACATTGGTGATGTTCTCCACGTGCTGGATCAGGTTGGGCAGTCCCCTTTCCAGGGCTTCCAGGTTCTCATGGTTCAGATCTGCTTTGGGGACACCACCGTGGTTCTTGAGGGCCCGGACAGTGGCCACCACCACAACAGCGGAGGGCTTGAGTCCGGCGAAGCGGCACTTGATATCCAGGAACTTTTCCGCGCCCAGGTCAGCACCGAAGCCAGCCTCAGTGACGGCGTAATCACCAAGCCGCAAGGCCATGCGGGTAGCCATAACGGAGTTGCAGCCATGGGCGATGTTGGCGAAGGGACCGCCGTGGATGAAGGCGGGAGTGCCCTCCAGGGTCTGGACCAGGTTGGGCTTCAGAGCGTCCTTCAGCAAAGCAGCCATAGCGCCCTCTGCCTTCAGATCGTGGGCGGTGACGGGTTTTCCGTCATAGGTGTAGGCCACAACCATGCGGCCCAGTCGGGCCTTCAGATCGGGAATGTCCGAGGCGAGGCACAGCACAGCCATGATCTCAGAGGCAACGGTGATGTCAAAGCCGTCCTCCCGGGGCACGCCCTGCATCCGACCACCGATGCCGTCAATGATGTTGCGCAGCTGGCGGTCATTCATATCCACGCAGCGCTTCCAGGTGATGCGCTTGACATCGATGCCCAGAGCATTGCCCTGCTGAATGTGGTTGTCCAACATGGCGGCGCACAGGTTGTTGGCGGCACCGATGGCGTGGAAGTCGCCGGTGAAATGGAGGTTGATGTCCTCCATGGGCACCACCTGGGCGTAGCCGCCACCTGCAGCACCGCCCTTGACACCGAACACGGGCCCCAGAGAGGGCTCCCGGAGGGCTACCACGGTGGACTTGCCCAGCTTCCGCATGGCATCTGCAAGACCTACGGTGGTGGTGGTCTTGCCCTCACCGGCGGGAGTGGGGTTGATGGCGGTGACCAGAATCAGCTTGCCATCGGGCCGCTGATTCTCCCGCAGCAGACGATAGTCTACCTTAGCTTTGTAGTTACCGTAGAGCTCCAGGTACTGGGGGTCCACACCGGCGGTAGCAGCAATTTCGGTGATGGGCTTCATGGCGCAGGACTGGGCGATTTCGATATCAGAGAGAATGGACATAGGGAAGACCTCCTGTTTGTAATTTAATAGCAGGTATTCGCAGAGCTTATGGAAAGGTATTACTTCTTGACGAAAACTAATATAGCATGAAAAAAAGAGAAAGAAAATGGGCAATTTTAACAACTCGCAGGGAGATATTTGCTTAAATTTGCGGGGAGATATGAAAAACCCACAAGGGCACAGCGTACCTTGTGGGTTGGCATGAAACTTGTAACGGGGTCAGGAAAAATGGAACCAGACGTACAGAATGAAAAACAGCAGGATCTGAAGGATCAGCAGCAGGGGAACACCTATTTGGAAAATCCGGTGACGGGTCTTGTGGTGCCAGATGTGCATCCCCAGATATGCCCCCAGACTGCCGCCAATGGCGGCGGCGATCAGCAGATTCCGCTCCGGAATCCGACGGGTGTTGGGTTTGGATGCCTGACGCTTTGCCTTCCACTTATCCACACCGTAGACAAAGAAAGTGAGAATATTCATGAAAAAGAACCAGAGGAACAGCCAGCTCCAGGGAGAACCGATGAAGGCCCGGAGCATATCATTGTGGGCTTGCGGCTGGTACAGTTGACCGGTAAGAAACATCATGTGCCTCCTTTTCCGTGGGAATGGCAGAACCGCGGAACGTTTTGACGCCCTCAGTCTAACAGATTTTCCATTCTGCTGCAAGAAAAAGAGGAGAAGAGCAAGTGAATTCTCTGTATTGTACTCCAAAACACAGGATTTCTCTTGTCAACCAGGCCGGAGAGGAGTATAATGCCATATAATTGTGAATACTCCCAAGAATATGAGAAAACGGGTGAATGAATATGAGCTATACGAAAATCGCGGCGATCTTTGCAGACAGCGAGACGCTTGCCGACAAGGAAGTCACCGTGGGCGGCTGGGCCCGTACCATTCGTGACATGAAGAACTTCGGCTTTGTGGAGCTGAACGACGGTTCCTGCTTCAAAAACCTCCAAGTGGTTATGGAGACTGCTTCCGTGGAGAATTACAAGGAGATTGCCTCTCAGAACGTGGGCGCCGCTCTGGTTGTCACCGGCACCGTCGTGCTGACCCCCGAGGCCAAGCAGCCTTTGGAGCTGAAGGCTACCAAGATTGAGGTGGAGGGCACCTCCACTCCCGATTATCCGCTGCAGAAGAAGCGTCACAGCGTGGAGTTCCTGCGCACCATCCAGCATCTGCGTCCCCGGACCAACCTGTTCTCTGCCGCTTTCCGTGTTCGAAGCGTGGCGGCTTACGCCATCCACAAGTTCTTTCAGGAGCAGGGGTTTGTCTATGTCCATACGCCCATCATCACCGGCAGCGACTGCGAGGGTGCCGGTGAGATGTTCCAGGTCACGACTTTGGATATGAACAACGTGCCCAAGACCGAGGACGGTCAGGTGGACTACACCCAGGACTTCTTCGGCAAGAAGACCAGCTTGACCGTGTCCGGCCAGCTGAACTGCGAGAACTTCGCAATGGCTTTCGGCAACGTCTACACCTTCGGCCCCACCTTCCGGGCCGAGAACTCCAACACAGCCCGCCATGCTGCCGAGTTCTGGATGGTGGAGCCGGAGATGGCTTTCGCCGATCTGAACGACTATATGGATACCGCAGAGGCCATGATCAAGTTCATCATCACCTATGTGATGGAGCAGTGCCCCGATGAGATCAACTTTTTCAACAGCTTTGTGGATAAAGGCCTCAAGGACCGTCTCAATCATGTGGCTTCCTCTGATTTCGGCCGTGTCACTTACACCGATGCTGTGGAGATTCTGAAAAACCACAACGATGAGTTTGATTATAAGGTAGAGTGGGGCGTGGACCTGCAGACCGAGCACGAGCGCTACCTCACTGAGCAGGTCTACAAGCGTCCTGTGTTCGTCACCGACTATCCCAAGGAGATCAAGGCTTTCTACATGCGCCAGAACGACGACGGCAAGACCGTTGCTGCAGCAGACTGCTTGGTGCCGGGCATCGGCGAGATCATCGGCGGTTCTCAGCGTGAGGAGCGTCTGGACGTCCTGGAGAAACGCATCAAAGAGCTGGGCATGGACCCCAAGGATTATTGGTGGTACTGCGACCTGCGCCGCTATGGCTCCTGTAAACACGCAGGCTATGGCCTGGGCTTTGAGCGCATGGTCATGTATCTCACCGGCATCAGCAACATCCGCGATGTGGAACTGCATCCCCGTACCGTGGGCAATGCCGATTTCTAAAAAAATAGGAAAAAGGATCGCGCAAAGCAAACTGCTCTGCGCGATCCTTTTTTAAACGCACACCGTTAAAAGCAAAAGTTTTCCAAAAGTCAAACGTCACTTCCGGCGGGGGTATTTTTCCAAACCTACCAGCAGGCAGCCTTGTAAATAGGGCACTTGGTTCTCTTCCAACCAGGCCAGCAGTTCCGGAGACTCAGCGCCGGGCTGGATCACCACGCACCGAAAATGCTTTCGGTTCTCCTTCAGCAGCGCAAGTCCACGGTCTGCCCGAAGGCAGAGATCCAGAATGTCCACGTTGCCGGGCACGTCGTTGAAAGAGGCAAGCTCCTTGCCAACGCCGTATGCGGTATAGCCTGCTTCCAGCAGGTCCCGCTTGATCTTTGCGGCAAATTTATCGGGATTCAGAGTATCCCCGGCCACAGCATAGACCTGCTGGGCCATGACTTCTTGCAGAGTCACGGATGAAACCTCCTTTTTTACTTATCCTATCACAGAATTCAAAAGTATCCTGTGATATAAGCCACTTTCATACGCCAAATGCTCAAATTTGCGGAAAAGGCGGCTTGCACCTGGAAAAATTGTTGGATATAATAGAGAACATTGAAATGAAATTACGGGAGACAACGGTTACAATAAGGAGAACTGACTATGGAAAAAGCACCCTGGTATGACAGTTATCTGCAAATTTTGAAGGAAGAACTGATTCCGGCTATGGGCTGTACCGAACCCATCGCCATTGCCCTGGCGGCTGCCAAGGCCAGGGAGGCACTGGGAATGCTGCCTGAGCGCTGTACTGTGGAGACCAGCGGCAACATCATCAAGAATGCCAGAGCAGTTACCGTGCCCAATACCGGCGGACTCAAAGGTCTGGAAGCCAGCGTGGCTGCAGGTGTGGTGGCCGGTCGGGGGGACCTGATGCTGGAAGTGCTGTCTCAGGCCACAGAACAGCAGATTGCCGATATGCGGACCTATCTGGATACCTGCCCCATCCAGGTGGTGCCCAGCACCAAGGACCGCCTGCTTTACATCTGTGTCACCGCAGAGGCCCAGGGTCACACTGGCCTTTGCGAGATTATGGATCTTCATACCAACGTGGTTCGGGTTCAGCGGGATGACCAGATTTTGTTTCAGGCAGAGACTGCCCAAACGAACGACACCACACAGCCCACTGGAACCGACCGGGGATTGCTGAATGTGAAGGACATTATCGCCTTTGCCGACGCAGTGGACCCCGCCGATGTAGCGGAAACCATCGAACGTCAGATTGCCTATAATACCGCTGTGGCGGAGCGGGGTCTCACCGAGGACTGGGGTGCCGGTGTGGGCCGCACGCTGCTCAAGACCGGCGGCGACTCCGTGGCTGTTCGGGCAAAGGCCGCTGCCGCCGGTGCAGCGGATGCCCGCATGGGTGGATGCAGTCTGCCGGTGGTGACGGTAGCTGGCAGCGGCGACCAGGGCCTTGCTGCCTCTCTGCCTGTCATTGAGTACGCCAGAGATATGGGTGTCTCCCGGGAAGAGCTATACCGTGCTCTGATTGTGTCTTCGCTGATTGCGGTCCATCAGAAGACTTCCATTGGTCGTCTGTCTGCCTTCTGCGGTGCCGTGAGCGCCGGCTGCGGTGCTGTCTGCGGCATTGCCTATTTGCAGGGCGGCCGCTATGATGTGATCTCCCACACCATTACCAATACCCTGGGAATTTGCTCCGGCATGGTCTGCGATGGGGCCAAGCCTTCCTGCGCCGCCAAGATTGCCGCAGGCCTGGAGGCTGGTATGCTGGGCTATCAGATGTACCTGAATGAGCAGCATCAGTTTTACCCCGGTGAGGGAATTCTGGGGGCTGACGTGGAGGCTACCATCTCCAATGTGGGCCGCATGGCCGCGCGAGGGATGCGCCAGACCGACCGGGAAGTCCTGGACATCATGGTGGGCCGGTAACCAAATGCAGGCCGTCACATTTACGGCGGTTTCATTCGAACCACGAGCCACCGGAAAAGGAGGATGCCTTTTCCGGTGGTTTCGATCAGTCTGTAGAGAAGGAGACGATCTGTTATGCCAAAAAAGAATGGCCGGAACAATACCCGAGGCCGTATCATTGAGGCTGCCTGGCAGCTCTTTTATCGCCAGGGCTACGATGATACCACTGTTGAGGAGATCATTGAGGCCTCCCAGACCTCCCGTGGGTCCTTTTATCATTATTTTGAGGGTAAGGACGCCCTGCTTTCCTCGGTTTCTTACTTGTTTGATCAGAAATACGAGGAGCTGATGGACGACATTGACCCGGACATGGACCGGTTTGACCAGCTGATGTACCTGAATCGGGAACTGTTTTCCATGATCGAAAACTCAATCTCCCTGGATCTGCTGGCCCGCCTTTATTCCTCGCAGCTGGTAACCCGGGGAGACAAGCATCTGCTGGACCACAACCGCACTTACTACAAGCTGTTGCGCCAGATTATGCTCCAGGGACAGCAGCGGGGTGAGCTGCGCCAGGACATCACGGTCAACGAGCTGGTTCGCGTTTACGCGCTCTGTGAGCGAGCCCTGATTTACGACTGGTGTCTCTCCAGTGGAAGCTATTCTCTGGTAAAGTACAGCTGCACCATGATGCCCATGTTTTTCGGCGGCTTTCGCGCCGACCACCTAAAAAAATAAAAAGTCTATTTTTCTTAATTATAAAATGTACAGTCTGAAAGCACTGTAGAACAATAGTTTTAAAGATAAACAGTGAATTTTGTATAGAATTCATTCTATACATCGTTCTCTGTTTTATTCTTGCACAAACTATGCTAAGATAGAGCCTAATGAATGCGACATCTGCCGAAGTGGGCAGCGGTCTGTGGAAGGCGGGAAAACTTTGCCGGAGGACTGTACGTGAAGCAAAGACAGCCAGTGGGCTATCAAAAGGAGAGAGAATTTTATGACAACCTCGCAGATCTGTATTACCGCAGTGATCATCCTGTACCTGTGCTTCGTGATCTTCACAGGCGTTATGATCGGACGCCGGAGCAAGAAGAGCTCTGAGGGCTTCTATCTGGGCGGCCGCGGCATGGGCCCCCTGGTGACAGCCATGAGCGCTGAGGCCAGCGATATGAGCTCCTGGCTGCTGATGGGCCTGCCTGGCCTTGCCTACCTCACCGGTGTGGCAGACGCCAGCTGGACGGCCATCGGCCTGGCTCTGGGTACCTATCTCAACTTCTTGCTGGTGGCAAAGCGTATCCGGCGCTACAGCGTGCAGCTGGACGCCATCACCATCCCCTCCTTCATCTCCAAGCGATACGATGAGAAGAAGCCCGTCATCATGTGCATCGCCTCCCTGGTGATCCTGGTGTTTTTCGTGCCCTACGTGGCCTCCGGTCTGGCCGCCATTGGCAAGCTGTTCAACAGCCTCTTTGGCTGGAACTACATGCTGGCTGTGGTGATCGGTGCCATCGTTATCATCAGCTATACCTCTGTCGGCGGCTTCTCCGCTGTGGCAACCATGGATCTCATTCAATCCGTGATTATGTCCGTGGCACTGGTAGTCATCACCTGGTTCGGGATCTCTCAGGCAGGCGGGCTGGATGTGGTCATCGAGAATGCGAAGGCACTGCCCGGCTATCTCAGCTTTTTCAAGACCCATGATGCAGTGGCCAACGCTGCCAAGCCCTATGGCTTTATGAATGCCTTCTCGATGCTGGCCTGGGGCCTGGGCTACTTCGGTATGCCCCACATTCTGGTTCGCTTTATGGCCATCCGGGACGAGAAGGAGCTGTCTCTGTCCCGCCGGATAGCCTCCGTGTGGGTGGTAATCTCCATGACTGTGGCTGTGTGCATCGGCATGATCGGCTACTCTGTGTCCAAGACCGGTGGCATTCCCCTCCTCACCGGCAGTGAATCCGAGACAGTGATTGTCCAGATTGCCGGCCTTCTGGCGAAATTCGGCATCTTTCCCGCTATCGTGGCTGGTATGATCCTGGCCGGCATTTTGGCGGCTACCATGTCCACAGCTGACTCTCAGCTGCTGGCGGCTTCCTCCGCCTTCTCCGAGAATCTGCTTCAGGATGTGTTCGGCATCAAGCTCACTGCCAAGCAGACCATGCTGGTAGCGCGTCTCACCGTCATTGTCATCGCCGTCATTGCGGTATTCCTGGCCGCGGACCCCAATAGCAGTGTCTTTGCCATCGTGTCCTTCGCCTGGGCTGGCTTCGGCGCAACCTTTGGCCCTGCGATCCTCTTCTCCCTGTTCTGGAAGGGCAGCAACCGGCAGGGCATTCTGGCAGGCCTGGTGACCGGCGGCGTCATGGTCTTCGTTTGGAAATTCCTGATCCGTCCCATTGGCGGCATCTTCGGAATGTATGAGCTGCTGCCCGCCTTCCTGTGCAACTGTGTGGTTGTGATCCTGGTGTCCAAGCTGACCCATGGTCCCTCCGACCAGGTCCGTGCCCAGTATGAGGCTTACCGGAAGGGCTGATTCCTGCGATCCCCCCCGGGGTTCGGCTTTGCCGAACCCCGGTTTTTTACTCCCAGAGGGCAAAAAAGATGGACCTCTGCCGGAGGAGAAGAAACAGTACACTATTGCCAAAAACACGGTGAAAAGCAGCTGCTCCTTGCGCGTAAAGGGTTTGTAAAAAAAGGCGGGAGGCTGACCGCCACAGGCGGAACAGATATAAAATATTTTTTTGAAAATATTGCACTAAAACAGATAAAAATACCGAAATTGAGACGATTTCCAGAAAAAGCTGTTTTCCTATAACGAACAAAACTCCACTTTGCAAAGAAAACGACAAAAGAAGGCATTGACAATTCCAGGTGGAAATGGTAACGTAAGAGTACAAAATTTGATAGCGGCAAATGACGTTCTTAGGGAAATGGTAATGCCTACCGAAGGAGTAATACTCTCAGGTGCCTAAGTATGGGTAGGGACTAAGAACAGATGTGGCTCTGGAGAAGCTCAACGATGAGTACCGAAGGTGCAAAGTATCCCGCAAGGGATGCTGAATCTCTCAGGTAAAAGGACAGAGTAGGTGGAAGACTCCCTCTTGTGTGGGTGGGTGTCGTTGAACCTTTTTGTTGGGCTGGACAGTGATATACTGTTCGGCTTCTTTCTTTTCCGGGGCACCAGCCACTGAAAGAGAGAGGGAAAAGCATGTTAATGGAAATTGTGCAGAAGATCAACTCATACCTGTCTGACTACATCTTGGTATTTCTGTTGATCGCGGTTGGCCTCTGGTTCACGGTGAAGACCCATTTTGTGCAGATTCGGTATCTGGGCGAAGGTTTTAAGCGCTGCTTTGGCAATCTGTCCCTCAACGGCGGCAAGCATGAGAGCGGTATGAGCTCCTTCCAGGCGTTGGCCACCGCGATTGCGGCACAGGTGGGTACTGGCAACATTGTCGGTGCCTCCGGCGCAATTCTCACCGGCGGCCCCGGAGCCATCTTCTGGATGTGGATCATTGCTTTCTTTGGCATGGCCACAATATACGCTGAGGCTGTCTTGGCACAGGAGACCCGTGTGAAGGGCAAGGACGGCGAGATTCAGGGTGGTCCTGTCTACTACATTACCACCGCCTTCAAGGGTGCTCTGGGTAAGTTCCTGGCAGGCTTCTTTGCTATCGCCATTATCCTGGCCCTGGGATTCTTCGGCTGCATGGTTCAGTCCAACTCCATTGGCGAGACCTTCAGCACTGCTTTCCACATTCCAACCTGGATTGTGGGCGTGGTTCTGGTCGTTATCTGCGCCTTCATCTTCTTCGGCGGTATCCAGCGTCTGGCTTCCGTCACCGAGAAGCTGGTTCCCATTATGGCAGCCATCTTCCTGCTGGGCGGCCTGGTGGTTCTGGTTATGCGCGCCAAGTACATCCCTGCTACCATCGGCATGATCTTCCAGTATGCTTTCCAGCCCCAGGCTATTCTGGGCGGCGGCTTCGGCGCAGCTTTGAAGATCGCCATCAGCCAGGGCGCAAAGCGTGGCCTGTTCTCCAATGAGGCTGGTATGGGCTCTACCCCCCACGCACACGCTCAGGCCAATGTGGCTCACCCCCATGAGCAGGGTGTTGTCGCTATGATCGGCGTGTTTATTGATACCTTCGTGGTTTTGACCCTGGTGGCTCTGGTGGTAATCTCCACTCTGTACACCGAGGGTGGTCCCCTTGCTGCCGGCTATACCGGGGCTGTGACAGAGACGATTGGCAAGACCAACCTCTGCCAGACCGCATTCGGAAGTGCCTTCGGCACTGCCGCAGGCAACATTTTCGTGGCTGTCTGCCTGTTCTTCTTCGCATTCTCCACCATTCTGGGCTGGAATATGTTTGGTAAGATCAATGCCGTGTACCTGTTCGGCAAGAAAAATCCCAAGCTGGCGACCATCATCTATAATGTGATTGCGCTGGGCTTCGTGTTTGCCGGTACCATGACCAAGGCAGATCTGGTTTGGGAGCTGTCCGATATGTTTAACCAGTTAATGGTTATCCCCAACGCCATCGGCTTGTTCGCACTGACTGCCCTGGTGGTCAAGAACGTGAAGGAACGTGACCGCTTAGTCAAAAAATAATTACGATGCATCCATGAAAACCAGAAAGCCGCCGCCCATTGGGGCGGCGGCTTTTGTGCGCTCTGTAATTTTGAATGTGCACCACGGGAAAGGACCTCCTGCGTTGGAATCAACTTACAGCGGCCGCTCCAAAGGCCCCTGCGGCCCATAGGGCAGCGTGAAGGAGGGAATGCCTTCAGCGGCAGGCCCCAGGGCGTACATGGCATAGAAGAGGCACAGACCAGTGTCTGTGAGATAAAAGCTGCGGGGATTGAAACGCCGCCGCAATTCCCGCTGCCATCCCTCGTGATACCGGACCACACCGGCTCGCTCCTGTGCTTCCATGGCCTCCCGGATGGCAGAAAGCACCTGCTTTTTCCAGGGGGTGCCCTGGGGGAAGAAGCGGGAGAGAGGCAGCGGATAGCCGGTGCTCAGATCCCAGGTATCCCCCCAGCAGGTCAGCTGGGTTGGACCATGGTCCGTCTTTTCCCGCAGCCGGGTGCAGAGACTCCAGAGACCGTCCCGCTCCAGTGTTACCTGATAGCTCAGCTCCGCTCGGAAGCAAGGGAGGAGTCCACTGGTCTCCAAAGCAGCCTGCGCGGCTTGCCGGGCCTGGGGCAGCAGCACCGTCTCACAGCGGCGCAGAAAAGCCCGCTGCTGGAGATTGTAGTACCGGCGGATGCGTCGGGAGACCCGGTCCCGCCGTTCCTCCGGAGGGCGGGGCAGACAGGCAGAGGCGTGGAGCACCGGCACGCCCTCCGCCTCCCAGATCCGCTCTGTTTCCCAGGGGACCACCTGTATTCCAATTTGCTGTCCGCCCATGGCACTCGCCGCTCCTCTCATTCCAAAGTTTGGTGCTACAGCCTATGAAAGCTGGAAGAAAGAGGTGCATTGACACAAAAAATATTATTACATCACCTCTTTACTTTCACACGGTACAATGTTAAAATGAGGGACAGAATCGAACGGACAGGGCCGCTGCGCGGCCCGGAAATGGAGGTCCTTTTTTATGGTCAAGATCGGGAAAAAAGAGAAGAACGAGCAGTTGTATAAGGCAATCTTGCAGCTCAAGGACGAGAAAGAGTGTTATGAGTTCTTCCAGGATCTCTGCACGGTGTCGGAGCTGCGGTCCATGGAGCAGCGCTTCGAGGTGGCATCCCTGCTGGATGACGGTATGATTTACAATGACATTCTGGAAAAGACGGGTGCGTCCAGTGCTACCATCAGCCGCGTGAATCGCTCTCTCAGCTATGGCACCGGTGCCTATGAGCGCCTGTTCCAGCGGATGAAGGACGATAAGGCGGAATGAGTTATGAAGCATTGGCGTCCAGCTATGATGGACTGATGTGTGACGCCGCTCACCGCAAGCGGGCCAACTATCTCCACCGGCTGCTGCGCAAGTGCCGCCCAATGGTTCACTCTGTGCTGGACCTGGCCTGCGGCACGGGGACAATCTCCTGCCTGCTGGCGGAGCGGGGCTATGATGTGATTGCCACGGACGGCTCCGAAGAGATGCTGACACAGGCTATGCAGAAAGCGGCGGAGATGGACCATCCGCCCCTCTTTCTCTTGCAGGAGATGCCCCGCCTGCGGCTTCTGGAGCCGGTGGACGCTGCCATCTCCACGCTGGACTCCCTCAACTATCTGACCCGGTCCGGGGATCTGCGGGAAACGTTCCGGCGGGTCTATCGGTGGCTGCGACCAGGCGGGTGCTTTGTCTTCGATGTGAACAGCCCCTATAAACTGCGCCGTATGGATGGTCAGATGTATATGGACGAGACGGAAGAGAGCTTCTGCGTTTGGCGCACCTTCTTCTCTGAGAAGCAGCAGGTCTGTACCTATCAAGTGGATCTATTTCGGCTCCGGGAAGACGGAGAAACCTGGAATCGGGACTTTGAGGAGCATCGGGAACGTGCCTGGAGTGAGACGGAGCTGCGCCAGTTCTTGGCAGAAGCAGGTTTTCAGAATATTGTAATCACCGGCGATATGACTGGCGAACCGCCCACCGAGGACGAAGACCGCTGGAATGTCTACTGTGAGAAGCCTATAGTGGCTTAAAATTTCGTGTTTGCAAGGAGCAATTTCTATATGAGCGATCAACTGGTTCGCGCCATCTCCAAGGATGGCTTTGTGAAAGCGGTGGCTGTCAACACCCGCACCCTGACGGAGCGGGCGAGAAACATTCACCACACTCTGCCCGTGGCAACGGCGGCCCTGGGCCGCACGCTGGCAGCTGCGTCCATGATGGGCAATATGCTCAAGGGTGAGGGCAGCAGTCTGACCCTGCAAATCAAGGGAGACGGCCCTTTGGGCCGAATTTTGGCGGTTTCTGACTGCGAGGGCAATGTCCGTGGTACAGTGGACAACCCCTCTGTGGATATCCCGCTGCGGCCCGACGGCAAGCTGGATGTGGGCAGTGCTGTGGGCATGGATGGCACGCTGACGGTCATCAGGGACCTGAACATGAAGGAGCCCTATGTGGGCAGCGTGGGCCTGTTGGGCGGCGAGATTGCCGAGGACCTGGCGGCTTACTTTGTGGAGTCTGAGCAGATTCCCACCGCCTGTGGTCTGGGTGTGCTGGTGGACCGGGATCAGAGTGTGCTGGCCGCTGGCGGATACCTTGTGCAGCTGCTGCCCGGTGCGACGGAGGACGTCATCACCAAGGTAGAGGGCAGCCTGATGGCCGCCGGTCCCGTCACCGGCATCCTGAAAGAGAACGACGATCCAGAGGCTATGCTGCGGCTGGCACTATCTGACTTTGACCTGGAGATTTTGGAGAAGAGCCCCATCGAATACCGGTGCTATTGCAGCCGGGACCGGATGGAGCGCGCTCTCATCAGTATGGGCAGCGAAGAACTGCGCGCACTCATCGATGAACAAGGTCAGGCTGAGCTGACCTGCCAATTCTGTGACAACGTTCAGACCTTTACACGTGATCAGTTGGAGGCACTCTACAACAGCACAAAAAAATAATTAAAAAAATTCCGTTTTGGGGTTGACATATCGGGTATCATCGCCTATAATAGCCAATGTCGTCTGACGGAGACGACAACCCGGGAGCATAGCTCAGCTGGTTAGAGCACCTGCCTTACAAGCAGGGGGTCACTGGTTCGAGTCCAGTTGTTCCCACCACAATAAGCCTCTGTAGCTCAGTAGGTAGAGCAGCGGACTGAAAATCCGCGTGTCGTTGGTTCGATTCCGACCGGAGGCACCATCCCCGATTTTTCGGGGTATGCGCGGGCGTAGCTCATCTGGTAGAGCGCCACCTTGCCAAGGTGGAGGTAGCGAGT
>JAHHSA010000003.1 GCA_020025475.1 Oscillibacter sp.
GGTTCCCGCAGCGGTGAGCGCAATTCACAAAACCGCTTTGATCCAGGTGATCTGCGTGGTGATCGGCATTGTGATCTGCTTCATGATTCCCAAAATCTACACGGGTGAAGAAAACCCACAGGCTTAAAAAATACTGGGAGACAGGTTCTCCTGTCTCTCAGTTCGTGACCCTTCATTAGAACAGCATCAAGCTGGAGTAATGGTCGTCCACAGCCGCTTTGGCCGCTTCCGCATTTTGGTTTTTGATGGCTATGTAAATTCTCTGGTGCTGATGCAGCAGCCGCTTGAGCAGATGCTCATCCAGCATGTTGCTGATGGACGCAAAGCGAAAAATGTTTTGATACCGCTGATAGGTCTCTTTCAGCAGAGGATTATGGGCAACCCCCACGATAATCAAGTGAAACTCCATGTCGCATTCGCTGAATTTCAAAAAATCCCCGGATTGCAGAGCTTCTTTCATTTCCTTAATGTTTTGATGGATACCGTCCAGCTTTTCCGGCGTAATGTCATGAATTGCCTGGCTGGTGGCCAGAAGATCCAACTGACGCTTAAATGTGAAGATATTTCCCATAAAGTAGGGGTCTATACTTCTGACAAAAAAGGAACCTTCCTCATTTTTGACGAGAAAGCCTTCCTTTTCCAGCCGCTCAAGCGCAATCTTGATGGGTCCTCTGCTGAGATTAAACTCAGAGCCCAGTTTCCCCTGGCTGATCTTATCTCCGCCCTTGAGGGTGCCGGAGAGCAAATCAGGAAGGACAACCTCATAGACCAGTTCCTGATTGGTAATAAAGGGATTATCCGACTTAATCTGTGCAATCAATTCTTTTCGCGTCACAGCCATCTACCCTCCATTTTGTTTATTTTCTGCAAGCCAGTAACCACGACTCTTATATTTTATTACAAAAAAAACCGCGTGTCAATTCTCCAATTCGTTTATAATATCTCAATCCATTTGGCCTTGAGATATAAATTTTAAGGAGGCTATAGTAATGAGAGCATTGTTTTATGGTAGCATGTACGCACAGGTCTTTTTCAAGGGTCATTTCCACATTCTCGATGAGGCCGGTGTACAGTACGATCTGGTCGATCCCGGCACGCCTGAAGCTCTTGCTGAAGCCAGTAAGGATCATGATGTCATCGTTACCTTCTTCCCCCTGACCGAAGTTCTGATCAATTCTCTTTCTGACTCCATCAAGGCTATCGTCGTCACCTCCATTGGCTACGACAACATTGATGTTGAGGCTGCCAATAAGCGGGGCATCATGGTGTGCAATATCCCCGACTACTGCATTGAGGAAGTTGCCCTTCACTCTGTGACGCTGATTCTGTGCGCTCTGCGCAACATCTGCCAGTATGACCGTACCATCCGCGCAGGCGGCTGGAATGATCGTTCCATGCTCTGCGGCAGAGAGCATCACCGTATGTCTACCCTGACCATGGGCTTCATGGGCTTCGGCCGCATCGGCCAGATGGTCTGCAAGCAGATGTCCGGCTTTGGCGTGAAGTTCGTTGCCTATGACCCCTATGTGCCCGACAGCGTTTTCGAGTCCATGAATGTCCAGCGCGTTCAGACCAAGGATGAGCTCTATGCCGTCTCTAATATCATCGGCATCTACCTGATCCTGACTGACGAAACTTATCATCTGATTAACGCAGAATCCATCGCCAAGATGAAGGACGATGTCATTCTGGTTAATACCGCCCGCGGTGCTATCATTGATCTGGATAGCGTCAAGGAAGGCCTCAAGTCCGGGAAGATCGGTGCCGTTGGACTCGATACCTGGGAGAAGGAGCCTATTCCCATGGACGATCCTATCCTCAAGGAAGACAACGCAACGATCACTTCTCACTGCGCTTACTTCTCTATCGAGGCAGCAATCGAACTGCGCGTCAAGTGCCTGAATACTGCGGTCAATGTCTGCAAGGGCGAAGTTCCCTATAACTGCATCAACAAAAAAGAGCTGGGCCTGTCTTAATATCCAACAAGAAACCAGCACAATCAATCGAGGAGGGATTTCTGCATGCCAATGATTAAAGTGGATAAGAATCGGTGCAAGGGCTGCAAACTATGTGTTGTAACTTGCCCCAAGAAGATTTTGGCAATGAGTACTGACCTGAATGCGAACGGTGATATGTACTGTACGCAGATCGATGCGAGCAAATGTATTGGCTGCGCGTTTTGCGGCATGATCTGCCCTGACGCTGCAATTGAAGTTTATAAGTAAGGAGGGATAACATGGCAAAAGCATTTATGAAAGGCAACGAAGCAGTTGCCGAAGCCGTCATTCGCGGCGGTGTAGATCTGTTTGCGGGTTATCCGATCACCCCTTCCAGCGAGATGCTGGAATATGCTTCTGACCACGTCGAAGAAGCAGGCGGAAAGTTCATCCAGGTGGAAAGTGAGCTGGCGGCGTCCACGATGCTGGCTGCTGCCGGTCTGATTGGCCGCCGTGCCTTCACCACCACCTCCGGCCCGGGCCTGGCCCTGATGACGGAGAACCTGAGCAATATGACCCTTTCCCGCGTGACCGCTTTGTTTGTGGTGGTTCAGCGCGCAGCAAATAACATCACCCCCGAGCAGGCCGATTACAACTATGCCACCAAGGGCCTGGGCCACAATGGCCAGCGGGGCTACGTCATCGCTCCCTCCACCGTTCAGGAAGCCGTTGACCTGGCCTATACCGCACTGGATATCGGCCAGGAGCTGGAAGTTCCCGTGCTGCTGATGATGGACGGCATGCTGGGCCAGATGGAAGAGCCCATTGATCTGCCTCCCTATAAACCCAGCAAGATTTCCACCAAGCTGATTCCTCCCACCGGCTGCAAGGGCCGTCAGAAGGTTGACAGCCGTTCCATGCCTCGCCCCAGATCCATGACCGAGAGCATGGAGGACGCGCTGGAGCGCGCCCGCAACGAGCTGTTCCAGGAGAACCTGCGCTGGGTTGATGAGGAAGTCAAGTACGAGGAGTACATGATGGATGACGCCGAGTACGTCATCGTCTCCTATGGCAGTGCTGCCCGTATCTGCCGCGATGCCGTGAAGCTGCTGCGGGAAAAGGGCTACCGTGTGGGTATGTTCCGCCCCATCACCATCTCTCCCTTCCCCGAAAAGCAGATTGCCGGCTTCAAGGCACGGGGGGTCCGCGGCGTGCTGACTGTGGAGATGGCCATTCCTCCCATGCTGCACTATGATGTACGTCTGCATCTTGACCAGACGATTCCCTGCAATTTCTATAATCGCTGCGGCGGCAACATCGTGGATGAAAACGAAGCCGCCGAAGCCATGATCAAGCTGATTGAGGAGGTGCAGAAGTAATGGAGTGTGTCTACAAGAGACCTGAAGCTCTCAGCGCGTTTCCTGGCATGTTCTGTCCCGGATGCCACCACGCCATTCTGATTAAGCTGATCGCCGAGGTCATTGATGAGCTGGGCATTCGTGAGCGCGCAGTTCTTGCTTCTCCCATCGGCTGCGGCGGTATGACCGTCCCCGCTTCCAACTATGATACGATTTTCTCTCTCCATGGCCGTGTTCCCTCTACCGCTGCCGCGGTGAAAATGCTGAGCCCCGAGAGCGTTGTGATCTGCTACCAGGGCGACGGCGACGCCGCTGCCATCGGTACCGCTGAGACGGTGCATGTTGCCCGCCGCGGCGACCCTGTGACGGTCATTTTCGCCAACAACGGTGTGTTCGGCATGACCGGCGGACAGGCTGCTCCCACCACCCGTGTGGGTGACTGGACCATTACCTCCAAGAAGGGCAATACATATGCTCCCATTAAGCTGCCTGAGATGATCGCCACTCTGGACGCTCCTGACTATGTGGCCAGATGCGCCGTCAACAATCCCAAGCACATCATTCAGTGCAAGAAGGCCATTCGCCATGCACTGGAGCGCCAGATGGAGGGGAAATATTCCCTGGTTGAGGTCCTCTGCTCCTGCGTCACCACCACTGGCGTCAAAGCGGAGAACTCTCCCGAATTCATTGATAAGGTCATCGAATCTGACTTCCCGCTTGGCGAGTTCAAGCGCGATGGCAAGCGGCTGTAAGGAGGCAAATGTATGTTAAAGAGTATGTACTTTGCCGGTATCGGCGGCCAGGGTCTGCAGGTTGTCGGCAAAACTATTGCAGCGGTTGCAAATGAGAAGGGCTATCATGTCACCTATTCTCCCAAGTACGGCACTGCCAAGCGCGGTGGCCTGACCTCCTGCTTTGTGGTCATCAGCGATGATGAGATTGGAAATCCCCGTAAGAAAAAGCAGGATCTTCTGGTGGTGATGGAGCCCAAGGCCTATGCCCAGTTCCATCACGATGTGAAGGCCGGCGGTACCCTGGTGGTCAACAGCACCCTGGTTCCTCAGACAGAGGAGCCGGACGAGGGTGTCAAGCAGGTGAACGTGCCTCTGCACGGAATCTGCGCCGAGCTGGGCAACACCAAGGTCATCAGCTCTGTGGCCCTGGGCGCAGTGGCTGAGCTGCTAAAGGATATCTTCCCCGATACCCAGGAGTTCCTGGACTTCATGCTCAAGCAGCTCTCCAAGCGTCCTGACCTGCTGGAACTGAACAAGAAAGCATTTGAAATGGGCAATCAGGCCATGCTGGAGAGCCTGAAGTAATCCACATAGATCTTCGCCCACTCCGCAAACTAAACACCCTGGGGAACGCCTGATCTGCCGGAGAATGTATCGTTTTCCTGGTGAAATCACAATGCCACACCCGGCCTGATCGCCGGGTGTGGTTATTTGAAATAAGGTTTTCCGCTTAATCGCTTTATGCAAATATAAGGAGGAATTCTCGATGGATTTAAGTAGAATCGAAAACGCTGCCCTGCGTGAAAAAGTTATATCCGCAGAGCAGGCCGCCAGCTACATTCAAGATGGCATGACCGTGGCTATCCCCCACTTCATCTGCTACGACAGTCCCGTCAGCGTGGCCCGTGCTGTTCTGGAGCGGAAGAAGAAGGGTGAGAAGCTGGAGCTGCACCTGATCTCCGCCGCCTCTCCCACTCCCGTAGTCTCTGAGGAGTGGACCAAGGCCGGCATCACCAAGAGCTTTATGCCCTATATCACCAGCAGCTCTGCCCTGCGTAAGTACGCCAACACCCCCGGCGGCGTGGACTTCATGGACTTCCGCCTGAGCCTGATTCCGGAGTATATCCGCCACGGCTATCTGGGGAATATTGATGTGGCTCTGGTCTCTGTGGCCGGCGTAACTGAGGACGGCAAGCTGAAGCCCTCTGTCTGCTCCGGCTATACCCAGACTGTGCTCAATGCCGCACAGAAGGTCATTCTGGAGATCAACCTCCAGTCCTCCGCAGACATGTATCTGCTCCACGATGTCTATGATCCGGGCAATCGCCCCAACCGTCAGCCCATTCCCATCACCCACGCCACCGACGTCATCGGCTCTCACTTCTACAGCTGCGATCCGGACAAGATTGCCGGTATCGTCATCACCGATGAGCCTCTGTTCCTCAGCCCCATGTGGTATCCCCTCACGGCTGACGAGGCTCCCGAAGAGGTCAAGAACATGGCCCGCTACTTCGTGGACTTCCTGCTCAAGGAAGTGGAAGAGGGCCGTATGCCCAAGGAGCTTCCCCCTATCCAGACCGGCGGCGGCATGGTGGCCGGCACCGTTCTCCGGGAAATGGGCAAGCACTTCAAGGGCATGGAAATGTACACCGAGGCCGTGCTGGAAGACGGCATAAGAATGCTGGAGGACGGCAGTCTGAAATTCATCTCCACCGCCGGCTTTGGCTGCTCCGGCGCCACCACCGGCAGAATTCTGGCCAATCCCAAGGAATTCGAGGGCCGTCTCATGGTCCGTCCCTGCGAGATTTCCAATAACCCCGAAGTCATCCGCCGTTTGGGCCTCATCGCCATGAACAACATCGTGGAGGCCGATATCTACGGCAACATCAACTCCACCCACGTCCTGGGCTCCAATATCATCAGCGGCATTGGCGGCGCTTTGGACTTCGCGCAGAACGCCGCTCTGACCTGCTACTTTACCCTCTCCACCGCCAAAAAGGGCGCGGTGTCCAGCATTGTGCCCCACTGCTCTCACATTGATATCACGGAGCATGACGCCAACATCATCGTCACCGAGTACGGCGTGGCCGACCTGAGAAACAAGTCTCCTCGCCAGCGTGTGGCGGAGATGATCCGCATTGCCCATCCCGACTATCGTCCCATGCTGCAGGAGTATTATGATCGCGCTGTGGAGGCCTGCGGCCCCGGCAACGCCCACACACCTGTTATCCTGGAGGAGCTGGGTGATTGGCATATCCGCGCCAGAGACACCAGCACCATGAAGAAGGACTAATCGTCAGTGTCCATGCTCCTGTCTGGGACAAGGCCAGCGGCCTTTCCCCGGCAAATTGAATCTGAATCCATCAGCCTCCTGTGCAGAATATCCGCACAGGAGGCTTCATCTTGTTGAAAAAGTCTTTTCGACAAGATGAGCGCCAATTTCAAGCTGGAACGAAGTTTGAAATTGGGTGTCATTTCACGGCGTATTCCCTCTGTGGTGTATGGCTTGGTGGGCATGGTAATGTTGGTGCCCGCCATCCGCAGCATGAGAAAACCATGCAGAAGCTGACCCCGGAGTTGATGAGATTGTTCATCCAGAAACTCGTGGTACACGAGAAGGACATTAAGTGGAGCAAGCAACCACAGCAGACTGTGGAGATCTACTACAACGACATTGGCTGTGTGGGTGACGATGCAGAGTAAGAGGCCACTACGCAGGAGCCTGCATAAAAGAATCCCGGAAGAAATTGCCGAAGCAATCTCTTCCGGGGTTTTCCGCACATCCAAAGTTACCCTGTGAAAGGGGAACAAATGATATGGCTATTTTTTGATGTACGCTTACTGCTTGTTCAGCTGCTCATCAATGGCTTTGGCGGCAGTCTTGCCGGCACCCATAGCCAGAATGACAGTTGCAGCGCCGGTAACAGCGTCACCGCCAGCATAAACGCTGTTGCGGGAGGTCAGGCCGTCCTCGTTGACCACAATGCCGCCCTTCTTGTTAATCTCCAGACCTTTGGTGGTAGACTTGATCAGGGGGTTGGGGCTGGTGCCCAGAGCCATGATGACGCAATCCACATCCAAGTCAAACTCACTGCCCTCTACTTCGATGGGGCGACGGCGACCAGAAGCATCCGGCTCGCCCAGTTTCATCTGGATGCAGCGAATCTTGTTGACATTGTCGTTCTCGTCGGCCAGAATTTCCACAGGGTTATTGAGGGTCTTGAAGATGATGCCCTCTTCCTCTGCGTGCTCCACCTCTTCTTTACGGGCAGGAAGCTCTTCCATGCCACGACGATACACGATATAGACCTCAGCGCCCAGACGCTTTGCACAGCGTGCGGCATCCATTGCCACGTTGCCGCCGCCCACAACAGCGACCTTCTTGGGGTGCTGGATGGGGGTATCAGAGTCTGGCAGATAGGCCTTCATCAGATTGATACGAGTCAGGAATTCGTTGGCGGAATAAACGCCCTTGTAGTTGACACCGGGGATATTCATGAACATGGGCAGACCGGCGCCAGAACCGATGAACACAGCCTCAAAGCCCTGCTCTTCCATCAGCTCATCAATGGTGATGGTACGACCGATCACGGTATCGGTGGCGATGGTAACGCCCATTGCCTTCAGGCCGTCCACTTCCTTCTGGACAATGCTCTTGGGCAGACGGAACTCAGGAATACCGTACACCAGAACGCCGCCAGCCAGATGCAGTGCCTCAAACACGGTTACGGCATAGCCTTTACGAGCCAGATCTCCGGCGCAGGTCAGGCCGGAGGGACCAGACCCGACAACGGCAACCTTATGCCCGTTGGAAGCAGGCACCTCAGGAGCAGTCGTGCAGTGTGCATTGTGCCAGTCAGCCACAAAGCGTTCCAGACGGCCGATTGCCACAGGCTCACCTTTCTTCCCGCGGACGCAGTACTTCTCACACTGGTTCTCCTGGGGACACACGCGGCCGCAGACTGCGGGCAGTGCGCTGGTTGCGCTGATGATCTGGTAGGCTTCCTCGAAGTTGCCCTTGGCAACCTCAGCAATGAATTCAGGGATGTGAACCATAACAGGGCAGCCGGTCATGCAGGGTTTGTTCTTGCAGTTCAGGCAGCGCCGTGCCTCATCCAGGGCCTGCTCCTCGGTATAGCCCAGAGTGACCTCTTCAAAGTTTTTATTCCGAACGTTGGCCTCTTGAGAAGGCATCGGATTTTTGGTCAAAGACATATTTGCCATGATCACTGAACCTCCTTCTGAAACAGGTTGCAAGTTTCCTCGTGCTTATGCAGCTCAAAATCCTTGTACATCTGATTGCGCTTGACAGCCAGATCCCAGTCGACCTTGTGACCATCGAAGTCAGGGCCGTCCACGCAGGCAAACTTCATTTCGCCGCCGACGCTCAGACGGCAGCCACCGCACATACCGGTACCGTCGATCATGATGGGACTCATGGAAACGGTGGTGGGGATGCCATAAGGCTCTGTGGTCTTGCACACAAATTTCATCATGATCATGGGACCGATGGCGAACACCTCGTCATACTGGTTGCCGGCATCGATCAGCTCCTTGAGGGCCTCCGTGACCAGTCCTTTCTGGCCGTAGGAACCGTCATCGGTACATACCTTCAAAACATCACTGGACTCCCGGAAATCGTCCTCCAGGATGACCAAATCCTTGTTCTTGAAGCCAATCACTGCATGCACCTCAGCTCCGCAATCATGGAACTTCTTCAGAACGGGATAAGCAATTGCGCAGCCAACACCGCCGCCAACAACGCAGACCTTTTTCTTACCCTCAGTCTCAGTGGGTTTGCCAAGGGGACCCACAAAGTCCTGTAGGCAGTCGCCCTCGTTCATGTGGCTCAACTTCTCTGTGGTAGAGCCAACGGTCTGCACAATAATGGTAACAGTTCCCTTCTCAGGGTCATAATTATGAATGGTAATCGGTATTCTCTCCCCGTTTTCATCCACGCGGAGAATGATAAATTGTCCCGGCTGTGCCTTCTTGGCAATCAACGGAGCCTCGATCTCATACAAGGTCACAGTGGGACGGAGTGCCTCTTTTCTCACGATACGATACATAGTCTTCCTTCTTTCTGAATGATCGAATTTTGGAGTCATATAGTCCTGTATCCTGCTTATTGACACATTGATTATATTTTAACATGCAGCTTGAACTCCGTCAATCTTTTCCCGGTGATGAAGCGTCCAAATTTTCTCTGATTCTTTGTTCGATTTGTCACTCCTCGATTTGAAGGGTGATCCTGCGTCCGTCAGAACAGATCACCCCCTCCTCGCGAAGACGCTTCAGTTCCCGCATCATGGCACTGCGGTCCGTAGCGATATAATCCGCCAGTGTGCTGAGAGAAAAAGGCAGCTGGAAGGTCATCTCTCCGGTTTTTTCTGCCAGCTGATGAAAATAGCACAGCAGCTTCTCCCGTATGGACCGGCGGGAGAGCACATCCACCCGCTGACTGAGAGACTGAGCTTTGTCACCCATAAGCTTGAGCATGTTCCGCACCAGGATGCTGTGGTGGGAGCAGGCATTGTGACATCGTTTCAGGATGTGGGGATAGTCAATGAATACCACATCGCAGGGCGTGCGGCACACCACTTCCAGGCTGTCCTCATTTGAGCCAGAGAAAGCGAGCATCTGTCCGAACACTCCGCCGGTTGACAGCTCCTCCATCACAGTGGACACGCCAGCCTCGTCAATGCGGATCAGTGCCGCATCTCCCCGCTCGATGACGCCAACTGCATTATTCTTCCCCCCTACCAAATCATAAATCAGATCATCCGGCCGATACGACTTGTGCACAGCATTGAAGCAGGTCAGCATCCGGATATACTCATCATAGCTGATGTCCTGAAACAGAGGGCTCTTCTGAAGTTCCTGTTCTGTCAGCATAGCATCACTCCTTTTTATTTTCTGTCGCTTTTCTTGGAAGCCATTTTCCGACGCACCAGCTGATCCGCCCCACACGGCAAATCCAATTGGAGCCATGCGGCCCACGCCTGGAAACTGGCTTCTTTTCTCATTTTGTTGCAATTATCACACTGTTATCATACCAGTTTCCATGCCCAATGTAAAGAGTATCCTTGATTCCTCTTAGGAGATTTCATATACTGTTCATTAAAGAAGGCGTTCTTTCCTGTATACTATGTATAGGAAATGACCCAGAATACAGGCGGGACTCCCGCCTCCGAGAAAAGAGGCCGAAAAGTGAACATAGCTTATTTTCTGCTCCCGAAGAATCATGTCGCCTATCTGTATGATGACTACACCTTCCGTCAGGGGTTGGAAAAAATGCGGTATCATGGTTACACAGCCATCCCTGTGATTTCCCGCACTGGTCAATACGTGGGTACTGTCAGCGAAGGCGATTTTCTGTGGAAGATTCTGGACGAGGAGCCAAATTCCCCCCACACCTGCTCCATGAAGAGTCTGGAACATCTCCACGTCAGAGACCTTCTGCGCAGTGATCACTATCCTCCTGTCCGCATCACCGTCAGCATGGATGCACTGCTGATCAGTGCCATGAACCAGAATTTCATACCCGTCATTGACGACTTGGGCAACTTCATTGGGATTGTCACCCGAAAAGATATCATCCGATACTTCTCTGAGCAGAAGATCGAAGAGACAACCGAGCCGCCCAGCAAGGTGGTCTGATCTCACCCCACCGCTGTACAGAGATCCATTTGTGTATTGTCCTGAATAGGTATGCGAGGTACCATCACAGCCGTCATCACACAAGCACAACGGCAGCCACCTGGTGGCTGCCGTTGTGTTTTGCAGAAAAGAGCATCGCCGCATATGCAGCGATGCTCTTGTTGTTTGTAGTCTGTTACCGATCCTCGCGGAAGTAACTGAGTCCAAGACTTGCAGGAGGCTGATTTTCCTTTTTGTTGCGCATACTGGTAATAATCAGAACCACAACTGTCACCACGTAAGGCAGAATCTTGTACAGCTGGTCCGGAATGAAGGGCAGCTGCAAACGGAGGTAGAGAATCATCAGGGCACCGAAGAGGACGGAGCCCCAGACGGCATTCATAGGACGCCAGATGCAGAAGATAACCAATGCCACAGCCAGCCAGCCCTCGCCGGACAGGCCCTCATGGTTCCACACGCAGCCCGCAATGGTCATGATGTACACCATGCCGCCGATGGCGGAAATGCCGCCGCCGATGATCGTTGCCAGATACTTGTAACGGGTGACATTGATGCCGGCAGCGTCAGCTGTGGCAGGGCTTTCGCCCACAGCCCGCAGGTGGAGGCCGGACCGGGTCTTGTTCAGATACAGCGCCATGAGGATGGCCATAGCCAGGCCGATATAAACGAAGATGTTATAGCAGAACAGCAACGGCCCCACAACAGGCAGATTTTGAAGCGACGCGGGGAATGGAGAGTTCTGGAACACATCCTTCAGGCTGTTGGAGATGGCCACGAAGCCACCCTCTCTGGTGCGCATATACTCGCCGATGAACTGGCCGGCACCGGTACCAAAGATGGACAGGGCCAAGCCGGTGACGTTCTGATTGGCACGCAGGGTGATGGTGACAAAGCTGTAAATCACAGCGCCAATGGCACCAGCAAGAAACGCACAGAGCAGCGCAATCAGAATTGCAAGGACAGGGTTGGCCCCTGCACCCACGGCCTTTTCGTAATAGAATACACCGCCCAGGCCCATTGCGCCGCCCATGTACATCATGCCTTCAACACCCAGATTCAGGTTACCGGTCTTCTCGGCAAGAATTTCTCCGATAGTACCGAACAGCAGAGGAGTGCCATTCAGGACGGCGGCACTGATCAACAGCAAAATAGGATTTGTATTCATGCCTTCGCCTCCTTATTTTCCTTGTGGCGGAAGATCATCTGATAGTTGATAAAGAACTCACAGCCCAGCATACAGAACAGGAAGATGCCGGTGATGATCTCAGAGATGGAGGCCGGAACTTCCATGCGGGTTTGTAGGGTGGTTGCGCCCTTCTGGAGCACAGCCAGCAGGCCGGAAATACCGATCATGGCAAACGGGTTCAGCTGTGCCAGCCAGGCAACGGTGATGGCAGTGAAGCCAACGCCTGCAGCCACACCGGCATGAAGGGTGTTGTCCGCACCGGAAGCCACGACAAAACCCACCAGACCGCTGATGCCGCCGGAGATGAACATGGTACGCATGATGATGCGTCCAACATTCATACCTGCGTAACGAGCGGTATTCAGGGACTCACCGATGACAGCGATTTCGTAGCCCTGCTTGGTCTTGGACATATAGATGTACATCAGCACAGTCAGAACCAGCACGATGATCCAGCCGCAGTGGACGCCAAACACCTTGGGCAGGCAGGCGGACTTTTCAAACTGTGGAATAATCTGAGAGCCGGGACGGCCTTCCCAGGGGCCACCCTGAAGCCACTTGACCACACCAATGATAATGTAGTTCATCATCAGCGTGAACAGTGTTTCATTGGTGTTCCACTTGGCCTTGAAAAAGGCAGGGATCAATCCCCAGAGACCACCGGCGATGGCAGCGGCCACTGCCATGACCACAAGCAGCACAGGGGCAGGCAGCTTATCTGCCCAGAACAAAGCAAAATAGCTGGCGGCCACAGCACCTGCGGTAATCTGGCCCTCAGCACCAATATTCCAGAAGCGCATTTTGAAACAGGGGGCTATGGCCAGCGCTGTACCCAACAGAGGAATTGCGTTCTTGACTGTCTGGCGGATCGCCGTCTTCTTGCCCAGAGCGCCATTGATGATGGTGCCGTATGCGGAGAAAGGATTGTGCCCCATCACCATAAAAATGATGGCACCGATGAGGATGGCAACCAGAAACGAGGCTCCCCGAATGGCCCAAACTCTTTTGGGGTCCATGTCGTCCCGTTTCGCAAGACGAATCAAAGGTGTTTTCTGTTCGTTCATGCCTGCTCCTCCTTTCTGCCTGCCACGCGGGTCATCATGAGTCCCATTTCTTCCTTGGTGGCCTTTCGGCCATCCACAATGCCGCTGACCTGGCCACCGCAGAGCACCAGAATCCGGTCACACAGCTCCAGCAGCACGTCCAGATCCTCGCCGACGAAGATGACGGCTACGCCCTTCATCTTCTGCTCGGTCATCAAATTATAAATGGTGTACGATGTGTTGATGTCCAGGCCGCGGACGGCGTAGGCGCTCATCAGCACAGAGGGACAGGATGCAATTTCACGGCCAACCAGCACTTTCTGCACATTGCCGCCGGAGAGCCGACGGACAGGGCATTCCACACTGGGGGTCACGACTTCCAAACTCTCCATGACTTCCAGGGCCAGCTTATTGGGGTCCTTCTTGTTGACAAAAGCGCCCTTTCCCTTCTTCCAGGAGCGGAGCATCATGTTGCCGGTCATACCCATGCCGCCCACCAGTCCCATGCCCAGGCGGTCCTCCGGGACAAATGCCATGGCCACGCCGGACTTTTTAATCTCCATAGGAGACTTGCCCACCAGTTCAGTGGGTTCCCGCCCCTCAGGGCTATACTCAATACTGCCGGAGGCCACAGGATAGAGACCTGCGATAGATTCCAGCAGTTCCTTTTGACCGGAGCCAGCGATACCGGCAATGCCCAGAATCTCGCCGCCCATTGCGGTAAAGCTGACATTGTCCAGCTTCTTGACGCCTTCGGCATCCAGGCAGGTCAGGCCCTTGACGGTCAGGCGCGGCACTACATCCACGGGATCAGGGCGATTGATATTCAGAGTGACACTATGACCCACCATCATATCCGTCAGCGCCTGAGGGTTGGTATCCTTGGTATTGACGGTGCCAATATATTTGCCCTTCCGCAGGACGGCCACCTTGTCGGACAGGGCCATCACTTCATGGAGCTTATGGGTGATGATGACAATGGCCTTGCCATCCTCCCGCATGGAGCGCAAAATCTTGAACAGTCGGTCTGTCTCCTGGGGCGTCAGAACAGCGGTGGGCTCATCCAGAATCAGAATATCCGCGCCGCGGTAGAGGACCTTGACGATCTCCACCGTCTGCTTCTCGGAGACAGACATCTCATAGACCTTCTTGCCCGGATCAATGCCGAAGCCATAGCGGTCGGAAATGGCCCGGACTTTTTCGTAAATCTCCCTGCGGTCCAGTTTGCCGTCATGGAGACCCAGGACGATGTTCTCCGCTGCGGTAAAGACATCGACCAGCTTGAAGTGCTGGTGAATCATGCCGATATGGTAGTCGAAGGAGTCCTTTGGGGAGCGGATGGCAGCGGGTTCACCGTTGACCAGGATCTCGCCCTCATCCGGCAGATAGATGCCTGCCAGCATATTCATCAGAGTGGTTTTTCCGCTGCCGTTCTCGCCCAGCAGAGACAAGATCTCGCCCCGATCCAGAGTCAGATCGATGCTGTCATTGGCTACAACCTTGCCAAAGCGCTTGGTAATATGCCGCAGCTCGATTGCATGAACAGATTCCAAGGTTGTCATCCTTTCTATTGAAAAATCACGTTTATCCCACAGTTAACGGGCTGTTTGTAAACCAAAAGGGAGGCTGCCGTGCAGCCCCCCTTTTTAGGCCGGTTGATCAGAAAGCGGAGTTCAGCCATTCGATACCGTCGATTTTCAAAGTGAAATAAGGAGCGGACTGATGGTAAGACTCGTGGAAAGCACCATCAAACACAGCCTCCTCAGAATCGGGAGTGAAGTCGCCATCAGTATCCAGAGCGAACGCGTTGGTCAGTTCCTTTCCTTCAACGGTGAAGGTCTTGGTATCAAAGACCTTCAGCTCACCGTCGACAATGGCCTTCTCAACCTCAGCCAGCTTCTCAGCAGTGCCAGGAGCGGCAATCTTCTCATTCAGAGGAGTCATGGCAACGGCACCTTCGTCCAGGCCATGGCACCAATCCTGATCAAATTCCTCGCCGTTGGCAACAGCCTCAATGATGTACTCAAAGTAGGGAGCCCAGTCAATGCGTGTGCCGATAATAGAAGCCTCGGGTGCAACGCCGGACATATCATTGTTGTAGCCGGTGTGGAAAGCGCCCTTGGACTGTGCCATGGTAGCAGGGGTGGTGTTATCAGAGTGCTGGGAAATGATCTTGCAGCCCATGTCAGCCAAAGCAGAGGCCGCGTTGCTCTCCTCGGTGGGGTTAGACCAGGAGCCGACAAACTTGACCTTCATGGTGACGGAAGGGCAGACACTCTTGGCGCCCAGGTAGTAAGCGGTAAAGCCGGAGATCACCTCTGCGAAGGAGTAGGCACCGACATAACCAATCATGGCCTCTTCCGGCTTGATGGTGCCGTTTTCGATCAACTCCTGCAGCTTCATACCAGCAGCAACACCAGCCACATAGCGTCCCTCGTAGATGTTGGCGAAAGCATTGTGGGTGTTGGGCAGATCATCCTGCCAGGAAGCCTGGTTGGTGCAGGCCACAAACTGAATGTCCTCATAGTCAGGGGCAACCTTGAGCATATGAGGTTCAAAGCCAAAGGAGTTGTTGATGATCAGATCGCAGCCTTCCTCGGCCAGCTCCACGTTAGCGTCCTCACAGGTGGAGTCCTCTCCCACATTGAACTTGGGAACCCACTCCACATGGATGCCCTTGGCCTCCAGCGCCTCAGTAGCAGCTTCCTTGCCGCGGATGAAGTTATACGTATAGCCTTGGTCATTCTCGTCGCCGATGCAGATCAGGCCAACCTTCACAGTCTTGGCTTCCGTATCCTCAGTACCCTGATCAGGCCCCTCGGGAGCAGGCTTATCTTCCCCGCCGCACGCTGCCAGGCTCAAAACCATAGCCATGGAGAGAAGCAATGCAAGAAACTTCTTCATCGTAATTTCCTCCTTCAAAATTGTTCATACACTTCCATGGTGAGATACCACTACTCTTATCATACAAACTCTTGCCATAAATTTCAACCTCTTTTTTGTCTGTTCCTCCAAATTTAAAAGGTTGACCTTTCCTCTTTTGTGCACTTTACCGTCATTTCCCCCGAATATTCCCGCTGTCTCTCTCTTTTTCATTCATTTCCGCAAGGGTATCTTTTTTAAAAGGTTGCCCTTTTTTTGAAGATTGGGACAAAAAAGAAAAGAGAAGCCAAATAAGCTCCTCTTTTCAATCGTGTTTGGATGTTTTCCACTTTTCAAAATCAGCGGCAGACTGCTGTACCGGTCTTGCCGGCAATGCCGTCCTTGGCCTTCTCCAGCAGCGTGATGAGAGCGGTACGGCCTTCCTTGGATTCTGCAAACTTCACAGCGGCCTGGACCTTGGGCAGCATGGAGCCGGGAGCAAACTGCCCCTCGTCCTCATACTTACGTGCCTGCTCGGGAGTCAGGCTGCTGAGCCACTCCTGATTGGGCTTACCAAAGTTAACAGCCACCTTCTCCACAGCGGTGAGAATGATCAGGGTGTCTGCATCCAATTCCTCTGCCAGCAGCTCTGAAGCAAAGTCCTTGTCGATCACAGCACCGGCACCATGCAGATGATTGCCCTCAGACTTGTAAACGGGGATACCGCCACCGCCGCAGGCAATAACCACCTGATTGGCAGCCAGCAGGGCCTTAACGGTCTCAATTTCGACAATGGACTTGGGACGGGGGGACGCCACGCAGCGGCGCCAGCCACGGCCGGCGTCCTCCATAACGGAGTTGCCCTGCGCCTTCAGCTTCATAGCCTCTTCTTCGGTCATAAATGCACCGATGGGCTTGGTGGGATTCTGGAATGCGGGATCAGCGGGGTCCACCTCCACCTGGGTCAGGATGGTGGCAACAGGCTTGTTGATGCCGCGGTCCAGCAACTCCTCCCGCAGAGCGTTTTGCAGGTCATAGCCAATGTATCCCTGGCTCATAGCCGTGCACACGGACATGGGATCAACTGGATGGGAGGGGTCCTCGTGAGAGAGTGCGGTCATAGCCAGGTTAATCATGCCGACCTGGGGGCCGTTGCCGTGAGCGACAACCACCTGATGGCCCTCCTCAATAAGGTCCACAATGGCCTTGGCTGTGTTCTTCACAGCGCCCATCTGCTCGGCCAGATTCTTACCAAGGGCATTGCCGCCCAGAGCGATTACAATACGTTTACCCATTTTGAAACACCTCGTAAAAAGTGCTGTGGCGGCAGCGCAGCTGCCGCCACAGAGCAATTCTGTTTTAAAAGCGCTGCACATAACAGCCTTTTTTCAAAATCTATGTACTTTTAAAAGGTACAGCCTCACAAGTCCAATTAGAACTTCTTGCGCTTGTCGTCCTCAGCGTCCATAGCCATCAAAGCAGCCACAGGATCCTTGACCTTACTCATCATGATCATTGCAGCGATGATGTAGGGCTTGTAGCTGGCCTCCTTGTACAGAGGATCGATATAACGATCGAACACGGAGTTGTCAACTTCGCCTTCCTTGCAGCTCAGGCCGGTGATGTCGGCGGGCAGGCAGTGCATGTACAAAGCCTTGCCGTCCTTGGTCAGCTTCATCATATCCTCGGAGCAAGTCCAGTCCTTGTGCTGCGCGTTCTGCTCCAATAGTTTCTTCTCCAGGGCGTCAATGCCGTCCTCGTCGCCAGCCTGGTACAGCTTGGTACGCTCTTCCATAGCAGCGAAGGGCGCCCAGGACTTGGGATAAACGATATCAGCATCCTTGAAAGCCTCTTCCATGGTGGTGACCTTCTTATAGGAGCCGCCGGTAGCTTCGGCGTTCTTCTTTGCGATCTCCTCAACCTCCGGCATCACATCGTAGCCCTCGGGGTGTGCCAGTACGACGTCCATGCCAAAACGGGTCATCAGGCCGATAACGCCCTGGGGCACGGACAGAGGCTTGCCATAGGAGGGAGAATATGCCCAGGTCATAGCAATCTTCTTGCCCTTGAGATTCTCAACACCACCGAAATGGTGGATGATGTGCAGCATATCAGCCATGCACTGAGTGGGGTGATCCACGTCGCACTGCAGGTTGACCAGCGTGGGACGCTGCTCCAGGATGTCGTTCTGATAGCCCTCAGCAACAGCATCCATGAAGGTCTTCTGATACTTGTGGCCCTCGCCAATGAACATATCGTCACGGATACCGATGACGTCGGCCATGAAAGAAACCATGTTAGCGGTCTCACGGACGGTCTCGCCGTGTGCGATCTGACTCTTCTTCTCATCCAAGTCCTGAACGGTCAGGCCCAGCAGGTTGCAGGCGGAAGCGAAGGAGAAACGAGTACGGGTGGAGTTATCACGGAAAATGGAAATGCCCAAGCCGGAATCAAAGATGCGGGTGGACTTGTTGCGCTCACGCAGATCGCGCAGAGCATCAGCCACAGTGAAAATGGCGTCCAGCTCCTCGTCGGTCTTGTCCCAGGTCCAATAGAAATCGTTCTTGTACATATTATTTATATGCAGCTTTTCCAGATGCTTTGCCAGCTCAACAGTCTTAGACATAGTCAAATTCTCCTTAAAAATATGGAATAGTCTATCATGAAATGTCCGGGTCGGCGCGGCGCCCCCGCGCCGGCCACAGCAGGTAACAATTACTGAATCTCGTTATCGGTGAGAGACTGACGGAATTGTGTCACGTTGGTCTCCTTGTTCTCTTCCTTGTACAGGCCGGGAACAGCAGCGTACAGTGCGGCGCAGGTCACAAGATCCTGCTTCCAGGTGATCTCGTTGGGGGCGTGAGCCTGAGACTCGGCACCGGGGCCAAACCCAACACAGGGGATGCCATAGCGGCCCTGGATGGAGACGCAGTTGGTGGAGAAAGTCCACTTATCCGTCAGAGGACGCCCCTCGCGCAGGTGCATGGCGTCCTTTGCCATGTCAGCATCAGCAACACCGATGCGCTTGTCGCCCCACAGAGCGTGATGAGCGTCAACCAAGGCCTGAACATGGGCAGCGGTCTCCTTGTTAATCCAGGTGGGGAAGAAAGCCTCTGTCTCATAAACCTCACCGGTCCAGGAGGGACGATCGTACATATACATGGAAACCTTGACGTCGTCGCCGTACTTCTTCACGCTGGGCAGCTGGCGGATTTCATCCAGGCAGGAATCCCAAGTCTCACCGGCGGTCATGCGGCGGTCGATGGAGATAGAGCAGCCATCAGCCACAGCGCAGCGGCTGGGAGACGTGTAAAAGATCTGAGAGGTGGTGCAGGTACCACGGCCCAGGAAGCGAGCGTCCTCGTAGTGCTCGGGGTTGAACTTGGGGTTGAGCATCTTGACCAGGCCCTTGATCTCGTCTGCATCGGAATCGCCGTTCTCGTTCAGTGCACGGACATCCTGCAGGATGTCTGCCATCTTATAGATAGCGTTGTCGCCGCGATCGGGAGCGGAGCCGTGGCAAGAGATGCCCTTGACGTCCACACGGATCTCCATACGGCCGCGGTGGCCTCGATAGATACCGCCGTCGGTGGGCTCGGTGGAGATGACGAACTCAATCTTCTTCTGAGCCTCTTCCTTATTGGCAAAATACTTGTTGACGATGTACTGCCAGCACATACCGTCGCAGTCCTCTTCCTGGACGGAGCCGACAACCATGATTTTGTAGCCAGCGGGGATCAGTCCCAGATCCTTCATGATCTTGGCGCCGTACACTGCGGAAGCCATACCGCCCTCCTGATCAGAACCGCCGCGGCCATAGATGATCTCCTCGGTCTCGTAGCCCTTGTAGGGATCAGCTTCCCAGTTATGGATGTTGCCAATTCCAACGGTATCGATGTGGGAATCGATGGCAATAATCTTGTCGCCATCGCCCATCCAGCCGATGACGTTGCCCAAGCCATCAATTTCCACCTTGTCGTAGCCAAGTTTCTCCATCTCCGCCTTGATGCACATGACAACTTCCTTCTCCTCGCAGCTCTCGCTGGGATGAGAAATCATGTCACGCAGGAATCGGCTCATGTCAGCCTTGTAACCCTGGGCTGCTGCCTTGATTGCTTCAAAATCCATAACGCACCCTCCACAATAATGATAAATTCAGCCTTTCAAATCGGTTGACCTTTGTTCGTTCTGTCTCTATCATAGCATAAACTTTTTAGATGTCAAACAAAAAATTTGTAAACCAAAAAAATTTTTGAAATTTCCCTTGATTTCCACAAATTCTATGGTATGATATTTTAGGAATGTTAGATACTGGAAATATTATTTTGCAGATAAGATGTATCAAAGGAGGATTTGCTACGGAAAGTATTAAGTTGGATATGCTTCGGCAGGTCGCCGAAGGAATTGCAGCTCAATTTGGAAGCGGCTGTGAAGTCGTTGTTCACGATTTGAGCCGTCACCCGGATCACACCATTGCTGTGATTGTCAACGGCCATGTCTCCGGACGTAAGGTTGGAGACGGTGCGTCCACAGTTGTCATCGAACAGCTTAAGACCCACGACCCCGATCCCACAGACCACCTATGTTATCTCACCAAGACCCCCGATGGAAAGATTTTAAAGTCCTCCACAATGTACATCCGCAATTCCAAGGGCAAAGTGGACGCCATTCTCTCCATCAACTTCGATATCTCCCGGCTGTTGATCGTGGAGAACGCCCTCCATGAGCTGACCTCTACTCAGCAGGCCGCCCAGGAGGCCGAGCCGGAGAAAATCGTGAAAATCAACGATTTGCTGGACGACCTGATTCAGCAGTCTGTGGCCATGGTGGGCAAGCCCGTGGCCCTGATGACAAAGGACGATAAGGTGAACGCCATTCACTTCCTGAATCAGAACGGTGCCTTCCTGGTCACCAAGTCCGGTGATAAGATCGCCAAACACTTCGGCATCTCAAAATATACCCTCTACTCCTATATTGACGCGAAAAAGGACGAAGGTAAGTAAGCCTCGTCTATCATCTTGCAGAGCGCAGACAGCGAGGCGGTGTGACTGGAGTCACACCGCCTCGCTGTCTTAGTCATTCTGCCTGCTTTTCAAAAGGCAGGTATTGTATGGTATCGGCCTTTTGTTGTTTTATTTCAAATTCTGATGAAGCTTGGCTGCGGTCAGCAGATTCTGCATCAACATAGCCCGGGTCATGGGCCCCACACCGCCGGGAACCGGGGTGATGTAGGAAGCTTTAGACTCCACAGCTGCAAAATCCACATCGCCGCAGAGCTTGCCGCTCTCGTTGCGGTTCATCGCCACATCCATCACCACCGCACCATCCTTGACCATGTCAGCCGTGACGAAGTTGGTCTTTCCCACAGCAGAGACCAGAATATCCGCCTGGCAGGTGTAGGAAGCCAGTTCCTCCGTTTTGGAATGGCAAATGGTCACGGTGCCGTTTGCCTGTGTCAGCAGCATGGCCATGGGCTTACCCACGATGTTGCTGCGTCCCAGCACCACACACCGCTTGCCAGAGACGGGGATGTGATACTCCCGCAGCATCTCCATGACGCCTGCGGGCGTACAGGGCAGGAACATGGGCTCACCAATGGAAAGCAAACCCACATTCACCGGGTGGAAGCAATCCACATCCTTCTCCGGAGCAATGGCCCGGATGATCTCCTTTTCGTCCAGATGCCGGGGCAGGGGCAGCTGCACCAGGATGCCGTCCACTTCCGGGTCCTGATTCAGCTGGTGAACCAGATCCAGCAGCTCCTGCCGGGTGGTCTCCTCAGGCAGCTTGTGGCCGAAGCTGCGGATTCCGCACTCGGCGCAGTCCTTTTCTTTTCCATTTACGTAAACCTTGGAGGCAGGGTCCTCCCCCACCAGTACCACAGCCAGGCCGGGTCTGCGGGGCAGTACTGCGACCTCCGCCGCCACACGGGCCTTCACCTTTGCCGCCAGCGCTTTTCCGTCAATTTTGATTGCCATGTTCATCCTCCTGTTTCTCGATCTCCGCAGAAGTGACCGCAGCTGTCCGATTTACCAGCAGATCGCTTCCGTCCCGTTTCTTAATCCCCAATTCATAGATGAGAGCGGCGGCAGAAACCACCACCATCACCACACTCAACGCCTGAGAGACCCGGATGGGCTGACCCAGGAAGGTCCAGTCAAAGAGATACAGGCTGTCGGTCCGCAGTCCCTCCACCCAGGTGCGGCCGATGCCGTACCAGAGAAAGTAGAACCAGGTATTCTCTCCGTCAAACTTTCGATACTTGCTTACCACAAACAGCAACAGCAGCACACCCACCAAATTCCAGAGGCTCTCATAGAGGAAGGTCGGATGCACCTCGATAAACTCTGTGGTGCTGGTCCAGAGACGCATTCGCCAGGGCAGGTCCGTGGGGCCGCCGAAGGCCTCCCGGTTGATGAAGTTTGCCCAACGGCCGATGCACTGGCCCAGCATCAGGCCCATCACCGTCAAATCGGTCATGGCGGCAAATTTCAGCTTCTTGTGCCGGGTGAACAGGAAAGCCACCAGCGCACCGGCGATCACCGCTCCGTAGATGGCAATACCGCCGTCCCAGATGGCAACCATTTTTCCCCAGTCCAAACTGCCGTCCGCATTGCGGAAGCGGTCCAGGTAGAACAGCACATAGTATACCCGGGCACCTACGATGCAGGTCGGAACCGCCCAGAGCACCATATCCAGCACATTGTCCTCTGTCAGACCGAACTTACGGGACTGTTTCATACACAGCAGCAGGCCCATCAGCATAGCAAACGCCAGGATGATGCCATACCAGTAGATCCCGTGGCCGATGTGGATGGCGACAGGGTCCGGATTAAACTCCCAATCGCCAAGCAGGCCGGGAAAACTGATGGGCATATTTTTCATAACTGTCAAAACAGGATTCTTCCTTTCTAAAAGCAGCGATTATTTGGGCACAATCTCAGAGAGAACCATGCGGTTTTCCACGATATTGTCTTTCAGGAACCGGAGCACATCCTCCTTGGTGATACTGTCATACATCTGGGGGAAGCGCAGCGGATCATAGCCGTGAAAATAGCCCTCGGTGAGGCACACGGCGATGTTTTCAAAGGAGTTCAGGCCCCGTAGATTGGCGCCGATGGAAGCCCGCCGGGTCCGCTCGTAGAAGGCGGTATCCACACCCTCCCGCACCAGACGCTCTGCCTCCCCGACGATTTCCGCCGCCACCCGCTGAGGCTCCTTGCACTCGCCGCCGGCGTAGAGGTAAGCGATACCCGGCATCATTTCATAAGTGCCGCCGAAGCTGGTGTTGATGATCCCCTCGTCATAGAGCCGCAGATACAGGGGACTGGACTCGCCCAGCAGAATGTCACAGGCCAGATCTCCTACCAGATTCATCCGCAGGTACTCCTCTCCATCCGGGACAGGCTGGCACTTAAATCCTGCCAGGAACTGAGGGCAGGAAACCTCCATGGCCAGCTTGGTCTTCCGCTGGGCCACCTCCATGGGCTCGGTACCGTAATCTCTGGGGATCACCGGACCGCTCTCCCGGGGCAGTACCTCCCTGGCCAGGTCAAAGACATGGATCGGGTCCACGTTTCCCACCACCGTCAGCATCATGTTGGCAGGGGTGTAAAAGGCCTTGTGGCATTGATAGAGGGTGTCCGCTGTAATATGGGAGATGGACTCCACAGTGCCTGCAATGGGAATACGGGCGGTGGTTCCGCTGTAAAGAGCCTTCATCATGCGGACGTAGATCTGCCAGTCAGGGTTGTCCTCAATCATGCGGATCTCCTGACCGATGATGCCCTGCTCCTTGGCCACACTCTCCTCTGTGAAGTAAGGGACGGAAACAAAGGAGAGCAGAATCTTCAGATTCTCCTCAAAGTGATCCGTAGAATCAAAATAGTAGCCGGTCATGGCATTTGAAGTAAAGGCATTCGGCTCCGCGCCGTTCTTTGCAAGTTTCTGAAGGGCATTGCCCTCCTTGGTATCAAACATCTTGTGCTCCAGATAGTGGGCAATGCCCGCTGGCGTATCCAGCCACTTGCCATTCAGGCAGAACCGGGTATCCATGCCGCCGTAGCGGGTGGAGAAAAAGGCATATTTCTTGGCGTGGGACGGTCTGAGCACCACCTTGACCAGAAGGCCGTTTGGCAGGACCTCCTGATAGACCGACTCACCAATGCGCTCATAATAGGACTGATTCATTCTGCCGTCTCCTTTCCCCGCAGGAAGTACACCGTATCCAGAGAGACCGTCTTCATGGCGTCAAAAATGCGGTCTGCGGTGATGGTGCGGACCTTTTCTGCCAGCACCTCCGGAGTCTCCGTCTGGCCGGTGGCCGCCTGTCCCAGGTAGAAGTTTTCCAGCCTGCCCTGGGAATCTTCCATAGAGGCGTATGCGTTGAGCAGCGTACTCCTGGCGCCCTCCAGCTCCCAGTCCTCCAGCTCGCCATTCTGAACGGCCTTCAGCTGGGCCATGATCTCGTCGTAGGCTCTCTGGAAGTTATGAAACTCAATGCCGGAGGACACGGTGATAAGGCCCTTCTGCCGGTGGAAGAGGGAAGACGCAAAGTAGCACAGTGACAGCTTTTCCCGCACGTTCAGGAAAAGTTTGGAGTTGCTGCTGCCGCCGAAGAGGGTGTTGCCCATCAGCAGAGCGGTGGTATCATCGCTGCCGCAGGTAAAGCCCATGCCAAGCTTGCCCTGGGTCACGTCCTTTACCTCAGTCACATGGCGAACCTGGGCAGGCGCTTTGTGGCGGCGGGTCAGGGCCACGTCCCGGATATTCTCACGTGGCAGCGTGGAGAAGGCTGCCCGAAGGGCATTTTCCACCCGCTCCTGGCTGGCGCTGCCGCTGTAGAAAAGCTCCAGTCGGGAGGTGGCAATCAGATCGGTGTAGAGGGTGTAGAGCTTCTTGGGCTGGATCTTTTCAGCACTCTCTTCATCGCCAAGGCGGCTGATTCCGTAGGGCTCCCCGGCGCACATCTCTTGCAGCAGGCGTCCGTCGGCATAGTCCCGTTTGTCATTGATGATGCTGCGGATGGCATCAATCAGATTGGTTTTCTCACTGTCAAAATAGGCATTCACGAACCGGCCCCGCTGAGTAACAGGATCACAGATCAATTCACCCAGCAGCTCTGCCACCGGTTCCAGCAGCTTTTCACCGGCGGGGGCAAAGCTGTCGTCAATGAGGCTGGCCACAAAGCCCAGGCACTGATTCTCTCCCTTTTTCCGGACTGTGCAGTCAATGCGGGCACCATAGAGCTGATCCAGGCAAGCCGACATGGAGGCAAGGTCCGGGCAGGATACAGTGCCGCGACGCAGGACAGCAGGCAGCAGCGCCAGTGCGGAGGCACTGTCCTGTCGGATTGGCGTCACAAACTGTGCGGAAAGCAGGCTGGTTTTAAACTTGCAGGCCGGCAGATAGGTGAGATACACACCATCCGTCAGCCGTTTTCTGGTCACTTCCACGGTATCACTCCTTATAACTAGGATGATCCTTCCTACCTTTAACCATAGAAAGGTATAACTTTATGCAAAATAGTATAGCCTATTCTCCCCGTATCCGCAAGATAAAAACATCCGCCGTGCAGAATTACACAGCGGATGTTTTGTGTGGATTCAACCGATTACCGCAGCAGACGCAGAAAGTTTTCACGGGCGATCAGCTCCAGTTCCCGCTGCTTCATGCCCAGCTTTTCCAGCTCCCACAGCAGATTTGCAGCGCAGGAGGCATTTTCCATCCCCCGGACTCCCTCATTGCCCGATTCCTCAAAAAATTCGCAGAAGTCAAAGCCACAGGCCACATGCTCCACCCCCATAACTTCCACCATATGTGCGGCATGGCGGGCAAGCGTCTCCACCGTCTGCATCTGAGGATCTGCGTGAGCAAAACCATGGAAGGCATTGAGTCCCACCACGCCGCCGGTATCCCGGATGGCACGGAGCTGCTCATCACTGAGATTTCGGCGTACATCGCACAGGGCTCGGCAGTTGGAATGGGAGGCGATCACAGGCCCATTCGTCAGATCCATCACATCCCAGAAGCCGCCGTCATTCAGGTGGGAGACATCTACCAGGATTCCACGCTCCTGCATCCGTCGGACCGCCTGCTTTCCATAGATGGTCAGACCTTTGTCCGGGTCTCCCCCGGCACCGGTGGCCAGGTCGTTTTCCTCATTCCAGGTCAGCATGGCAATCCTGACTCCCAGGTCCGCGTAGCCGTCCACACCCGCCACGCTCTCCTGCCCAATTACTGCCATACCCTCCACTCCCAGGAAAGCATAGATCTTCCCGGCACGGCGGGCCTGCTCCGCCTCTGCAGCAGAATGTACCAGCACCACATCGGGACACTCTGCCAGTTCCTTCTCCATGCAGCGGAGCATCAGACTGGTACGTCCCGCCTCCGTCTGGCCGCCCGGCACGGAATACCAGAAGCTGCCCGGCGTCCGACTCACCCAGAGGGCCAGCACCAGACCGTCCACACCGCCTTTGCGCAGATGATCCAGATGGAAGCGCTCCAATACTTGATGCTCCCCCAGAAGACGATGTCGGGTCACATCGTATAAAAGGTCCGAATGTCCGTCAAACAGTGTCAAAATATCAGCCTCATTTCTCAAAGTTTCTGCACATTTTCAGTCTATGCAGTCTCTCCTTTCCGCATGATTCGTCCAGTATAGGCGATTTTTCCGCAACCTGCAAGGCAGACGTAACTTTTTCTGACTTTTGTGCAATTTCTTTTCTTTTTTCCCTTGACTTTTTTTCCGGTTTCCTGTAAACTATCTTCCGTTGTAAAGCTTCCAAACTTTACAGAAAGGAGCGAACCCATGAAAAATCAGACGTACCGTATGACGATGCTCTTCGATTTTTATGGAGAGCTGCTTACCCAGCGGCAGAAAGAGCTGTTCGATCTCTATTATAATGAGGATCTTTCTCTGGCCGAGATCGCTGAAAACGAAGGCATCTCCCGCCAGGGCGTCCGGGACGTGATCGTCCGGGCCGAGGCTGCCATGCAGGAGATCGAGGATAAGACCGGCCTGATCCGCCGATTTGAACAGATGCGCGGTCATCTGGACGCCATTGAAAACGCCGCTGAAGAAATCAAAACCATCAACTTCCGTCGGTATGAGGATCCCCGGCTCACAGAGCTGGCTTCCCTGATTTCCGACAAGATTGCTGCATTAAAGGACTGAAACCATGGCATTTGAAGGACTCACCGAAAAACTGAATGCAACATTCAAGCGTCTGCGCGGCAAGGGCCGTCTGACAGAAAACGACGTCCGGGAGGCAATGCGTGAGGTCCGTCTCGCTTTGCTGGAAGCCGACGTCAGCTATAAGGTCGTCAAGGAGTTTGTCTCCACCGTAACGGATCGGGCCGTTGGCTCCGACGTGCTGGACAGCCTGACTCCCGCTCAGCAGGTCATTAAGATCGTCAACGAAGAGCTGACCAATCTGATGGGCGGTGCCGGCAGCAAGCTGACCATGGCCAACAACGGTCCCACCATCGTGATGATGGTAGGTCTGCAGGGTGCCGGTAAGACAACCACTACTGCCAAGCTTGCCGGTCTGATGCGCCGTCAGTTCAGCAAGCGTCCCCTGCTGGCCGCCTGCGACGTCTACCGTCCCGCTGCCATTGAGCAGCTGCAGGTCGTTGGCTCTCAGATGGAGCTGCCTGTTTTTGAGCAGGGCCAGGGCGATCCCGTGAAGATCGCCGAAAACGCCATTCGCCACGCCAGAGATTACGGCAACGACATGGTCTTTCTGGACACCGCTGGCCGTCTCCATGTGGACGAGAACCTGATGGACGAGCTCAAGCGCATGAAAGCCGCCGTCCATCCCAATGAGATTTTACTGGTGGTTGACGCCATGACCGGCCAGGATGCCGTGAATGCCGCCTCCGCCTTTGACGAAGCCCTGGGCATCGACGGCGTGGTTCTCACCAAGCTGGACGGTGACGCAAGAGGCGGCGCGGCCCTTTCCATCCGCGCTTCCACCGGCAAGCCCATCAAATTCGTTGGTACCGGTGAAAAACTGGATATGATCGAGCCCTTCCACCCTGACCGCATGGCCTCCCGCATTCTGGGCATGGGCGATATGCTCTCCCTCATCGAAAAGGCAGAGCAGACCTTTGACGCCAAGCAGGCCGCCAAGCTGGAGGAGAAGCTTCGCAAGAACCGCCTCTCCTTGCAGGATTATTTGGAGCAGCTTCAGCAAATCAAGGGGATGGGCGATTTGAGTCAGATTGCCGGCATGATGCCTGGCGACCTGGGCAGACAGCTTCAGGGCTCCACCATTGACGAAAAAGCTCTGGCCCACACCGAGGCCATCATCCTCTCCATGACGCCCCTGGAAAGGGACAACCCTCAAATCCTCAACGCCAGCCGTAAACGTCGGATTGCCGCCGGCTGCGGCTTGGACGTGGCTGCTGTCAACCGTCTGTTAAAGCAGTTTGAAATGATGCAGCAGCTGACCAAGACCATGACCCGCAGCCGCATGGGCAAGAAAATGGCTGGCAAAATGCACGGCTTCGGCCGGAAAAAGCGGATGAAGTAATCCGCCCCGTTCAGATATAAGTGCTTCGCATTTATAGATATACAAAATTTCTTTTATTTTACTTTGGAGGTACACATTATGGTTAAGATTAGACTGCGCCGCATGGGCGCCAAGAAGGCTCCCTTCTATCGCGTTGTTGTCGCTGACTCCCGTTTCCCCCGCGATGGCCGCTTCATCGAGGAGATCGGCACTTACAATCCCTGCGTCTCCCCCGCTGAGATCAAGATCGACACCGAGCGCGCTCAGGAGTGGATCAAGTCCGGTGCTCAGCCTACCGACACTGTCAGAGCTCTGCTCAAAAAAGTGGAAGTCCTCTGATCTGAGGGATCGATATGAAGGACTTGCTGCTCTACATCGCCAGGAATCTTGTAGATGATCCTGACGCTGTCTCCGTCACGGAGGTCCAAGGCGATCAGGAGCTGACGTTGGAGCTGCGTGTCGCTCCCGACGACATGGGCAAGGTCATTGGCCGTCAGGGCCGCATTGCCAAGGAGATTCGGACCGTGATTCGCTCCTATGCCCAGCGCACCGGCATCAAGGTTTCCGTGGATATCGTAGACTAAAAAAGAAGCGGTGCAATGCACCGCTTCTTTTTTGCGAATCTCTCCAGAAACTTGCCTGTTGCCGCAAAACGGGATATACTGTCCTCATCCCATTGATTTTTACGAAAAGGAGACCCTCATGAAATTGGACACCATCAAGGTCGGACGCATCGTCAACGCCCACGGCATCCGCGGCGAGGTCCGCGTACAGCCCCGGGACGCCGATCCCACCTTTATCACCCGTTTCAAAACTTTCCTGGTGGGCGGCCAGGAGATGAAGCCCACTGAAAATCACGTCCACAAGAGCGTGGTGCTGATGAAGTTTCCCGGTGTGGACGATATGAACGCCGCCCTGGCCCTCAAGGATCAGGACATCTACGTCCGCCGCTCCGACGCCCATCTGCCCAAGGGCATGTACTTTGACGATGAGCTGCTGGGCCTCCAGGTTTATAATGTGGAAAACGGAGAACTGCTGGGCGAGCTGCGCCGCATTGACCCTTATCCCGCCCACAAGGTCTACACTGTTCAGGGCCAGCGGGAGTATCTGATCCCCGCCGTACCGGGCGTTTTCATCCAGTCCGTGGACCTGGACGCAAACCGGATGGAAGTGACAGTCTTGGAGGGTATGGCCACCGATGAGAATTGATATCATGACGCTGTTCCCCGAGTCTGTAGAAGCCATGACCGGTGTCAGTATCCTGGGCCGGGCTCAGGAGCGGGGCTACATCACCATCAAGGCCCACCAGATTCGGGAATACACCACCAACAAGCAGATGCAGGTGGATGACTACCCCTACGGCGGCGGCCGGGGTGCCGTGATGCAGGCTGACCCTCTCTACCGCTGCTGGGCGCATATTGTGGAGACCTACGGCCCCGGCCGTACGATCTTCATGTCCCCCTGCGGCCGCACCTTCAACCAGGACGTAGCCCGGGAGCTGAAAGAACATTACAACCACCTGATTCTGGTCTGCGGTCACTACGAGGGCATTGACCAGCGATTCATCGACGCATGTGTAGATGAGGAGATTAGCATGGGCGACTTTGTCCTCACCGGCGGTGAGATCCCCGCCATGGCCGTAGCGGATGCCGTCTGCCGGATGGTCCCCGGCGTCCTGCCCGACGCCGAGTGCTTTGAGGAGGAATCCCACTGGAACGGCCTTTTGGAGTATCCCCAGTACTCCCGTCCCGCCGTGTGGCACGACCGGGCTGTCCCTGAGGTGCTGCTCTCCGGCGATCATGGCAAAGTGGACGCCTGGCGGAAAAAGGAGAGTTACAAGCGCACCATGCGCCGCCGCCCCGATATGTTCGCCAAATTTGACGAACGCCAGCTGACCACCAAGGCGGAGCGTCGGGTACTGCAGCAGGCTCGTGAGGAAATGGCCGCTGAACGTGCCGCGGAAAAGGAAGCCCGCAAGGCTGTGTTCCCTGAAGAATAACGTAAAAAGAGCACTTGCCCTGCAGGCGTGCGCCTTTGGCGCACGTGCGGCTAGGCCCCGTTTTGCGCAAAAAAGAGATGGAGTATCGCTCCATCTCTTTTTTGCTGTTTTCAGGGCGTATGGACCACTCCGGCAAAGAGCGGCAGTCCGCTGACACCGGTGAGGACCACCACAAAGGGCCGATCCAGGGTGAAGTCCATTTCCTCCTCCGGGGGCTTACATGCTCCAGCCACTGCCATCGCCGTATAGGCCGCCGCAGTGACCCCTTCCTCGTCAATGGCCAGGCGCACATCCTGCTCCACCTTGGAAACTGCAAGCGGCCTGGACTCCTCCAACAGCATGGAAAAGTCCGCAGCGTCCGGCTGAAACACATCCGTCACACCCAGAGCGTACAGACTGTCCCTCAGATCCAGCTGAGAGACGATATCGAACTTTGGAATAGACAGATGAATCCGCAGTCCCTTTTGACGGTCCCAGTGCTCCCACCGCTCCTTCATCAGCAGGAAGTCCATCCACTCCCCGTCACAGAGCAGCTCCTCCGGCGTGACGCCCTCGTCCGGCAGAAAGAACCACATGGTCCCCCCCTCGTTTTCCAGGTGCTTACTGACTGCGCCGAACCGCTCTCCCCACCAGTAAGTTCCGGTCTCTTCCGTCTGATGCATGAAATCACATTTCGTATCCCCGCTGGTACTGTGGAAGGTCCCCGCCTCCGTCTCACTCTCGGCAAACATCTCACGCCATTTGGCCTGATAAAACACCGTGGAAGCCAGTGTCAGCATGGTCTCGGGCGGGAACGTCAGCTGTCCGGCCTGCTCCGTCAGCAGTCCGCCGGTCTGGCTGTCCAGCCAGTTTTGAAATGCTTTCTGAAAGCCGCTGTCCTCCATATTACCACGGTAGGAGGAGGCATAGTAGGTTTTGGCCAGAGTGTCCAGTGTCTCCTGGCGCACATGCAGCTGCTCATCCAGCCACAGAGAAGATGACAGCACCAGATTGGTCGCCCCATCAGCCCGGTAGTAGACGTTCCAAACGTCATTGGCCTGCCTGCGCAATTCCTCCATAGTTTCATAGCCCAGCAGGGAAAGCACCTGCTGTCGGCTCTCGCCACTGGTGATCTCTGCCAGCAGTCCCAAAGCCATGTAGAGATTCAGCGGTGCGTAGAGCTTATTCTCCCCGTCCGCCTTTCCCAAAATCTCCGGAAGCGTCCTGGCAAAGAACGGTTCCATTCCCGCATCAAAGCCGCGGGCTCTGGCCTGGGCCTCAACGCTTGTCTTCCAGGCCTCATGCTGCCGTTCAAAGCGTGGATCGCTCTCATCCGGATAAGGTGCCATCTCCGGGTACTCTGCCAGGGCGGCGGCATAGGCCGTGGGCAGCATGGAGGACTGCATACCATGGAAACGGGGCAGCAGGCTGCTCAGAAGCACCACCGCCAGCACAGCTGCCGCAGCGGCAGTCCATTTGGGGAATCGCCTGTGCCTCCGCTCACTGCGCTCCAGGACAGCGTCATCGATCTGATTCATGCTTTCATACAAATCATTGCGGTTCATCAAAGTATCCCTCCCTGATCAGTCGTTTCCGCAAGTGTTCCCGTGTGCGATGGAGCAGCACTGAGATGTGATTTTCTGTCAGGCCGCAGCGTGCGGCAATGTCAGCAATCGGCTCTGTATAGAAGTACCGCCGAACAAAGACCCGGCACTCCCGGTCCGGGAGTTCGTCCACAAAGCGGCGGATCGTCTCTCCCAGTTCTTTCGCCAGCAGTTCCTGTTCGGTATCTGTCTCACACGCCAGGCATTCCGCCAGCTCCTCCAGCACGGCTTCCGTCTCTCCGCCGCCCCGCTTTTGCGCCGTGCGCGCCTTGTAGCGATTGAAGGAGAGACTGCGGGTAATCCTGGCCAGGAACAGCTTCAGCGCCTGAGGCCGATGGGGCGGCATGGCATTCCAGGCCCCCAGCCAGGTGTCATTGACGCATTCCTCACTGTCCTGCAAATCTCCCAGGATATTTTGTGCCACGGTAAAGCAGTAGCCGCCATACTTCTGCTGGGACTGGACAATGGCATCTCCGTCCCGCTGCCAGTATAGCTCTATGATGTGTCGGTCGTCCATCATCCTTCCCCCTTTCTTTCATTGTAAAGGGCCTCTGTCCTATGAGTCAACATCCACAGGAACATCTTACAACATTGTAAAAAAATTCTCTGTCCCAGCGGACAGAGAATTTTTCATGAGATTCAGTTCAGTTCCCGAACTCTCCGGGAGAGCTCCATCAGGTCGTCCCGGTCTGGATGGCTGAGGGCCTTTTCAAAATTATCCAGCAGGAACTTCACATTCTGGGCGGGGCCGGGGCCCTTGGTCATTTGCTCATAACGCGTGCGGACGCTTTCAGGCATTTTGCCCTGGCACATAAAGGTGCCAATCACAGTGCAGCTTTCATCCAGATTCTTCCGGGCAGCGTCCAGGATCTTTTCAAAATACTCCTCAGAACCGCCAAAGCCTGCCGTGCCGAACAGGAATACTTCCTTGTTCCGTGCGGTCTTCAAAAAGTCGGCTACACTCTCATCACAGCTTCCCCGGTCCGTCCAGAAGCCCACATACAGGCGGTCTGCCGCCAGGGCCTCCGGGTTTGGGTAGCCAAAATAGGCACAGTTGTCCAGGGTTTTGTACACCGTCTCTGCCAGCAGCTTGGTGTTGCCGGTTTGGGTGCTGAATACGATAGAATCGCTCATAGTTCGTTTTGTCCTCCTTCACCCGTCTAGCGGGTGGTATGCCGTCTGTCCCCTCCGGATTGTGCCGGTCTGGGAACCGTAAGCCGAATCGTCAAGGGCATCGCCGCCTGTTGATTCGACGTTGGAAGTATATAGGAATTTATGCCCAGCGTCAAGGAAAATCAATTATTTGATATTATAATGCAGTGATTTTCTTTGTAATATACACAAAATTCCATTTTTTCTGTCATGAAGAGGCAGTGTTGGGGAAATCCGGACGCTGCCTCCCTGCCATTGATGGATGCCGAACAGCGGGACCTGCTTAAAACAGCGAACCCACCTGATAAATTACAAAGGTCACCCCCCATGCCACCACCAGCTGAAAGGCAGCGGAGAAGATCATCCACTTGGTGCTGCCGGACTCCCGCCGGATCACCGCCAGGGTCGCTGCACAGGGGATGTACAGCAGGCAGAAAATCATCAGGCAGAAGGCGTTAAGAGCGCCAAATCCTGCCCCGCCCAGGATCCCAATCAGAGAATTCATTCCTGCGGCAGAGGTGATGTTGTGGATGCCGAACAGAACTGCACAGCTGGACACCACTACCTCCTTGGCAGAGATACCAGCGATGAGGGCCACGGCAATCTGCCAGAAGCCCAGTCCAATGGGGGTAAAGAAGGGCGTCAGCCAGTGACCGATGATGGCACCGAAGCTGTTTGCCATCTCTGTCGTATAGCCCGAGGGCCCAAAGTTCAGCATCACCCACATCAGGATGGACGCCACAAAGATGGTGGTACCAGCTTTGGTCAGATAGTCCTTCACCTTCTCCCAGACGTAGATGAATACCGTCCGGGCGCTGGGGGCTTTGTACTCCGGCAGTTCAATGAGCAGGTAGTTCTCAGAATGTTTCTTGTCCATTACATGCATGACATCCACCACAAAAATAGCCACCAGAAGGCCAATGAGGTACATGGAATATGCCACCAGCATGGCGTGGTCCCCGAAGAACATCTCTGAAAACAGGATGTAAATGGGCAGGCGGGCACTGCAGCTCATAAACGGGGTGATCAGCATGACCTTGAACCGGTCTCGCCTGTCCTCCAGGGCGCGGGAAGCCATGATGGCAGGCACAGTACAGCCAAAGCCAAGGATCATGGGGATGAACGCACGGCCCGAGAGTCCCAGCCGGCTCATGACCCCCTCCATGACGTAGGCCACGCGGGCCATGTAGCCGCTGTCTTCCAGAAAGGCCAGGGCAAGAAACAGGATAACGATGTTTGGCAGGAAGGAGAGGATGCCGCCCACACCGGCGATAATGCCGTCAGTGAGCAGTGAACATAGGATGGGACTGACACCCACGGCCGTAAGTCCGCTGTTTACCCAGATAGACAAATTCTCCACCACAGTATCAAAGTAACCCTTGATCCAGTCACCGATGGTGAAGGTCAGGAAGAACACCAACGCCATGATCCCCAGAAAAATAGGAATTCCCCAGATGCGGTGCGTCAGGGCACGGTCCACCTTTTCGGTCAGGGCCTCCTGCCGTTCCTTGTTCACCAGTACCTCACTGACGATCTCCTCAATGAAATCGTACTTCTCATTGATGATATCCGATTCATAGTTCCGATCAATCACGTCCGGCAGGTCTATGGGGTACTTTGCGGTAATTTCCTGATCGTTTTCCAACAGCTTGATGGCATGCCACCGCTGGTTGGGCAACGCAGGATAGAGGCGTCTGAGCTCCGCAATGATGGCGTCAATCTTATCCTCGATCACGTCGCTGTACACCATGGCGTACTCCGCATGGTGGTCATGGCAGTGATTGGAAGTGTATTCATGATTGTGGATAAGACGGTCAGGGTCCTTACTGTCCTTGTGGTGGGCCGCTGCGTGGAGCAGCACCTCCAGGCCAGTCCGCTTTCTGGCAGATACCGGGATCACCGGAATGCCCAGCATCTCAGGCAGACGGTGGGTATCTATCTCCATGCCCCGTTTTTCCACAATATCCATCATGTTCAGCGCCAGAATCACCGGCTTGCCAAGCTCCAGAAGCTGTAAGGTCAGATACAGGTTCCGTTCCAGCGAAGAGGCGTCCACCACGTCGATGATGACATCTACCTCATCACTGAGAATAAACTGACGGGATACTTGCTCCTCCATGGTATAGGACGTCAGGCTGTAGGTGCCCGGCAGATCCACCAGGCGAATGTCCATATCGTGCTTGCGAATGGCACCCTCCACCTTCTCCACCGTGACGCCGGGCCAGTTAGCCACTTTCAGGTTTGCACCGGTGTAAGCGTTGAACAGCGTCGTCTTTCCACAGTTGGGATTTCCGATGAAACCGATGGTCATATTTTCATTCATCAGATTCACCTCACAATAATGTTCTTTGTAATATTTCGACCCAGCGCAAAGCGTGTGCCGCGGATCTTCACGATCAAAATGCCGTTTCCCTTGCAATTCAGTACGGAAACGGAACTTCCCCGGTTCATGCCCAAAGCCTCCAGCCGCTTTTCCATATTGACCGGCAGCTGGATCTCCTGGACCTGATAACTTCCACCCACAGTCCCTTCACTCAGCAGCATTTCCCGTCCCTCCTTCTCTCTCGTTGCGGAATTGGATTCCCACTCCCCTGATCAGAAAATGTCACATATAAAATAAAATTATATACCTGTCTCATTGCACACGCAACAACGAATCCGATTCAATCCTCCAAATGTCTGCTCCCTGTGTCTTAAAAGACAGTTATTTTTCCCAAAAATTCTCCTGTTTGAGAGTGGCAACGACCTGACCGGTCATCGACCTACAGCAGACTGCTTGACAAATCTGGTCAATTTTGCTAGGATAACAAAGAAGAGCTTTTGCAGATCATATTTTTCTTGATCTGCAAAAGCTCTTTTTTCATGTATATTTTGACAGGGGGCCACCATATGAATCTGAATTCCATCAAACAGTTTTGTAAGGAAACTGCCATTGAGACCATTGCCAGTCTGCTCATTGCCGTGGGCATTTACAACTTCGCGGTGGCCTCCAAATTTCCCATGACAGGCTTTTCCGGCATTTCCATGATCTTATACCGACTATTTGAACTGCCTATTGGCCTGACGATCATGATACTGAACGTGCCGGTCGCCATCATCTGCTACCGACTGCTGGGCCGAAATTTTTTCCTCCGCTCCATGCGATGCATTGTGATCTCTTCTCTGATGATCGACTACCTGGCTCCCCTGCTGCCCATCTACGAGGGCAGCCGCATGATCTCTGCCATTTGTACCGGTGTGCTGGGCGGTCTCGGCTATGCCATCGTCTACACCCAAAACTCCTCCACTGGCGGCACAGACTTTATCATCATGGCTGTCAAGGCCCTCAAGCCCTATCTATCCCTGGGCAAAATTGCCTTTCTCTCCGATGTGGGCATCATTCTGGTGGGTGGTATTCTCTTTGAGGACGTGGACGGCATCGTCTATGGCATGATTATCAATTTTCTGTTCGCCGTGGTGGTGGATAAGGTGGTCTACGGCATCAACGCCGGTAAGTTTGCCCTCATCATCACCGAGAAACACGGTCAGGAAATTGCAGACGCCATCGACGACTGCTGTGGCCGCGGCAGCACCATCATTCAGGGCAAGGGCGGCTATCAGGGCAGTCCCAAAGAGCTGGTGCTGGTGGCCTGTGATAACAAGCAGATGTTCTTTGTCCAGCAGACTGTAAAATCCGTGGACCCCGCCGCCTTTACGGTGGTGCTGGAATCCAATGAAGTCCATGGTGAGGGCTTCCAGATGTTCAACATCGGTGAAAACAAGTAAGCTTTCTCCATACACACAAAATTGCCCGGCACATCTTGGATGTGCCGGGCAGCTTTTTATACCTGGTTTTCTTCATTGCGGAACTCTTCCCGGGCTTTCTGATAGCCGTCCTCAAATCCAGCTCTGCGGGCTTGCTCCACTGCGTCAGCCTCTACCAGAAGCCCCTGTTCCCGCATGGATTCCCACCTGGACATCTCAACCGGTTCCCGTCGGCCGTTTTTATCCAGGTAAAAGCGTTCGTGTTCTACCCGGTCTGCCAGATCGTCCGCGGTCATATCCCGGAACGCAGTCGGAACCTCCAATGCCAGCGTCCAGGATTCCGTGTTACTTTCTGCACGTACAAAGGCATGATTCACCCCAAGCTCCGCCACCAGACGAACCGCCGGCTGTGCTGCTTTGGCAAACTCCCCGGAAGATTCATAGTCACCTGTCAGACGGATATCCACCGACCGGTTCAAAGTCTCCATACTGCCCATGGGCTGAATGTGCACATATACATTCTGCACTGTGGTTGCATCCAGCTTTTCGTAAATCTCCTCCCGCAGGTCCGTCTCCCGGATCTGCATCTCATTCAAACCAGCAGGCCCGTACAGCTCCCATAGATCTGGCACAATGGAGGCCCCCACCGCGCCGAAAATGAGAAACAGGCACAACAGAGACAGTCCGAATCCCACTTTCACCTGTTGGTCTCTGTGGCGCAGAGCCGCAAACAGGATCTCTCCGCCCAGCACCACCAGAATGAGGGGTGCCAGCTTCGCCACCCGCAGCAGTTCCATCTGCGGAATCAGGAGTCTGAGCGTCACCAGGATACCCACAGCCACCAGCATCACACCCAGGGTAATCCGGCCCACAAAGAGAGGTCTCTCTCGCTTTGGTATTGCCGCTTTTTGCCGTTCTGGAGAAACCGGCGGTGTTTTCGTCTGCTGGCTCTTCTCCTCTGTCACGGTCTGCTCCAGCAATCGGCTGTCCTGTTTTTCCAGCTCACTCATGGGAGTCCTCCTCCCCATAGTAGCGCTCGAAGTCCTCCTCTGCGGGCTTTTTCCTACTACCCCTGATCAGCCAGAAACCAACCATCACAAAGATCACTCCCACAGCAATCTGAGGGACTGCATAGAGAATGTCCCTCAGCAAACCAGCCAGATAACTGTCTCCCAGCAGGTCCACCAGATCACGCAGCAGCGGACTCACCAGTGTGGTATAGAGTCCCGACACGCCTAAAATCACCAAGCCCCATCCGATTAGATGAGTCTTTCCTGAGAGTAGTTTCTGAAGGTCTCCCTGTGCCAGATTCATATGCAACAGGAAGTCGTCCTCCGGCAGATCCGACCGCAGGCCGGTCTCATACTCACGAATCTGGGCTCTGAGGTTGATGGAGTCAAAAAAGCTGTACATGTACACCACAGCGGAAAAGGCCATGAGCACCGGCAGCAGGCTCGCCCCCACCATAATGGGCACCACAAAGGCCACAACCAGGCTCAGTCCGCGCCGCATGTAGCCCTGGTACATTTGACCGGCACCGGGGCAGAGGGAAAATAAAAAGTTCAAAAAACCGTTTCGTCTCATTTAGATGTATCCTCCATATTCTGAATAAAAGATTCCTGATTCTGTCTGTTCCGTGTGCGGGTACCGGAGACTGCCGCAGTGCGCACCCTGGCGGACCAATCGTTGACCCTGTCCAGAATCTCCCGGCTCAAGGTGTGTTCGGTAGTGATCTGCTGCTGGAAAAACTCCGGTGGCTGTACCAGTGTTTCCCCCACCGCTGCCAGGGTGCCGCTGTACCACAGCATACCGCCTATAAACACCGCTGCCGCCGCAGAGGCATACCGGCGTACAGTGTCGTTCCACCGCCGTTTTTTCACCTTCCACATCACCGGGAGAGCCTGGTCTCTGGGCACTGATTCCAGCGTGTCTCCGGTCAGGAGCGCGGTATAACGGTCCACACAGCGGTCACAGCAGCTCAGGTGTTCACCTGCCTCCAGCCGCTGCAGCTCCGACAGGCTGCCGTCCAGCAGGGCCGTCAGGGCCTTGTCGGTCAAATGTCCGTCAGGCAAAAATAACTCTGTCACGCTTCTTCACTCCTTTCCCGCAGTTGCTCTTTCAGCAGCTTTCTGGCTCTCGATACTTGACTGTACACCGTTTTGGTGGGTCTTCGGAGAGTCAGTGCAATTTCGTCCACTGACTTTTCCTCCAGGAAATATAATTGGGATACCTGTAAGTAAGGTTCTTTCAAGTGATTCACCAGCTGACGGATGGCCTCTGTCTCGCTCTCCGTCACCAGCAGCTCCTCCGGTCCCGGTGGTGCCGTACCAGGGAGAGTCATAGCCTCCTCCCCGGGAACGATGACTTTTCGGTGCCAGGCAGAACGGAGATAGTCCGTCGCCTTGTTGGAGGCGATGCGGACCAGCCATGGCCGAAGCTTCTCCGCAGGACACTCCTCCATATGGATGTAGGCCGCCAGAAAGGTTTCCTGTGTCAGGTCCTCAGCCAGTTGATGGTCTCGAACCAGCTGACAGCAAACCGTATACACCAGGCTCTGGTATTGACTGACAATATTGCTGAATTGATGATCGGTCACGCTGCACCTCACCACCTTTCTGTTGCTTCCGTTCTGCCATTATAGACGAGACAGTCTACACGTTTTCTTCAACTTTTGCAAAAATAGTTTTTCAGATGCAGCGCATCACGGACCTCCAATCCCCAGGGGGGGCACTTCCAATCACGACAAAAGGGCCCCGGTTCCACGGAACCGGGGCCCTTTTTTGTATCAGCGGAGAGGGAATTCCACGCCGCCAACGCAGATAGCAGCAATGTGGTCCAGCTGCTGAATCGAGTCAAACATGCGGCTCTTGGTGCACTCGGTCACCCCGTTTTTCGGACTGATGGAGCCGCCGGAGCTGCTCAGGTCTGTCACCGTTCCATCGATGCCCACCAACAGAATTTCCACGTTCTCCAAGTACCGACGCATGCTCTCTGCATCCTCCGGGCTGGTCTGGCCGCTGGCCTGGTCGGACCACACCAGTTCCTGATCCACCGTATAGCTGACGCTGATGCCCACAGGGGAGATCTGAATGCTGTCCACTGTGTAGGTCATGTCATGCTGGCGGAAGGTTTTGCCGTTCCCGTCCAGAATCATCGAGCTGTCCTCATAGTTCAACTCAAAGTTCAGCTTCCACTTGCCCTCTGCCAGCGTGGTCGGCTTTCCGTCTTCCCCGATCAACCACAGATTCCGGAGCTGCGCCTTTGCACTGTTGCCGACCACCGGCACATCACAGCTGCGCTGCTGCACGTACTGGATGGAATTGTCGCCGGGCACCGGGTCCGTGAAGTAAGAACCTCCGTGACTGCCACCCAGAATGCCGGTATCCAAATCGCCGTCCTCAAACATCAAAGGCAGATATCCAAACTCGTTGCCCTGGATGTCGAAGATCTCGCCGTCGTCACGGGTGATGGTGTAGACCACGCAGACGCTGGTCCGGTCGCCGATCACAGCATCCGCAGTGATGGTGAGACCACCGTCCGTAGTGCTGGCCCCTATCGGGCGGCCAATCCGATTCACGATCTCGGTCTCTGCTGCGCCGCCGCCAAAGACATTGGCGAAGGCGTCTCCTGCGTTTTTTAAAACACCGGTAGCGCCGGTGGTAATCGCCAGAGCGCCTGCCAGGCAGGCTGCCAGAATGGCCACCCGACCGATGGGATGAATATAGCGCTTGCGCTCTTGGGAGGTTGTATCCTGCCCGACGGCCTCTACCAGCTTCCGGGTCATTTCTGCCTTCTGTTCCTTTGAAAAAGAGAGATCATTCACAGCTCTCCGATAATCAAACTCAGTTTTCATATAATTCTCCTTTCAGTAACCAATGCAGCTGCTTTCTGGCCCGGGCCAGCCGGGTGTAAACCGTATTGGAAGAGATTTCCAGAATGTTGGCAATTTCCTCAGCCCGATAGCCTTCATAGTAGAAAAGCTCAATCACAACCCGGTATTTCTCCGGCAGTTCATTCACGGCGTCCAGCACCGGGCTGTCCGGCTCCGGGGGTGCTGCCAGCTCTGTGCAGTCCTCCAGGCCGCAGCTTTTCTTCCGCCAGTGACTTTTCAGAAGATCCTTGCACTGGTTGGCCGCCATCCGCAAAATCCAGGCCCGCTCATGGTCCTTGCTTTCAAAGTCTTTTGGGTCTGTCAGCAGTTTTAAAAAAACAGTCTGACAGATATCCTGCGCATCTGCCGTATTTTTAAGGTAGCTGTAACTCAGCCGCAGGATGGCATCTGCATAAGTCTCTACCAGATATGCCGCCCGCTCTTCCTGATTCATACTCATCATCTCCTTTGAGCGCTCTATCCCATACACGATTCAGCCATCCGAATCCTTTCACATCAGGAAAAATTTTTACAAAACAGCACAGAGACCCCGGCGCAGGTTGTCTGCGCCGGGGGATGTTTCACGGGTGCACTGTAGAAATAGAGGACAGAACCGCCACCGTCTCCATCCCAGCCAGAATATGCCCTCTCATGCCTGGCCTCCGCTGATGAGGCGGTAATAGACATTGGAAGTAACACGGTACACCACCACATAGAACAGAGCAAACACGGCAAAGCAGATGCCGGAGATCGCCATAAACAGCGTGGTATCCGTGAGATTGAACATCATCATAATTTTCTGCACCATGGGGAAGGCAAAAATCAGATGGCAGCCCGCCAGCAGCAGAGGCAGGAAAAACACCGTCAGAAGCTGGGAATTGATGCTCTTGCGGATCTCCGGCTTGGTCATGCCCACCTTCTGCATGATATCGAACCGGGCCTGGTCCTCGTACCCCTCGGAAATCTGCTTATAGTAAAGAATCAGCACTGCCGCAAACAAAAACACGACCGACAGCAGGATGCCCAGATAGAAGAGGCCTCCGTAAAGGGTCAGGAAGTTCTCTCGCTCCATTGTGCGGGACTCCATGACGCAGCTGTACTGGTAAAGCTGTTTCAGCGACTCCCGTTCCGCCCCCAGCGGAGTATATCCCTCCCAGTAGTTGGCCTGGCCTGCTTTGTCCAGTCCGGTATCGAAGCTGTAGTTCCAGCTGTAGAATATTCCCTGCTTCTCTTCATTTTCCAGCTGTGCCACAGCTGCATCCGGATCCGCCACCACCAGAATCATGGTAGGCATCACATTCATGGCCGCCTGCCGATTGGCAATCATTCCGTCCAGCTGATGCTTAATGGTGTAGGTCCTGCCCCCCGCAAAATCAATGGTTCCATAGGGATAGGACCCCCGGTTCAGATAGAGCAGGGCCTCCTCCGCCGCCAGAGTCTCCTGGGTGTCCATCATGACATTGTAGTCCTCCAGGGAGAGGAAAATAATCTGATTCATATGAGGCATGGCCTCCAAGGTGAATGCGTAGCCCCGAGTCTTTTGCACTTCGACCCGGTTCTCCTGCACATAGCCTACCAGGGTTCTGGACGTCCAGGCCACTGCATTCCGAGGCTCCACACCATACTCCGGTGCTTTCCCGTCAATATCGGCCCGAATGGCCGCCACGCAAGGGAGAAGGTCTTCCATGCGGTCTGCATCGACCTGAAAGTTCATCTCCCGGGGATAGCGCTCCGCCACCGCGTCCTGCACCCCCAGATACAGGCAGGCCGTGGAGGACAAGGTCACCAGTACCATAGTGGCCAGAATGCAGACGGAAGCCAGTCCGGCACCGTTGCGCTTCATCCGGTAGGCCATGGAGGAAACGGATACGAAATGGTGTTTCTGATAGTAATAGTGCTTGTTCTTCTGCAAGACGCGGCACAGCAGCACAGATCCGAAAATCATCAGCAGATAGGTAGCCACAATCACCATCAAGACGGCATTAAAAAACCACGCCAGAGCCGTTGTCGGGTCTGCCACCTCCACAGCCAGGTAGTAGGCTGCTGCCAATAAGGCCACACCACCCAGTCCCATCACCCAATTTGCTTTGGGTGGTCTTTCCCCGCTCTGCTCGCTGCCCAGCAGCGTCAAGGCCCCGGAAAAGCGGATTTTCCGCCAGTTGTTCAGATAGAGCAGCAGAAAGATGGGGAGATAGGTCCGAATCGGTGCCAGCAGGCTCTGGGGTGGAACAGAGAGCTGATAGTTGACCTCCGCCTCCATGATATGGAGAAACCCCAGCTCCACCAACTTGGAAAAAGCCGCACCGGCTGCCAGTCCGAAAACCAGTGCCACGGTCGCAGTGTAAATCGTCTCCCACAGCAGGATCTGACCAAGAGGGCCTTTCCCCATGCCCAATACATGATACAGACCGAATTCCTTCCTCCGCCGCCGCATGAGAAAGCTGTTGGTATAAAAGAGAAAGATCAGAGCAAAGACCGCAAGGATGCCGTAGCCCATTTCAAAAAACGCCTTGAGACTGCCCATAAAGGGCATCTCAGTCAAAATCGGGTCCCGGACCAGAAAGCTCATGAAATAGCTCATCATCACCAGGCTGCCGCAGGTCAGCAGGTACGGTCCATAAAGTTGTTTATTTTTCCGCATTCCGTCCAGAGCCAGCTTCGCATAGAGTTTCATGCCTGATCACCGCCTGTCGCCAGCAGCGTCAAGGTGTCGCTGATCTTCTGGTAGAACTGCTGATCGGTGTCTGTGCCCCGGTAAAGCTGGTGGAAGATTTCTCCATCTCGGATAAACAGCACCCGTCCGGCGGAGCTTGCCGCCTTCACGGAATGAGTCACCATCAAAATGGTCTGGCCCTCCCTGTTTACCTCCCCAAAGAGGCGCAGCAGCTCATCGGAGGAGCGGGAATCCAGGGCGCCGGTGGGCTCATCCGCCAGCAGCAGCTTAGGATTTGTGATGAGGGCACGGGCCGCAGCTGCCCGCTGCTTCTGACCACCGGAGACCTCGTAGGGATATTTTTTCAGGAGCTTTCCCAGACCAAGCTGCTCTGTCAGCGGTGAGAGCCGATCCTGCATCTCCCGGTGCGACTTGCCTGCAAGCACCAGGGGCAGATAGATGTTGTCCTCCAGGGTAAAGGTATCCAGCAGATTGAATTCCTGGAACACAAAGCCCAGGTGGTCCCGGCGGAAGGCGCTGATCTCCGACTCCCGGATGGCCGTGATATTCTGGCCACCCAACAGAACTGTACCCGCCGTAGGCTTGTCCAGCGCCGCCAGGATGTTCAGCAGGGTGGTCTTTCCGGAGCCGGATTCGCCCATGATGGCTACATACTCCCCCTGCTCCACGGTAAAACTGACATTTTTCAATGCCTCTATCCGGTTGCCGCCCAATCGGGTCACATATACTTTTTTCAAGTCCCTGACTTCTAAGATTGCCATATTGATCTCTCCTTTGGTGATTCTGGGACCATTGTAACAAAGATGGGAAATGCATCGCCATCGAACCGGCTTACATTTCCCATCGTAATACTTACAGTCTTGTCACATTTGTTACTCCGTTCGCAGATCATATTGATCCAGTTCCAACCGGAGAATGGTTCCATCCCCCACCGTGGATGTGACAGATAGACCAATGCCCAGGCCGTCACAGATGGTCTTGCAGAGATACAGCCCCAGGCCACTGGCTTTCTGGTCCAACCGTCCGTTGCCGCCGGTATACCCCTTTTCAAAGATGCGGGGCAGATCCTCCGGAGCAATGCCGATGCCTGTGTCAGCGATGCACAGCGTCTTGGGGGGCTCCATATAGATATGGAGCCCGCCCTGCAGGGTGTATTTCAGTGCGTTGGATAGCAGCTGTTCCAGAACAAAGCCCAGCCATTTCTCATCCGTCACCACTGTACCCTCCAGCGGATCATAGGTCAGACGCAATCGGCGGCTGATGAACTCCGGAGCAAACCGCTTCACCGCCTTACGGACCATCGGGTCAATAGCATGATTGCGGAACACGTAGTCCGTGGTTTCCGCGTCCAGACGCAGGTAGGCCAGTACCATGTCCACATACTGCTCAATGCGGGAGAGGTCCGCTGCCACTGTCCGTGCCAGCGGAGTGTCCTCCTGCTGCAAGGAAAGATGCATGGAAGCAATGGGAGTCTTGATCTGATGGACCCAGACGGTGTAATAGTCCATCATATCCCGATATCGGCTGTCAGCATGGAGTTGAAGCTCCGAAATACGCTCCCCCAGTGCCGCAATCAACGCTTGGTAGTCCGCTTCCTCCACGCTCTCTGCCACCGGCATGGAAGTCTCCATCAGCTCCCCCAGATCCTGCAGTGCAGACAAGCACTGGTGCTTGTACCGCAGATGCCGGAAATCCAGTGCCAGCGCAATACCCCCCAGCAGAAGGCACAGCAGCAGGGGGTAGGCTATTGCCTGCATGGGCAGACGGTATAGGGCTAAGGAGACCGACAGGATCACAGCACACAGGAAACAAAAGCCAATGGTACGGCGGCGCTGCCGGAGATAGTGTCGAAACAGCTCCATTCTCTCCTCCCTCACTCCACCAGATAGCCCACACCGAACTTGGTGGTGATAAAATCGGACAGACCTGCACCATCCAGCTTCCGCCGCAGACGGTTCACATTCACAGTCAGGGTATTCTCATCCACAAACTGCTCCGTGGCCCAGAGCCGCTCCATCAGCTTCTCCCGGCTCACCACTTTGCCCTTGTTCTCCAACAGGCAAAGTAAAATCCGATACTCGTTTTTTGTCAGTGGAATGACCAGATCCTGATATTTGAGATTCTGATCCTCCGTGTTCAGGAAGGCCCCCCTGTGCTGAAGCAGCGGCGCCCCCACTGTAAAATCATAGCTGCGTCGAAGCAGCGCCTGGATTTTGGCAACCAGAACCGTCAAGTCAAAGGGTTTGGCAATAAAATCGTCAGCTCCGCTGTTCATGGCCATGATGATGTTCATATTGTCGGCGGCAGAGGAGAGGAACAGGATGGGTACCTTGGAAACCTTGCGAATCTCTGTGCACCAGTGGTAGCCGTTGAAGCAGGGCAGCGTGATATCCATCAGCACCAGATGGGGCTGGAATGCCTGAAACTCCCCCATCACATTGCGGAAGTTTTCTGCAATCCGTACGGAAAAATCCCACATCTCCGCCTGCAGTCGGATGGCCTCCGCAATACCCTTGTCATCTTCCACAATCAAAATTCGATACATCTGTGTCTCTCCCCATTCCGCATTGTCGCTTCATGTTCAATCGCTGGTATAATACCACATGACGGTGCAAAAATCCACCCGCCAAGTTTTCCCCAAAGTAACAGGGCGTGCCAACAGCCGGGCCAGAACCGCCTTGCTGTCATGGCTCTGATCCTCCTTCTGACACACCAGTGCCTTATAGCGGTTGCCAGGTGATCGTGCCCCTTGAGACAAAGCCCTTCTTTCAAAGGCGCGTCAGACAGGTGTTCACCATGGTAGACGCCCAGCAAAACTACGCAGTGCCACTGTCTGTATCTTCCGAGATGAGCAGTCAGACAAATGGGGTCACCCATTGCCGCAGCCAGAGCCCGGTCCCGTATAAATTTCCGTTCTTTTCCTCTGCCTTTTGTGCAGACACGCTGCAATGCACCACAGCCACCTATACGATCAAGGACGCTGCTTGTTTCCATTCCTTCTCTCTTTCGCCAAATTCCACTGCTTTCCCTGTTGATTCGCGTTTTCCTTCGTGGTACACTAGCAATTATATCAATATAACGCATATCATAAATATACAATTGCATTTAGAAAGTTAGGAGCAGGATAACATGATTTATCAGAACGTTTTGGATGCAATGGGCGGCACTCCCATGATCCAACTCAATCATATGGTCCCAGAGGGCGCAGCCCGCATCCTGGTCAAGTTTGAGGCTGTCAACGTGGGCGGCTCCGTCAAGACCCGCGTGGCCAAAAACATGATCGAAGCTGCCGAGCGCCAGGGCAAGATCAACAAGGAAACCTCCATCATCGTGGAGCCTACCTCCGGCAATCAGGGCATCGGTCTGGCCCTGGTTGGTGCCGTGAAGGGTTACCACACTCGCATCATTATGCCAGATTCCGTCAGTGAAGAGCGGCGCAAGCTCTGCCGACACTATGGTGCTGAGGTGATCCTGATCCACGACGCCGGCAACATCGGTGCCGCCATTGACGAGTGCTTGCAGACTGCCCTTAGAATGCAGCAGGAGGACCCCAACGTGTTTGTACCTCAGCAGTTTGAAAACCCCGCCAACACCCAGGCCCACCGGGAACAAACTGCCGCAGAGATTCTGGAACAAGTAGATGGCCCCATTGATGGCTTCTGCTCCGGTATCGGCACCGGCGGTACCCTCACCGGTATCGGCGAGGTTCTGAAAGAAAAGAACCCCGGCATGACCGTTTGGGCGATTGAGCCGGAAAATGCAGCCATTCTCTCCGGCGGCAACGTTGGCACTCATGTGCAGATGGGCATTGGCGATGGTGTGATTCCCGCCATTTTAAATCAGAAAATCTATGATGACATCACCATCGTCACCGACGAGGAGGCCCTGGAGACCGCCCGCCAGCTGGCCTGCAAGGAAGGTCTGATGTGCGGTATCTCCTCCGGCACCAACGTGGCAGCGGCCATTCGTCTGGCTAAAAAGCTGGGCGACGGAAAGACCGTTGTCACCCTGCTGCCTGACACCGCCGAGCGCTACTTCTCTACCCCCCTGTTTGACGGGGAGTAAGTCTCGAAACCTGCAAAACGCCCGACGAAAGTTTGAACTGCCCCCCCTCTGTTAGACAGCATGATATACGATGGACGATACAGCATAAAAAGTCATGGAAAAGCGGTCATGCTAAGAGAGCATGACCGCTTTTTGAAATAGCGAACTTGGATTGATTCATTTCTTTTTTAAAAATACAACTGCTCCACAAGCACATCCCAAAGCCAGTAGAATCGAAGAGATAATTCCCTCACCTGTGTTAAGTATATGGTTTACAGTTCCTATGCTAAATAAACAAGATGCAATTACAAGTAAGATGCCAGCTATACAATACATTTTTCTACTATCTTTCATGCAATGTCACCTCAATTTCTAAGTTTAAGAATTAAATTGAGTCTACACAACCAAGCGAAATTATCATATTGACCGAAGTCAAACGAACTGAGCCATAGCCATGGTTGAACGAACACCCGCAAAAGCTTTCTGATGCTCTTTGCCAAGTTCATGCACAGCAAAGCAATGCTGATGACGCAGAATGAGGTCTCCTCCGTCGGATATATCGCAGTTGCCTCCGGACCCCATTGCCAATATTTTTGGTGTTGCGCTTTTTACTCCCGGACAGGTTCAGGAAGTCTGTGCGAGCGCATTTCCGCATACCATATTGATTCAAAATTGATATGAATTGAAATGGATGTAAGGCTGGAGAGCAGACACTAATTGGAAAAATTGGCTAGCTTTGGGTCAGCTCTCATTTCTTCGGGGTGGTTGGATTTCATGCAGCTGTATGCGATCAGCAGTCTGCAATGATGCGGGCCACGTGGACGCCGCTGGCGGATGCGTGAGACAGAGAGTGAGTAATGCCGCTGCCGTCACCGATCACATAGAGGCCATCATACTTGGTTTGCAGGTTCTCGTTGACCAGGACTTCCATATTATAAAACTTGACCTCCACACCGTAGAGCAGGGTCTCATCGTTCGCAGTACCTGGAGCGATCTTGTCCAGTGCGTAGATCATCTCAACAATGCCGTCCAGAATGCGTTTTGGCAGAACCAAACTCAAATCACCGGGGCTTGCATTCAGGGTGGGCGTCATGAAGGACTCGTCAATACGCTTCTGGGTGCTGCGCTGCCCGCGAATCAGATCGCCAAAGCGCTGGACAATCACACCGCCGCCCAGCATATTGCTCAGACGGGCAATGCTCTCGCCGTAGCCATTGGAATCCTTGAAGGGAGCAGTAAAGTGCTTTGCCACCAGCAGAGCGAAGTTCGTGTTTTCCGTCTGCTTGGAGGGGTCCTCATAGCTGTGACCGTTGACAGTGACGATGCCGTTGGTGTTCTCATTAACCACGGCTCCCTTTGGGTTCATGCAGAAGGTACGCACCAGATCGCCGTACTTAGAGGTACGGTATACAATCTTGCTCTCATACAACTCATCGGTCAGATGAGAGAACACTTCCGCGGGCAGCTCCACGCGCACACCAATGTCCACGCGGTTTGACTGCGTCTCAATATCCAGATCATTGCAGACCTTCTCCATCCACTTGCTGCCGCTGCGCCCCACGGAAATGATGCATTGTCTGGCTGTGTAAGTACCGTTTTTGCAGTGGACTGCATAGCCGCCGTCCATTTTTTCCACCGTATCCACAGGACAGTCGAAAAAGAACTCCACCTTGTCCTTCAGGTGGTCGTACAGGTGCCCCAACACCACGTAGTTGATGTCAGTACCCAGATGACGCACCGAGGCATTCAGCAGATGGAGGTCGTTCTGCAAGCAGATTTTCTTAAACTTGCTGCCGGAGGAGGTGTAGAGCTTGGTGCCCTCTCCGCCATAGGCCATGTTGATCTCGTCCACATAGTTCATCAGCTCCAGGGCCTTCTGCTTGCCGATATACTCATGAAGTGTGCCGCCGAAGTCGTTGGTAATGTTGTATTTACCGTCAGAGAAAGCGCCCGCGCCGCCAAAACCGCTCATGATGGAACAACTGGGGCAATGGATGCAGGATTTGACCTTCTTGCCGTCGATGGGGCAGTGACGCTTGTTCAGTGCATGGCCGCCCTCAAACACAGCGACCTTCAATTCGGGCTTACGCTCCATCAGCTCATAGGCAGAGTAAATGCCGCCAGGGCCTGCGCCGATAATCATTACATCATAATTCATAATCGATTTCCTTTTTGTTCAAACATATTTTATAAAGCAATCAAAAAGACCGCCGCTTACTCCCATTCGCTTCTGTTGAAAAAACTAAGCTTTTTAGTTGGTGGAAATTGCGCTCATATCACTCACTATCTCCATGATCAGAATAGGATGGGATATCTGATTTTATGTTGCCATAGCGTTGTCAAGGATATGATCAGTATAGTGGAAATTGACAGATAATTCAAGGGTGTTGTTTGATGCAGACTTATGAGCAAAATGGAAACCCCACACGGAAATGTTTCGCAATCGCAAACATAGGTACCTAAAAATCCCTGGATGTGGTAGAGCCAAACGGATTATCCAGAATCAGCGTACTGTCCTGAATTGCTTTTCAGTTTGCAGGCGTATCATTGATCAATGCCAATCAATCTTAGATACGGCAACCTTGATTTTGAAAGTCTTGTGCCACGGGGAACCACATTCGCCAGCCGGGCAAGCACTGCGCAGTGGGCGAACTGTGTCGTCTGCTCTGCAAGTCCCTCCTGTGCCTGACAGGAGAGAACACATAAACCCTCTAACAGCCTGCTCCGGATTTTTTTCTCCTGTAAGTCCAAAGACGCAAAAATGAGGCCTGGCATCCATAAACGCCAGGCCTCGTAAGGTGTTTGGTTTTCATTGTGCCCAGAATTGTGGGATTTTTCCTTGCTCAGTGTTGTTTTTAGGTTGAAAATTCACTTTCGGTTATCATCCGTGCTGGTGGGCATTTTGTGGGCTTTGTCCGGAGCATACCAAATATTCCAGGTCTGACGGTAGATGTCTGCGATCTTCTCGCTGTGGCAGACCAGCCGCACCCGCTCTGGCTGATCGTGGGCAGCCAAGAAATCCATGATAGCCTTTAGCGCCACCGTGGCGGCCTGCGGGATGGGATAGCCATAGGCACCAGTGGAGATGGAGGGAAAGTCCACCGACCGGAAGCCTTTCTGTGCTGCCAGCTCCAGGCAGGAGCGATAACAGGAGGCCAGCAGGGCCGGTTCTCCCAGCCTGCCGCCCTGCCACACAGGACCAACGGTATGCAGTACGTAATGGGCACGCAGATTGTAGCCAGAGGTCAGCTTGACTGCTCCGGTGGCACAGCCGCCCAGGCTGCGGCACTCCGCCAGCAGAGCAGGGCCTGCCGCCCGGTGAATAGCTCCGTCCACGCCGGTGCCCCCCAGCAGCGTGTTATGAGCTGAGTTGACGATGACTTCGGCGTCAGACTGGGTGATGTCGCCGACAATGATTGAAAATCTGTCCATCTAAAGACCTCCTTATGTCATTCTGCGGGAACAAGAGCAGCAAATCTGCCCGGTTGTTTTTCCAGTATACCGAATCGTCGGCAAAAATCAAGGGGACCAGCCCCAGTGCACCACCGTCCTCCCTGAAAAATTCTGGATTGACTCGGAAGATTTGGATTTGCCCTTGCGCTTTCTGAATCCTTGTGGGATAATCACATTATTGTATATGGATTTATATAGATTTGGAGATGCAGATATGTTCCCAAAAAAAATTGCGCTATTGACGGATTCTTGCTCCGATCTGGCCTCTGAGGTCAAGGAGCAGAATCACATCTATACGGTCCCCCTTCGCATCCTTTGCAGCGATGGAGAGTATCTGGACGGCGTCAACATCCGCAACACGGATATCTACAAACGCCTCAAGGCCGATGAGCTGCCCCAGACCTCTCTGCCCTCCGGCGAGGACATTGGACGGGTCTTTGCTCAGATCGCACAGGCCGGCTACGACGGCGTCATTGCCATCATGCTTTCCAGCGGTCTTTCCGGCACCTACAATCTGGTGCGCCTCATTGCCCAGGAGTGCGTGAACATGGAAGTTCGGGTGTTCGACTCCCTCAGCGGCTCTTTGGGCATGGGCATGACCCTGCTGCAGCTGGCCGAGGACATTCGGCAGGGCATGGAGTGGCAGGAGCTGGTGGAGGTGCGCACCCCCCAGCTCATTGCAGGTACCAACCCCTTCTTCTCTGTGGATACCCTGGAATACCTCCGGAAGGGCGGCCGCATCGGAAAGGTGACGGCCACCGCTGGTACTCTCCTGCAAATCAAGCCCCTGCTGAGCTTCGCCCCCGATGGCCAGCTCACCTCCGTGGCGAAAGTCCGGGGCCGCAATCAGGTCATGGACCGTCTGGTGAAGCTGGCAGTGGATGCCTGCGGCGACCACAAGCGGTATAATCTGGCGGTCGCCAACGGCGGTGCCCCCGCCGAGATGGAGCTGCTGCGCAGCAAGCTTATGGCCGCGCTGCCCCACTACGACCACATCTGGGAGGGCGAGATCGACGGCACCCTCAGCGTTTACATCGGAGACGGTATTCTGGGCACAGCGGTTCAGCTCCTGGACTAATGTGGCCAAAAGCGCCTCACCGTGTTTTTCCCCGCAAAAAGGCACCGCGCCCTGACAGCTTGAAAAGAACCGCTCAGCACAGCTGAACGGTTCTTTTTTGATTGATTCTTTTGTAATTTTGTCTTCTAAGCCTTGTTGCAGTTTGCGCTGCGGGGCATCAGCCTGCCAACCAACCCTGGACGGCCACCACCAGTCCCTGGACTAGAATCACCAGAATCAGCACGGGGATCACATACTTAAAGTAGCTCTTGAAGCAGCGTGGCATCTTGATGCCTTCACCAGTGTTGACCTCCTCCAGGTACTTGTCAAACCCCCAGCCCCACTTGCTCACGCAAAAGAGCAGGTAAACGAGGGAGCCGATGGGCAGCAGCAGATTGCTGACGATGAAGTCCTCAGAGTCCAGAATGTCCTTGCCCAGAATGGGATGGACGTCGCTCCACAGGTTGTAGCCCAAAACGCAGGGCATGCTTGCCACCAGAATGAGCAGGCAGTTGAGAACCACGGCCTTCTTGCGCTTCCAGCCGAAGTTGTCGATGCAGGATGCCAGCAAATTCTCGAACACGGCAATGACGGTGGAGAAGCTGGCGAAGGTCATGAACAGGAAGAACAACGTGCCCCAGAGGCGGCCGCCTGGCATATCCACAAAGACGTGTGGCAGAGTCATGAAGATCAGTGCGGGGCCCTGGGTGGGTGCCACATCGAAGGAGAAGCAGGCGGGGAAAATGATGAGGCCGGACATCAGGGCCACGAAGGTATCCAGAGAGCAGATCCGCAGTGCCTCGCCTGTCAGTGTGTGATCCTTGGACATATAGCTGCCGAAGATCTCCATGGCAGCTACGCCCAGGCTCAGGGTGAAGAATGCCTGATTCATAGCGGCAGTGATGACGGTGCCAAGACCCTGTTCCATGGCACGACCAAAGTCGGGCAGCAGATAAAACTTGACGCCCTCCATGGACCCAGGCAGCGTCAGGCTGTTGATGGCCAGCACCAGGATGAGCCCCAGCAGGCCCAGCATCATGACCTTGGTGACCCGCTCCAGTCCCTTTTGCAGGCCCAGGCTGCACACCAGGAAGCCAGCCAGCACCGTGACCACCATCCAGGCGGTCATCTCGCCGGGGCTAGAGAGCATGGCACCGAACATGCCGTCAATGGCCTCGCCCTGCAATCCGGTGAAGGAGCCCATGGCAAACTTGAAAAAGTAGCCCAGCATCCAGCCGGAAACCGTGGTGTAGTACATCATCAGGAGGTAACAGCCCAGGATGCAGAACCAGCCGTGCAGGTGCCATTTGCTCCCCTTGGGCTCCAGAGCCTTGTAGCCAAGCACCGCGCTCTTGCGGCTGGCACGGCCCACCGCCAACTCCATGGTCAGCACGGGCACGCCCATAATCAGCAGGAACAACAGGTAGAACAGGACGAACACGCCGCCGCCGTTTTCACCTGTCACGTAGGGAAACTTCCACACGTTGCCGATGCCGATGGCACATCCTGCGCTGACCAGAAGGAATCCCAGTCGGGATTGAAATTTTTCTCGTTTCATACCATAACTTCCTCTCGTTTCTCAAAAAGCTTGCACAGCACGGAATGGGAAATTCACGGTCTGTAATGAAGCTTTTTCTTATAGTATCTGAGGGAGCAAGGAAAGTCAACCGTTTTTATACTGGAAAACTCTGTTTTATTCATAGAATGCGCAAAATTAAAATAATAAAAACTAATAGTTCAGAATCTTTGGGAAATACCCGGATGGCCGGATCTGGAAACCGGTATGTTGCAAAAAGCCCCCGCCCATTCACACAGGCGAATGGGTGGGGGCATCTGTTGCATGAAATATGGTTCAATCCGCGTCCAGATACATTTCCTCCGTATTGCGCTGGGCCTTCTTCAAAATTTCCAAGCCCTCAGTGATGGCCGGGGAGAAACTGCCGGAGCTGTCTATCTTCTCAATGGCGTCCGTCATTGCGTTGAATAAAATCTTGTATGCCTTTTCATAGTCCATTTTGATACCTTCTTTCATATATCTGTGATCACGTTTTGATCAGACTTCTTTTTTCTTCATAATAAGGCAACACAAGCATGATGTAAAGGGAATAAGTTCGACAGAATTCGAGCTTTGCGTACGGCTGTAATTTTGGTTTTCTGACTGAACTCCGACTCAATTGGTTGAGCGTGGGTGATTTAGACTGTCAAAACCCATCAAGTACACGCTCACAGTTGGAATTATTGATATTTTGCCGATAAATGGATGGTGTGTGTGCGCCATTGACGCACAAAAGCAGGTGAAAATGCCATTGCAAAAAGAGGCCCTGTCCAACGGACAGGGCCTTCTTAAATAAAGGATTATTTTTTCAGATCAGGCAGGCTGGCGGCAGCGGCAGACTGCCCGACGCGGCGGAATTTCTCGTCTGGCAGGGCCAGATGGATCTGCTCGCTGAGGGCAGGATACTCATCCGCGAGCACCTGCTTGCAAGTCTCCAGCAGCAGGTCGCCGCCCTTGCCGCTCATAACGCGGCCCAGCAGCAGCACGTGGCGGTAGCCATACAAGGTGTGGTACAGGGCCAGGGTGTGAGCCAGGTACACGCCGATGCTCTCGTAAATTTTGACAGCTCTCTGGTCGCCCTGCTCCATGAGGCTCTGGACCACTTTCAGCTTCTCAGCTGGGGAAAGGCTCTCGTCCAGCTGGATGCCGGCAGCGGGAGAAAGTTTGATGACGGCGTCTTGGGAAAAATACTTTACGCCACAGCCGATGTCCCCGGACCACTCGTCCGCCATGGCGTCTGGGGAGGCGTCCACCGGCACGAAGGCCAGCTCGTTCAGCCAGCCGGTGATGTTGCCCTCGTCGTCCACATAGCCCACGGCCTCGCTGGTGCCCATGGCAATGCCCAGCACGTTGTTGTCATCCAGGCTCATGGCACCTGCCAGTGCGGAGACGTCGCCGTCATTGGCTACGGCATAGGGAATGTCCCCGAAGGTGTCCTTCACGGCCCGGATGTAGATGTCCTTCACTTTTTCATCGTACAGCTCCCTGGGCACCTTCAAAAACAGAGAGGCACTCATGGTTCGGTTGTCGATGTAGATGCCGGCGGAGCTGATGCCCACGGCGTCCACCCGGGGCAGATGGGCGGCGGCGGACCGGAAGGCCGCCACAATCCCATCATAGTGGTAGTCCGGATCGGCGTTGGTCTTGGGGAACCAAACCACTTCCTCGCTGTACACGCTCTCCCCGTCAATCACTGCGGAGACCTTCCGGTCGGAGCCACCGGCGTCAAAACCGATGCGGCAGCCCTCCAGGTGGCGGCCCACCGCCTCGGAAAAACTCTTCTCCTCGGGCACCTGGTCCACATGCAGGACCTCAAAGGGGTGTTCATAGACATTTCCCATGTAGTCAAAGTCAAAGGCTCGCTCACCGTCGGCGGAGTAGTGATGGGCCACCGCCTCATAGACGGCTTCATTGCCGGCCATGTAGACCCGGAAGCCGCCCTTCATCCAGAGGAGGGTTTTGATGATCCGGTCGATGTAGTAGACGTCGGCCTCCCGCAGCATCTCTGTCCCGTGAATCCGTGTCCGGCAGACGGCGACCTGGCCGTTGGAGCGCTCCACAGCCACGTCAAAGGGCTCGTTTGCGTCCTTCAAAAATGCTTCGTAAAACCGGCCCAGTGGAACGAATCCGGGGTCCAGCGCGGGCAGGTGTTTGACATCCATGTGGATACCGAGATGATTCATAGAAGATGTCCTCCTCATATAATATTCCATCCGGAGTGGAAAACCGGAATAGGATTTCTCCTCTTTAGGCTACCAGTTTTTTGGTGTTTGTCAAGGGCGTACACGCCATTTTCCGCGCTGCAAAGTGTCAGGTTCGTTTGAAAAATTTGCACAAAAAACCGGACCTGCGGAATTTTCAATTTAGGTGCCCGCTTTGCCTCAAAAAAGGGCCAAGCTCCCTTGACAAGCTGGGGGACAGATTGTAAAATTCGTACAGAATGTGATCATGTGATCACTCGGAAAGAATCCGATATATCCGGCCGGAACGCCCGCCTTTCGGGCACGGCTTTGAACGACTACAAGGAGGATGCAGGATATGAGAATTTATCAGGAAGCAGATTATGAGGCTATGAGCCGCCGCGCGGCCGGCATCATCTCTGCTGAGGTGATCCGCCGTCCCAACTGCGTGCTGGGTCTGGCTACCGGCTCCACCCCCATCGGAACCTATCAAAACCTGATTGAGGGCAACAAAAGCGGTGCCTACAGCTTCAAGGAAGTGACCACCGTCAACCTGGATGAGTACAAGGGCCTGGCCCCCACCCATGACCAGAGCTATCGCTACTTCATGCAGCATAACCTGTTCGACCACATTGACGTGATGCCTGAAAACACCAACGTGCCAGACGGTCTGGCCGCCGACGCTGACGCCGAGTGTGCCCGCTATGACCAGCTGGTCGCCTCCCTGGGCTATGCAGACTTGCAGCTGCTGGGCCTTGGCCGCAACGGCCACATCGGCTTTAACGAGCCAGGCCCCGCTTTCGTCAAGGAGACCCACGTGGTGGACCTGACCGAGAGCACCATTGACGCAAACGCCCGCTTCTTTGCCAGTGCTGACGACGTGCCCCGCCAGGCCCTGACCATGGGCATCGGCGTCATCATGGCCGCCAAGCGCATTCTGCTGATCGCCAGCGGTTCCGATAAGGCCGACGCCCTCTATGCCGCCATCTGTGGCCCCATCACCCCTGACTGCCCCGCCTCCATCCTGCAGCTCCACAGCGACGTTGTGATCGTGGCAGACAAAGCCGCTCTGAGCAAGGTCACCGCCGCTGGTGTGTCCGTATGCGAGTAACCGGTGGAGAGGTCTTTGACCTCCAACAGGGCTTTGTGGCCCGTGAGCTTTGCACCGAGGGCAGGATGATTTCCGCCGTCAGCGGCGACGAGCAGGTTCTCGACGCCACAGACTGCTATGTCATACCCGGTCTCATCGACCAGCACTTCCACGGTGCTCTGGGAGAGGACTTCAGCGACGGTCTGGAAGCAGGCTTGCAGAAGATGGCCGACTTTGAGCTCTCCGAGGGCGTGACCTACATCTGTCCCGCCGGCATGACTGTTTCCGAGGAGGAGCTGACCCTGGCCTGCCAGGTGGCAAAGGCGCAGAGCGAGAAGAACCAGGGTGCCGAGCTGGTGGGCGTACATCTGGAGGGTCCCTTCCTGTGCATGGCCAAAAAGGGTGCTCAGAACGCTAAGTACCTGCGGGACCCGGACGTGGCCATGCTGGCCCGTCTTCAGGAGGCCGCGGGGGGGCTTGTGAAGCTGGTGACGCTGGCCTGCGAGCAGCCCGGCTCCATTGAGTTCATCAGGGCCGCAAAGGACCTGGGCATTGCCGTCTCCCTGGGTCACACCATGGCTGACTACGACACCGCCAGCGCCGCACTGGAAGCGGGGGCGCGGCAGGCCACACACCTTTATAATGCCATGCCTCCCTTCACCCATCGTGCCCCCGGCGTGATCGGTGCCATCTTCGACCATCCCGGCGCCTGCGCCGAGCTGATCTGTGACGGTGTCCACATCCACCCGGCAGTGGTACGCGCCACCTTCCAGATGATGGGTGCGGATCGGATGATTCTGGTGTCCGACTCCCTGCGGGCCACCGGTATGCCGGACGGCAGATACCCCTTTGGCGGTCAGGAGATTGAGCTCCACGGCAATCGTGCCACCATGGCAGACGACCCCAACACGCTGGCTGGCTCCGTCACCAGCCTTATGGGCTGCGTGCGCCAGGCCCACGCCTTCGGTATTCCCCTGGCTGACGCGGTCCGCGCTGCGTCATACAACCCCGCCCGCATGCTGGGCATCGATCACCGTGTGGGCACCCTGGACGAGGGCAAGGAGGCCAGCTTGGTGCTGCTGAACAAGGCGGATCTGTCCATCCGGGCTATTGTGTTCCACGGAGAAGTCGTCCGCCGGGACGACACTGTCAAGCAGTAAGCCAACACCCGTCAGCTGCTGACACACCATCCACAAGCGCTTTTATCAACAAGACCGTGAGACTGGGCTTCTCCCGTCTCACGGCTTTTTTTGCCCATTTTCAACCATCAGGACTTGTAAAAATCCTGTGCTATTCCTTTTCAAGCAAATGCGGCCATCCCCCAGTATGTTCAAAACAGGTCCCTTTGACAGGAAGGTGAATTTGATGAATCCCCATCTACTCCTCAGAAAATGCAAGCAGGTGATTTTCGCACTTCCCGCCCCGGCCCTGGTACGTCCCTCAAAACGGTGACATACCAGGGTTTTGTTTTCAACAACCCAAACATTGCTGCCCACTAAGCGGGCACAGACACACCTTCCACCAATCGAAGCAAGGCAGGTCGGGCGAGGAGTAAATGGCAGTCCTCACCCGGCCTGTTTTTGAGTGGTTTGTACTTGCGAGCATCACAGCATTGTTGAATATTTATTCAATTTGAATCTAATCGCCATTATCAAAAACACTAAAGTATTTTTCGTATATTTCAGAAAGCGCTGCCTTTTTTGCACATGGCATGCTGAGAAACAGCTATTGCTTACGGATGGAGCGGGTTCTCTATGCAAGGAATTTTGTGAATGGCTACTTCAATATGTGGAATTTATATTCATATAGCCACTATATTAAGGCATATTTCAAATAAACATTCATATCAAGTGGTGAAAAGCAACTGAATACGCAAGTCCCTCCGCCGCTCCAAATCGATAAAAAGCGTAAATTTTGTAGAAATTAGTGCAAAGCAATTTATATATAGCAATAAACTTGTTGCAGGATGCAATATGGAAATTTATGCATCGTAGGTATAGAATATCATAAAAATTGGATGCGCCGACCGAAAGCTGTCCAGCGTTTGACGCTGTTCCTTGTGCCGGATGTCCAGCAAACTGAATGAGGAGTGAGAACATGAAGATCACAACGAAACTGGCAGCGTGGCTGCTGGCAGCATCCCTGCTTCTCTCCTGCACGGCACCGGCTATGGCTCAAGAGCTTTCGGATGTCGGAGAGAGCACGCCGGTGGTTCAGGAGAACCTGGAAGAAACCACCGGCAGCACCGTGACCGAAGAGATGGGCGACGGCACCGAGGCCGCTCCCACAACTCCGGTAAATTCTGAAAAGAATACCGGCGATGCAGGGACAGAGGAATCTGCAAATGACACCGTGTCTCCTGCCGAGATTGAGTCCCCCCTCGAACTCGAGACTGCCACTGACATCCCCACTGCCGATGGCATGGTCCACTGGAAGGACCTGAAGGCACTTGCCCCCGACCTGAATCTGCCGCTGGACGGCGAGGACGACGCTGTGGTGACGCAGTTGGAGGCCATGGCCTTCCTGATGCTGGGCGCCGGACTGGCTGACACCCAGTTGGGCAGCTATCCCGATGACTATCGTTCCATGGCCCAGAGCATGGGTCTGCTGTCCGCAGGTGAACAGGGCGACGATCCCTGCACACAGGAGCAGTTTGACAGCCTGAAAAACAGCTATGAAATCACAGCACTGAAGCAGGCCGTTGAGAAGCAGACTCCCCTGTTTCTCAATGGCATGGCCCAGCCCATCTTCCCCTACACCACCGGTGTAGACCACGATTACAGCAATGCAACAAGCGACATTATCCGCTACTGCGTCTACGTGGAGACCAACCACGACACCGACGGCGACGGCAAGCTGGATCTGGTAAAGGCACTGGTCCAGCTGCCCAAAGCGGCTGCTGAGGGGAAGTACAAAGCCGCTACCATCTACGAGGCGCGGCCCTACATCACCGGCTGCACCGACTACAGTCTGCCCTATGTAGAGGGTGAGCTGGGCTTTGATATGTACGCATCTCCCGCTGCTCGTGTGGCGGCAGGAACGACGGATACCATGACCCATGCCGCCAACGCAAAATTCGATGACTGGTACTACTACAACCCATTTGAACAAGCCATGTGTTACGAGGATCTGGAGTGGTACGATTCCTATCTGGTCCGCGGCTTTGCTGTGGTGGAGGTGGGTGGTCTGGGCACACGGGGCTCCGAGGGCTTTGAGACCTGCGGCTCCGACCTGGAAATCGACGCCTTTAAATGCGTGATCGAGTGGCTCACCGGTGACCGGGTAGCCTACACCGATAAAACCAGCAACATTGCCATCACGGCCGACTGGTCCAACGGCAAGGTAGGCATGACCGGCCGCTCCTATGCGGGCACCACGCAGTTTGGCCTGGCCGCCACCGGTGTGAAGGGCCTGGAGACCATCGTTCCCGTGGCCGGTATCGCCAGCTGGTACGACTACACCAACTCTCAGGGTGTGCATACCAGATGGAGCCCTGCCTACACCAACAGTCTGGCTGCCTACTGCACCGGCCGGTATCTGGACAGTACGGAGGCTCAGGCAGAGGCTCATGAGTTGGAACATCCCGAGTACACCTCCAACGGCGATTTTGAGACCATCCGAGAGAAATATGGTCACCACCTGTATCAGATGAAGCAGGAGCAGCTGGCCCTTAACGGCGACTACGGCGACCATTGGGCCAACCGGGACTACACCACCAGCAACAACTTCCAGTGTCCGGCATTGATTGTCCACGGCCTCAACGACTACAACGTCCGGCCCAAGCACTTTGACATGATGTACCGCTCCTTCCGGGACGCCGGTCAGAACGTGAAGCTGCTGCTGCATCAGGACGGCCACCTGACCCCCACCTATCCCTCCGCCAGTCTGACATTTGACATTGGGGACGAGACCTATGATGAAATCCTGAACCGCTGGTTCAGCCACTATTTGTATGGCCTGGACAATAACGCCGAGAATATGGCTGCCGTCACGGTGGAGGACAGCCACTCCCCCACCTGGCACACCTATGACAGCTGGGAGACAGCTGTCAGCCTGACTCTGAGCGGCTCCGGTGAGGAAAATGCCGCCATCACCAGCAGCATTCCGAACGTCAACAGCGGCAACTGGGCAGAGGTCTTTTCCAACAGAGATACGGAGGGCAACGTCCGCTATACCATGGAGCTGGCAGAGGATATCGTCATCAAGGGTGTCTCTCAGGTCAGCTTCACCGCCTCCGTCAACAACGCTGCGGCCCTGCCAGAGGGTACCCCGCTGAATCGGGATAACCTGATGGTCAGTGCCATGCTGGTGGACTTAGCCCCCGAGGGCGAGACCTTCCCGGTGTTCCACACCGAAGGCTCCTACGTCCCCAAGACCATCTTGAAAAAAGGCGGTGCCTGGATGGGCGGCGGCCTCAAGAACCTGGACTTGACACAGCACCAGACTGTGAATGTCTCCTACAACGTCATCACCAGAGGATGGATGGATCTGTGCAACCCCAACGCCGGTTACAACTCCGCCTCTGCGGCCCAGTCTGATCGGGTGGAGCTGAAGGCCGGTGAGTATCACAACTACACCATCTACCTCCAGCCCACCGTCTACGAGGTGCCCGCAGGCCACACCTTGGGCTTGGTTCTCTACGCTCACGAACCCGGCATGGGCAGCGACTACGACCAACAATACACCATCACACTGGAGCAGAACAGCGTGAAGGCAGAAGTCCCCGTGGAAGCTGGCAGCGCATTGCTGTCCGTAAGCGCCGGTCGGGGCGGTTGCGTTACTGCCAGCGCCGCAAACGGCCCTGTGCCCATGAACAGCAAGGTACAAGTCACTGCTTCCGCTGATCCCGGCTACACCTTCTCCGGCTGGACTGTCAATGGCACAGCCGCCGGCAGCACCAATCCGCTGACTGTCACCATGGATCAGAACATGACCATCGTGGCAAACTTCACCAAGAATCAGAGTCACTCCGGTTCTTCCGGCGGCAGCGCTCCTATCTACACGGTCACTGTGGAGAACGCCGACCACGGCACCGTGACACTTTCCCCGAAGCGGCCAGAAAAGGGCCAGATCGTCCACGGCACCGTCCAGCCTGAGCCGGGCTACATTCTGAAGGAAGTGACCGTCACAGCCAAGGACGGGAGCATGGTGGAGACCAAGGTCTCCGACAGCGGCTTCCAGTTCCAGATGCCCGGTACCGCCATCACGGTTCACGCTGTGTTCACACCCGCCGCCAACTTCTCCGATGTGGCAGAGGGCGCCTATTACCATGACGCCGTCCTCTGGGCGGTGAGCAAGGGCATAACCAACGGCCTCACTTCCACGGTGTTTGCACCCCAGCAGCCCTGCACCCGGGCCCAGGCAATCACTTTCCTCTGGCGCAGCATGGGCTCTCCCGCTCCCGTTTCCGGGGACAATCACTTTGCTGATGTGACAGGGACGGCTTATTACAAGGATGCCGTTCTCTGGGCCGTGGAAAACGGCCTGACCCAGGGCACCTCCGCTGACACGTTCAATCCAAACCAGACTGTCAGTCGTGCGCAATTCCTCACCTTCCTGGCGAGACTGGGCGGCAGCAGCACTGCAAAGCAGCACACCATCTTTACCGATGTTCCCGATAACGTCTACTACCACGATGCTGTAGAGTGGGCTGTGGACCAGGGTATCACCAACGGTACCAGCGCCACCACGTTCAGCCCCAACGCTCCCTGCACCAGAGGCCAGATTGTGACCTTCCTGTGGAGATCCGCACAGTAAGCGGCTTCCCATAAGAAAATTATGACTCTCTTAACACGGTGCCACTCCATTTTTGAGTGGCACCGTTTGTTCTTCTTTACAAATGAACTCAAGAGGAATACACTGTACTCATAGAAAGGGGCGACTGCCTCCCAGAAAATTCTGTGTGGAAATGATGAGCGCAGGGGAGTATGACGCGGACGTTGGGTGGGCAATCTAGCAAAAATAAGAAAGGACTGTCAGTATATGAAAAAATTTTGGATGATGGGGATACTGCTTGCGCTGTCCCTGTGGATGACCGCCTGCAACGCCATGGCGCAGCCGCCCACAGAACCGGTCCCCACCGGGGAGACACTGCACAGCACACTTCCTGGGGTGACGCAGACGCTGGACGAGTTTTCCTCCGTGGAAATCGACGTGTTGGCGGCAGATATCCGCATCGTTCCCGGCAAGCAGTGGGCGGTTTCCTACAATCTTTCGGAAAAAGAACCCCTCAAGCGCTTCGGCGTGGAGGGAGATACGCTGTATGTGGAGACCACCTTTGACCCCAAGCAGTATTTTGACCGCAGTCAGGACTGGTTCGTGACGGTGACGGTGCCGGAGGGCACGGCCCTGTCTCAGGCAGAACTGGATACGCTGTCCGGTCACGTGTCCGTCCAGGGCGTCTCCTGTGACGACCTCTCCCTGTCCTCCACATCTGGAGACGTAGGAGTCGAGGATGTCACGGCCGGGGAGGTAAACCTGAAATCCACGTCCGGGAATGTCACCGCCGCCAAACTCACCGCAGACAGTCTGGACGCAGAGAGCGTATCCGGCGATGTACAGGTGGACGGCGCCTTCAAAACGCTGGAAACCGGCACGATTTCCGGCCAGACGCAGGTCACCGGTGCCATTTCCAAGGAGGGGACGCTGAAAAGCACCTCCGGCAGCATCAACCTGACCCTCAGCCACGCTGCCGCCATCCAGGCTGACAGCATGGGCACCATCACGCTGAATGGGAATGAGTCCCGAGGCCATGTCAGACTGCAAAACGGCATCCCGGTCACGCTGCATTCCGTCTCCGGCAAGCTGATGATTCAAACGACGAAATGACGCTTAACAGAAAAGACGCACGAAAACGGTTGTTTTCGTGCGTCTTTTCTAAAGTGTGCGAAGGCATGAGCGCCATGCAGAAAACGTCACGACTGCGTTATCGCCTATCTGCCGGAAGCTACCGTGCAGGCCATACACACCGCCCCCTCTGGAAGCATAGGATGAACTGGCCAGCGCCTTGCTGACTCAAATTCGAAAGAGGAGCGTGTGTTCAGTCATGTCATGTTCTTGCAATCAGGCAAGAGTTCCTATGTGCAATCTGGAAATCGATTACTCCACCGTTCAGAGTGATCGAGTCCTTCCATTTCAGATCTCCCTGGATTTGACCGATTCCATCCTCAATCCGGCCGTGGGCGAGAACCAGCGATTCTGCTATGACGTGATGGCCGTTGGTGAAGATATTCCGCTATATGCGGATCTAAGCCATCTGGTCCTTGGGATGTGTGATGAAATTCCGGAAGCTGAGATTGTAAATATCACCGTTGTCATAAACGGTGTAGACCAGGAAGTGGTATTTGGTGAAGGCGGCAATGTGGAGATGCGAACCGCCAGCAAATCCGATCCTCCTACCGGATGCACCGGTCTGAAATTTGATTTCCCGCTGGATAAAATCTACGGGATGATGCGTATCTGCTTTGAATTGACAGTGCCGCGCGAGGTGGCAGGCATTGACCTCTGTCTTTTCGGCGGCAATACGACAGCAGAGGGATTGGAAATTTGCGGCCCCACATGCGAAAAGCAGGACGCAGGCTGCCCGGTGGTCGGGTATCAGCGCTCCACCGTTTGCGTACCGGTGACGGTAACCCCCTTTGCACGCGTAGGTACGCCGATCACAAGCTGCTGCGGCGAACCCGTGGTAACAGCGGGTGCAGTGTGTCCCCAGAACGGTGGAGTCTGCCGCTTTACCATCAGACAGCAGATATGTGTTGCCGTCCCTGTAGAATTCGGTGCCCGAGCCGTAGCCGGAACGCCCAGCGTGGAGTGCGGCGAGGCAAGCAATACAAACATCTGCACGGACTGCACCCCTGTTGATGCGGCTGTGAACGATCCAAAAACGGAGCGTCGTAGCACATCCAGGATCATTGGATAAATCAGGAGATGCGTTAGCATATTCAAACGGCAGTGGTTCAAACCACTGCCGTCAGTCTGTCAAAGGGTCCTTTTGGAGTGCGCGTGTTTCTGAAAAGTAAAACGTGACGAATGGTGCCCAGCATGCTAAAATGCATCTGTCAATGAAAGTTCAAATAGACAGAATAGTCGGAAAGCGGTTCTTTGCATGTGAGTTGGTGAAACCGAACGTGTCAACCTTGCGATAACCGTACTCAGCAGTCTGAAAGGCCGGGCCAATTTCAGTTCGTAATCCAAATGCCCGCAGAAAATGCGTAAACGGAGCTATCCCACTGCCCACAGTGGGCAGTGACAAAAACAGCGAAAGTTATGTGCCCATATTTGCAGCCTACGATCTCTTTGAAGGCGGTGGTGAACAGCTTTCGCCCTCTGATCTCCAGACCTTCTATGCAGAGATTAAGGAGATGGAACCCCATTCTACTACCGTTGAGGGAATCCCCCGCACTGGTGCGTCTGCTGATATCACGATCTAGACCCTAAATCATGTTGGAGGTTGGAATTTCCCGGGCATCCACCCACAAGACAGGATAACCTGACATGGAAAGGGGCCTGCTTCACTGCGCTTGTGCTGCGTAATAAAGGACGGGGAATAACTGCCCTGCCGCTGTTTTATGACAGAGTGATTGCAAAGCACTTACGAAACGAGAAAGGGAGTAGCCGTCAGCTACTCCCCAGCAGAAATTACAAGTTGACTTTTGAGAATAAAAAAGCAGAGTGGCCGTTGCAGGATTTTCTCAAATCCTGTAACGGACACTCTGCATGGTCCGAGTGGCGAGACTTGAACTCACGGCCTCTTGACCCCCAGTCAAGCGCGCTACCAACTGCGCCACACCCGGAAACTGATTTGCAGCTGACTTCGTGAGTCAGCTTTTTAATAATATCATGTAGATTTTCAAAATGCAAGTCTTTTTTTCATTTTCCCCCCAAATTTTTGATTGCTTATATATGAAGTTGGCCCCTGCATAAAATCCATAGTATTGTTCAGTACGGCAAAACAAGGTTTTCACACCACATTTGTCGAAAGAGAATCATCACTGTGGCATGTCCAAACCATCGCTTAGGCACACCGCATCATAATGAATAAGGAACTGTCCTTCTGACACAGCGTTGTCGGCAGGACAGTTGACCCTTGGTTTTACATAGAGGTTTCTCCCGTTGGCAGCGTTGAATCTGCGTCCAAGCTGGCATGGAGACGCATTTGCTCTGAGAAGGACGGTGATTCACCTTGTAGCGGATTCATTTTCCTGGTGATTGAAGCCAAGGGTATCTCCCAGTTTTTGGGCATCCAGATACCCGTTATTACCATTCACCACGGTTTCCTCACCGGTTAACCGTTCCCGCACTCCGGTCTCATCGTGGGCATTGGCACTGGTGCCCTGCACTGTATGAACCATTTCCCCTGCAGGCCATTGCGGATCAGAAGCGTCCAAAAGTACCCCAGCGTATCTTACCGCTCCTCTATTGGCAAGGTTATATGTTTCTGTGCGGCGTTGGTTTCATTCACATGTTCAGAATAGTTGCTTGGATATGTGAGATACAGCACTGATCCATCTTCCAAGCCGGAATACCACACCATATCCGAGGAAGCATCGGCATCAAATACAAGCGTATCATCTGCCATCTCAAAGACATAGGTGAATTTCCCATTGGAGGTATCCAGCGTCAATCGCCCATCGGCCATGATATATCTGCCTATACCGAAATAGCTGCTTAGTGGAGAAAACTGCAATTCAAATTTTCCATCATCATAAAGGATGATCGTCGCTTCTTCCGTTGGTGTTTTTTCTTTGAAAGAATAGGTACTGACGGCCTGGCCGTGGAACAGATTTTCTCCCTTTAGATTCTCTTCGGTCATATCCAGCAAAAGCTTGCTGACGGGATGATATTTTTCCAGTTCTTCCAGAGAAACGGCTTCTGCCGTCCGCTGCGCATTGGCGTAGAACTGGTCAAACCACGCCTGCCCGGTTTCATAGAGCACATCCTCTCTTGCCATGCCGAACCGATCCGCCATGATGTCCCGGCACAGCTCTGCCATGATATGACCGTCCAAATCGGTCTGGCTGCCAGCTAAAAATTGACGGAAGCAGTATCGCAGGGTGGCTTCTCCATAACCCCGTAGCTCGTCATACTGTTTCTGAGCCTTGTGAATATAATCCTGAGGATTAGAGGAATGATTGGAGGAGCGACAAATACTGTGGATCAGGCCATCCGCCAGTTCTTCAAAGCTGCCCTGCTTCTGAAGTGCTGTATGAACCTTTTCCTGATTCTCCTCCTGCAAGGCCGTGAGGATCTCTTCGTCGTTCCAAACCTGCTGCTCTGCTACCTCCGGGAACTTTTCCTTAATATCCTTAGCGTAATCACTGCCCATTCCGGGCTCCCAGTATTCCTCCAGCAGATAGTCTCCGCCCTCTCCAAGACGGAATGTTAAAACGGCAGGTATATAGTCTCCTCCAACACTTTCCAGCGGCTGCGTGGGATCGGAGTCCGGGCGGAAGCTCTCGTGGAGCACCAGCAGATAAACGGTTACTTTTTCTACGTTGCTGTCTCCATCGACCTTCTGTACACCGCATACCTGTTTATCGAACAGCTGTGCATGGCTCTCCACATGGATGAGGCCGTCCGGCTTGTCCGGTGCATAGTGTTCCGTGATGGCAGCAGAGATGGCACTATCCAAGTCATTCTGGGAGGCCGTTGCCTGCTCATTCGCTTCGGCTCTGGTTTCCCCGGAGCACATTCTTTGTAAATAACTGATAAAGCCAGAATCGCTTATCCGGTAGTACGCATTCTCATATAGAACTGCCGAAAGGCTTCCATCGGAATTAAAACTGCTGAAGGTAATTCTGCCGTTTTTGTCGGTATCTACATAGAGAGAGTAGAACGGTGTATGTCCTTGCAAATGCTGGTCTTTCCGTCCAACCTTTAAGTCTTTCATACGGCTGCTCAGTTCATCAATTTCTGCTGCGGATAATCGGAAAGTGGTCGGGCCATTATTCGTTCTAAAGTCCATGGTGCTTGCTTCTGCAATTTGAACAGAATCAAATTCAACGGGGAAGGAATTTGGATTTGTCAGGAAGCAGACTGCCAGTACCATACTTGCCACCACAGCGATAACCACGATCCAAAACGCAGGCTTCTTATAGTTCAGCACACGATTCACCCTTTCTTTTACGCCAACCTCGCCAAAGGCAAGGGGACAGACCAGAATGGTTCTTCTATTTACACTGCAGGAAAGCAATGCCTCAGAGTAGGCAATACTCTCCTCTTTTCCAAGGTCACGGACAACCTTTTCATCGCAGGCCAGTTCAATATCCCGGCACAGAAGGATGTATGCCACCCACACCAGAGGATTGAACCAGTGAATCGCCAATACCAGATAGCCAAGCGGCTTCCACCAGTGGTCTTTGCGTCTCAGATGGGCCTTTTCGTGGGCAATGATGTGTACTATCTGACTTTCCTCTGTTCCGGAAGGTATATAGATCCTCGGGCTGAAAAAGCCAAGGAGAAACGGCGTTGCGATCTCATCGCAAAGCCAAATATGCTCTTTCAGACGGATGGAAGCCTTTACCCTGTGCCGCAACTGAATATAGCCGAAAACAGCATAGGCTACCATAACGGTTACACCCGCCATCCAGATCAGGGTTACATAGATATGCTCTGTCTGCAGCATATCTATCGTTTTCTCCGATTCCACGGGAGATATTTTCGGTAGATTCGGATTGATGATTGGATCGATGATGGCATTGCTGTGACTTTCCGGAGGCTGTGCCATGAAAATCTCAGAGGGAATCGGTTCAGCGTTGGGAATGAGACTCCATGCACATTCAAAGGAAATCGGGCAGATTAACCGCACTGCCACCAATGCCCAAAGAACACAGCTGATCCACTTCGGTGCCTTTTTCAACACCAGCCGTAACAGGACGACTGCCAAAATGAGCCAGGATGCGGCAATACTCATGTTAAGGATTTTTAAAAACAATTCGCCCATGCTTTACTCTTTTCCGGCAGCTGCGTCAATCATGCGGCGGATCTCTGCGGCTTCCTCTTTGGAGATTCCTTTTCGCTGGGTAAAGGCTGCAATAAAGGCAGGCAGTGAGCCTTCAAATGTATCGTCCACAAATTGTTCGCTCTGGACCGCGTAGAAGTCGTCCCTTGAGAGAACAGAGGACACCATTCCATCCTCATTCCGGAAAATGCCACGCTGGCAGAGCTTGCGCAAAACCGTGTAAGTGGTAGACCGGTTCCAGTTCAGCTCTTTTTCGCAAAGTTTTACCAGTTCTCTGGAGTGCAGAGGCTCATTTCCCCAGATAATATCTGCAAAACGGGACTCCACCACGCCCATCTTCATCTCAGCCATAAAAAATTCTCCTTTTGGTTTACTCTCAATAAACTAACTTTAGTTTATTATAAATAAACCAAAGTGTCAAGCAGCAACATAAGACTGCCATCACGGACGATGCTGCACAAAGCAGGAGTGGCGCTGTTGACACAGCGCCACTCCTGTTGCATTTTATAATCCCCCACCAGAGGGGTTTTTTGTGCTGTCCATACAACCAGGGCAGTTCCATACAGGAAAAAGCAGTTTTTTCTTACTTGGTCACCAGCAGGTGGTCACCATCCACTTCCAGTTTCGCGGTATCGCCCTTGTGGAGCGTGCCATCCAGCATCCGCTCCGCCACCGCATCCTCCACCTTGCTCTGGATGGCACGGCGCAGAGGTCTGGCACCATACTTGGGATCAAAGCCCTCCCGGGCCAGCTCGGCCACAGCTTCATCACTGATGTCCAGACCGATGCCCATATCCTGCATCCGAGCAGACAATGTGTGCAGCATCCGACGAGCCACCTCACAGATATCATCCTGGGTCAGGGCACGGAATACAATGATATCATCAATTCGGTTCAGGAACTCCGGCCGGAAGGTCTGGCGCAGCTCCGCCAGAACGCCTTCCTTGGCCTCCTGGAACTGCTTTTCCTCATCCGGCTTGCCGGTCTCGGCGTCAAAACCCAACTTTCCGCCTGCCGCGGTCAGCAGCTTTGCACCAATGTTGCTGGTCATGACAATCACAGTGTTCTTAAAGTCCACCGTCCGACCCTGGGAGTCGGTGATGCGGCCATCGTCCAGGATTTGCAGCAGGATGTTCCACACGTCCTCATGGGCCTTTTCGATCTCGTCAAAGAGCACCACAGAGTATGGCTTCCTGCGGACCTTCTCGGTCAGCTGGCCGCCCTCATCATGGCCCACATATCCGGGAGGAGAACCCACCAGACGGGAAATCGTATGACGCTCCATGTACTCCGACATATCAATGCGGATCATGGCATTTTCGTCACCAAACATGGCCTCTGCCAGAGACTTGCACAGTTCGGTTTTGCCCACACCGGTAGGTCCCAGGAAGAGGAAGGAGCCGATAGGACGCTTAGGATCCTTCAAGCCCACACGGCCGCGGCGGATGGCACGGGCCACCGCATGGACTGCTTCATCCTGGCCAACCACGCGCTTGTGAAGCGTATCCTCCATGTGCAGCAGACGTTTTCCCTCGTCCTCAGTCAGCCGAGTCACCGGAATGCCGGTCCAGCCGGACACCACGGCTGCAATATCCTCTCCATTGACCGGGCGATGCTTGGAACTGTTCTTACGGCGCTTCTCCCGTTCCAGATCCACCTGCTCCCGGTAATTCTTCTCAATATCCCGGAGCTGGGCGGCCTTTTCGTAGTCCTGTGCCGCAATGGCAGCATCCTTATCCTTTACCAGAGCGGCAATCTTCTCTTCCAGACTCTTGAGTTCCGGAGAGATCTCCTCCGACTCCATCCGGACCCGGCTGGCGGCCTCGTCCATCAGATCGATGGCCTTATCAGGCAGAAAACGATCGTTGATGTAGCGTGCAGACAGGTTGACTGCCGCCTCCAACGCCTCATCGGTGATGGTCAGCTTGTGGTGGGCCTCATATTTTTCCCGCAAACCCTTCAGAATCTCCAGAGAAGCCTCCTGGCTGGGCTCACCTACATGCACGGGCTGGAATCTGCGTTCCAGGGCCGCATCCTTTTCGATATACTGACGGTATTCGTTCAGGGTGGTCGCACCGATAACCCGGATCTCACCACGGCCCAGTGCCGGCTTGATGATATTGGCCGCGTCCACGGCACCCTCTGCAGAGCCGGCGCCCACAATGGTATGCAGCTCATCGATGAATAGGATCACGTCGCCGGCTTTCTTCACCTCATCGATAGCCTTTTTGATGCGCTCTTCAAATTCGCCCCGGTACTTGGTACCGGCCACCATGCCGGAGAGGTCCAGAGACAGCAGCTTCTTATCCAGCAAGTCATCTGGCACGTCGCCCATGACGATCTTCCGGGCCAGTCCCTCCGCAATTGCCGTCTTGCCCACACCGGGCTCGCCAATCAGACAGGGATTGTTCTTGCTGCGGCGGGAGAGAATCCGAATGACCCTCTGGATCTCATCATCTCGGCCGATGACCGGGTCCAGCTTACCCGCCAGGGCGTCTGCTGTCAGATCTCTGGTAAACTCCCGCAGTGTCTTGTATTTGGAGCTGTCCTCCCGCTGGGATGCGCCGGTCCTGGCCTCAGCCATCCGGCTTCTGGGCGTTTCGTTCAGCTTTTCCATCAGGGCCGTGTACAACCGCTTGGCATCCAAACCGGCTGTGCGGAGAATACGGACAGCCATGTTGTTGCCCTCCCGCAGCAGACCTGCCAGCAGATGCTCGGTGCCCACATAGCTGTAACCGCCCCTGTTGGAGTCCTCCAGCGCAATCTCCACGACACGCCTTGCACGGGGGGTGAGCCCCTGGGCGGGATTGCTTCCGGGCAACCCCGCACCTACGCTCTTTTTGATGATATCCGTCACCATGTTGTCGGTGAGTCCTGCTTCAGTCAGGACCTCGTGGGCAATGCCCTCTTCCTCCCGCAGCAGGCCCAGCAGCAGATGCTCGGTACCTACATAACCATGACCAAGCTCTCCGGCCGCGTCATGGGAATACCGCAGCGCCTCTTCCGCGCCCGGCGTAAATTTATTTTCATTCATATCTGGAACCTTCTTTCGTTAATACCCGTTATTTCTGTTCCTTCTGTTCCGCCTCCATCTGGCGGATCTCGTCCCGCAGCTCTGCGGCACGCTCAAAGTCTTCCTTGCGGACGGCCTTTTTCATCTCCATTTTCTTGGCGTTGAGCTGGCGCATCCGAGAGAAGCGGCTCTGCTCCTCATGGTCCACCAGGTGATCCCCCTGCTGCTGAGGTGTCTCCTGCTGATCCGCAGGCGTTACAGACAGGGCAGGCATATCGATGAAGAAATCATCGAATGGGTCTTCCAGCATCCGGTTCATACGACCCATCAGACTGGGGATGGGGGTGAAGAAATCATCAAAGAAGTTATCTCCAAAGAGGCTGTTTCCAAAGAAGTTCTTCATCATCCGCTGCCCTTGCACTGCCATATTGGTGTAACCCAGCTTTTCTGCGCATTCCTGGCAGAGATGCTTTTCCGTGATCTTGCCGTTCACATTGCTCTGATAGACGAATGTTACTTCATTCTTACCACAATTCTCGCATTTCATAATGAATTCCTCCTATTCGCAATGAATCAATGTTAACTAATGAATTTTGGCAGGCTCAAACTTGCAGGATCAATACCTGTTTCATCAGGTCTGCCCGCACGCTGTCCCGCATCTCTCGCGGGACCCGGCCCAGGGACTTATCTCCCACCGCCACCAGCAGCGCCCGTGCCAGCGACTCTTCCAGCGCCCCGGACTGAACCAGGTTGCCAAGGATCGCTCTGGCCGAGGCCAAATCCAGTGAATCGCCGATGGTGTTGATAACGTGCATCAGCAGCGTCTGCCGATCCACCTGCACCCGGGTGATCCGGATGTATCCGTTGCCGCCCCGACGACTCTCCACAATGTAGCCGCGCTCCGGGGAAAACCTGGTGGACATGACATAATTGATTTGACTGGGCACGCAATTGAACCGCTGCGCCAGATCGCTGCGCTGGACCTCCAGCACGCCATTCTCCGCCTCCTTCAGACTGTCCTGAAGAAAGCTGGCGATCAAATCCGAAATACCCACTGATATCTCATCCCTTTCCAGTCAATGTCAAACTTTTTTATTTCTTTTTGACTTTGACTATCTTTGACTTTCTGTTTCTGACGTTAGTATAACACAATGCGGATAATTGTCAATGGCAAATCTTTGACTTTCTTTGACCTTATTGAAAACAAACTGTGAACATGACGATTCTCCTCATTCATACGTGGGAGAAAGACAATTTTTCCAAAGTCGTAATTTAATTCAGAAAACAGTCTTGCATTTTTCTCCTTATGTGTTAAAATGATAAAACACAAAACATATGGAGGTGCTTCCCACATGGCTTACAAGATTACTTCTGCTTGCGTGAGCTGCGGCGCTTGCGCTGACGCTTGCCCCGCTGGTGCTATCAGCCAGGGTGACGATCAGTACGTGATCGACGCTGCTGCTTGCCTGGACTGCGGTTCCTGCGCAGACACTTGCCCCAACGGTGCCATTGTTCCCGAGGACTAATTTCTAAGGAACGACAAAACCCCCGCAAGCTTGGCTTGTGGGGGTTTTCTTTATGTCTCAATTTTTTGAAACTCCCGCTTGCGGGAGCGGCTTCTTTTTCATATAATGGATAAAATGTCAACTGGAAGGAGGATTTGTTTTGGAGCACTGGGATCTCCTCTGCCCCGGGGGCTATCGCATTCTCTATGACGATGCGCTGTTTCCGCCGGGAACTGACTCGTTTCTTCTTTCCTCTCTGCCCCGATTAAAACCGGGCCTGCGGGTGTGTGATCTGGGCAGCGGCAGCGGTCTTCTGGGTCTGCTCCTGCTCCAGCGGCAGCCTGGCCTCACGGTCACAGGCGTGGAGCTTTCACTAGAGAGCTCCCGGCTGGCAGAGCGGGCTGCAGCAGAAAACCGACTGACAGACCATCTCAAAACACTCCATGGCGACCTGCGGGAAATTCGCAGTCTGCTGCCCACCGGCAGCTTTGATCTGGTGGTCAGTAATCCCCCCTATTTTTCCCCTCATACCGGAAAGCTGGCAGAGCGGGCCGCCATTCGGTCCGCCAGAGCGGAGCTGACCTGCTCCCTGGAGGAGCTGTGTGCTGCCGCATCCTATCTGCTGCGCTGGGGCGGCAGCTTCTGCCTGGTCCACCGTCCGGAACGGCTGACAGATCTGCTCTGTTCGCTGCGTAGCCATGCTATGGAGCCAAAACGCCTGCGATTGGTCTGCAAGCGGCCGGAGTCGCCGCCGTCTCTGGTGCTGTTGGATGCCAGACGTGGCGGAAAACCGGGTCTCTCCATCGAGCCCCCCCTACTTTTACAAACGGACACCGGCTCCCCCACCCCGGAGCTGGATGCCATTTATTTCAGACAACAGGAGGACAGGCCATGAGCGGCATTTTGTACTTGGTGGCAACGCCCATCGGAAACCTCAGCGATTTTTCTCCCCGCGCAGTGGAGACCCTGGAAACTGTGGATTTTATTGCCGCAGAGGATACCCGTGTCTCCGTGAAGCTGCTGAATCACTTTAACATTAAGAAACCTCTGGTGAGCTATCACGAGCATAACCATGTCACTGCCGGACAGGCGATTCTCCAGCGGCTGCTGGGCGGTGAAAGCTGCGCACTGGTCACAGACGCCGGCACACCTGCCATCTCTGATCCCGGTGAAGATCTGGTCCGCCTGTGTGCCGAAAACGGGTTGGAGATACTCTCCATCCCTGGCTGCTGCGCCGCCGTGAATGCGTTGGCCGTCAGCGGTCTGCCCACCGGTCGTTTTACCTTTGAGGGTTTCCTGACCGTCAACAGGAAGAGCCGCAAGGCCCATCTGGATTCTCTGAAGAACGAGGAACGAACCATGGTGTTCCATGAGGCGCCCCATAAGCTCCGCACCACTCTGGACGATTTGGTATCCGCCTTCGGCCCGGAGCGTCGCGTGGCCCTATGCCGGGAGATGACCAAGCTCCACGAGGAAACCATGCGCTGCACTCTGGGGGAGGCTGTGGCCTACTATCAGGACAACAGCCCCAAGGGCGAGTACGTTCTGGTCGTTGCCGGTACGCAGCCCCGGGAGGAGACCGTCGTCACACTTGAGGACGGAGTGACGCAGGTTCTGGTCCTGAAAGAGCAGGGTATGCGCTTGAAAGACGCTGTAAAGGAAGTTTCTCAGCACACCGGTCTTTCCAAAAATGAGCTCTACGCCGCTGCACTGGAATCCCGAACCGATGAATAAATGCAAAAACGCCTCTGCCAATCCTCTTGGCAGGGGCGTTCTCCCTTTTTAGGTCATGCTGCTTTATGTGAGATTCTTCAGTTCTTTCAAACACTTTGGGCAGACATTCTTGCCTTTAAACGTAGTAATATCTTTGGATCCATCGCAGAAGATACAACTGGGTTTATATTTTTTAAGAATGACGGACGAGCCTTCCACATATATTTCCAGTGCGTCTCTCTCCGCGATGTCCAATGTACGGCGCATCTCAATAGGGAGAACGATTCGGCCCAACTCATCCACTTTGCGAACTATACCTGTTGACTTCACAGCAAACCTCCTTTTTCACTACGCCAATACTTTCCTACTATCAGACGATATCACAAGAAGTTGCCCTCTGTCAATCACAATCTGTAAATTTAAGATTTAATTAACATTTCCCTTTTAAAAACGTCTGTTTTGCAGCTTTTAAAAGATTCCACAAACTTTAACACTTGCTATTTCCCAGATATCTTACAAGATTTCAGTTCGTATCAATCAAATTATTTTAGAATAAATGCGTTTTTTCGAACAATCCAGTATTTTGAAATGAGGTGGTCATTTTTGGCAATGTCCTGGGTACTGACAATCATGGCCGCGCTGTCCCTATTCTTCGGCGCGCGTACCGGTCATCTGAGCGCAGTCTCTGCCGCGGCCCTGGAGGGCGCCGGTGAAGCAATCACCCTCTCCCTCTCCCTGGCCGGGCTGCTGTGCCTGTGGTCCGGTGTGATGGCCGTGGTCCGGGAGAGCGGGCTAGCCCTCCATCTGGCGCGTCTCTTTCGCCCCCTGCTGCGACGCCTGCTGCCACGGGCCTCACAGGACCCGGAAACCCTCTCCGCCGTCTCAGCCAACCTCTCCGCAAATCTCCTGGGGCTGGGCAACGCCGCAACACCGCTGGGGATTCAAGCCGCCAGACGCATGGCCGCAGGCTGTGGCGGAACAGCCAGTGACGAGCTGTGCCGTCTGGTCGTTCTGAACACCGCTTCCATCCAACTGCTGCCCACCACAGTGGCCTCACTCCGGGCCGTCCACGGCTGCCAGGCCCCCTTTGATATCTTGCCCGCTGTCTGGATCACCTCCCTGGTCTCTGTTACCGCCGGGCTGCTCTGTGCCCGTCTCCTGTCCGGACAGGGAGGCCGCCCATGAGTGGCACCGACTGGGTCATTCCGGTGCTTCTGACCATGGTCCTGGTGTATGGTGCTCTTCACCGGACGGATGTGTATGGTACCCTGACCAAAGGCGCAGAGGAGGGCCTGCAGGTACTGCTGCGAATTGCACCTGCTCTGGTAGGACTTATGACCGTATTGGCCATGTTTCGAGCCTCAGGCGCCCTGGACGCGCTGTCATCCGCTGCCGCGCCGCTGTTGGAATGGCTTGGAATTCCATCAGAAACGGTGCCGCTGATGCTGCTGCGTCCGCTCTCCGGCAGCGGTGCACTGGCAGTCACCGGAGACCTGATTGCCGCCTATGGTCCAGACAGCTACGTTGGCAGAGTGGCTGCGGTGATGATGGGCAGTACGGAGACCACCTTTTACACGGTGGCCGTCTACTTCGGTGCCGCCGGCATCACCAGAACCCGCCACACCATTCCCGCAGCCCTGACCGCCGACTTCACTGGCTTTCTGGTAGCAGCTCTGATGGTCCGCCTGCTGTTCGGTATGTAAAAAGGCGTGTTGCAGACTCCCTGCAACACGCCTTTTTCCTATTCTCTGATAAATCGTTCTCCCAAGGGGAGGCCACGGTAAGTCTCATAAAATTCGCCGTCCACCAAAAACTGTACCTCCTGCACCTGTTCCAGAGAGCACAGCGACAGGCAAAGTGCCTCCAATGCCCGCTCCCGCAGGCCACTGTCCTCCGGAATGCAATTCAGCAGTACCGAGGAGAGGTTCACGTAACAGACCCGATCCTCCAGCCAGAGATTTTTCACCTGAAAGTCCTCCGGGAACGCTGGAAATAACCCCTTGGTCTCCGGTTTCTGCTCCAGTGCGCGTGCCACCGCTCCGGCCTGGGTATCGCCTTCAAAGAGATCCAGAATCCGAGTCTCTTCCCGCAGGACGCCATCGCTGTCCGGGAAGTACAGCACAGCCCGAACGGTCCCCACCACATCCTCCTTTGGTGAGAGCAGCACATCCCCTTCATGGAATTCCTGTTTCTCCCGATAGGCCAGCTCCTGCCCCAGAACTGTGATCTTCACGGCAGAGATCTCTTTCAGCTGGCTCAAGGTCAGCGTGATGGCATAGTCCGCAAGCATCAGAGCAACGCCGGAGAGCGTTCCATAGGGAGCTGACAAATCAACCTCTGCCCTCCCCTGCCGCACCTGAAGCGAATTCAGTGTGGTTCCGGCTGGGATTGTACTGCGCATGGTTTCGTCCGTGGGTCCCTCCAGCAGATGAAGCATCAGCGTGGACGCCAGCGCCTGTGTGTTTTCCGGTGTCTCATCCAAACGGATGCTCTCTGCCCGCAGGGCATCACGGCCGGCAGCAGTCTTCAGATCCGCTTCCCGAAAATAAAGTTCATAGGTGGGCTGTTGACTGGATATAGCCGCGTAGGCACAACCTGTAGCCGTCAAAAGCACGCCGCAAAGCAACAGCGCCAAGAGCTTCTTCATTCAGACCTGCCTCCTTCCACCAGCGGCCAGCGCACTGTGAACACCGCGCCGCCCTCCGGTCGGTTGGCCGCTTCCACGGTACCGCCCCGCCGCCGGATTGTATCACTGACGATGGCCAGACCCAGGCCTGTACCGCCGGCGGCACGGGAGCGAGCCTTGTCCACCCGATAAAATCGCTCAAAGATGCGGGGCAGATCCTCCTCGGGAATACCGGCGCCATTGTCCGCCACTTTCAGCTCTGCCTGGCCGTCCACTGGGTGCAGGGAAACCTGTACGCTGCTGCCGGACGCGGAATATTTCACCGCATTATCGGTCAAATTGTATATGACCTGGTGGATTTCATCCCGCGTGCCTACCACCAGGCAGCCCTCCGCCGCCTCATACGTCAGATCCACAGACTTCTCCTGGGCCACCAGGCTCATCATCCGCATGACCTGTTCCAGAATCGGCAGCACGTCCACTGCGTCAGCCTGCTCCATAACGCCGTTATCCAGTCTGGTCAGTCGCAGCAGATCTTCCGTGATCCTGGAAAGTCGGTCCACTTCCTGCCCGATATCCGCCACAAATTCCCTGGTCGTCTCCCAGTCAATATTGTCCGTCTGTAAAATGGAATCCGCCAGAAGCCGGATGGCGGCCAGCGGGGTTTTCAACTCATGCGAAGCGTCGGAGACAAATCGGCGCCGGGCAGCCTCTGTGGTCTCCAGGCGGTCGGAGAGGCTGTTGAAAGCCTGTCCAATCTGCGCCACCTCGTCCTTCCCGGTGATTTCCGCCCGGTGGCTGTAATCGCCTTCCCGGACCTTGCGGATTGCCGTCAGCAGACTGCGGATTCGCTGGGTCAGCAGCACCGACAAAACGCCGCTGAGCAGCAGCACCACAACCGCAATGACCGCAGAGAGGCGCAGCAAATTGGCTTGCAGGCCCTCCAGCAGTGCCGCCTGCTCCGTGTCGTACTCATAGGCATACACCGCACCGATGATCTGATTCTGATACAGCACCGGTGAGGTGGCACGGCTGCGGAAGGCATCGTCCCGATAACTGCAGGTGAAGGCGTCGTTGCCAAGAAGGGCCTGGACCACCTCCGTATACAGGACATACTCTCCCAACGCATCACCCGTCTCCCGGGTGTCGTAGAGCACTTTGCCCGCAGTATCTGTCACCAGAATGCGGGACAGGCCAGTGTCCTCTACCACCGCCATGGCGGCTGAGACATTCTCCTCATCCAGCTGCTCCAAACCAGAGAGGGAGTAGACCATGACCGATACACTGCTCTGCAAGGTGGCCTCCTTGCTGCGGAACACAAGATCCTGGGACACCAGCAGTGGGTAAGTGTTCAGCAGCAGCAGCACCGCCGCAATAATGATGATGTAGCTTACGCAGAATTTCACCGGCAGTCTGTTGAATACAGATCCTTTCTCACTTAAAATAGTACCCCACTCCCCACTTGGTCATAATGTGGTCCGGCTCCGCCGGATTTCTTTCCAGTTTTTCCCTCAGGCGGCGAATATGGACATCCACCGTTCGGTAATCCCCGGCGTAGGTATATCCCCAAACCACATTCATCAGGTTCTCCCTGCTGTATACCCGTCGGGGGTTCCGCATCAGAAGCTCAATGAGATCATATTCCTTGGCTGTGAGGTCCACGATCTCTTCATCCCGAACCGCCACCCGCTCCTCGGTATTGAGCGTCAAGTCCCCCACCGTCAGCAGCGTACCCTTGTCTCGCTGGAGACCGGCACGGCGCAGCAGCGCCCGCACCCGGGCCTTCAGCTCCAAAATATTGAACGGCTTTGTAAGATAGTCGTCTGCACCGCTCTCAAAGCCCATCAGCTTGTCGGCATCCTCACTTTTGGCTGTCAGCATGATGATGGGCACATTGGAAAACTCCCGAATCCGCATGCAGGCCTCCAGGCCGTCCACCTCCGGCATCATCACATCCAGCACAATCAAGTCGAATCTACCGTTGCGGGCAAGCTCCACTGCTGCCGCACCGTCATAGGCGCACTCCACAGCATAACCTTCATTTTCCAGGTTGAATTTCATGCCCTTGACCAGCAGTTTTTCGTCGTCTACCACCAGAATCCTCATTGACCCATTCCTTTCAATCTACTACCAGGTACTCCCGCAGGCCGGACAGCTTTCCCGCACCGATGCCGGGGACCTCCATGATCTCCTCCAACGTTTCAAAGGGGCCGTTGTCCTCCCGATACTCCACAATGCGGCAAGCCAGGGTTCTGCCCAGCCCCGGAAGCTGCGCAAGCTGCTGCTCCGACGCCGTATTGATGCCCACCGGGGCACGCTCCGGGACCACAATTTGCTGTGCCCCGGCACGCTCCGGCGCAGCCGCTGCACCCGGCAGCTCTGCGGCCTGACGGTCCTGCAGGAACAGCACCAGCAAAACGCACAGAAACAGGGTCGTCAATCCCAGCAGAAGCTTTTCACTTTTTGTCACTTTTCCCTGTTTGTCCACAGTTGAACTCCCACATTGTTTTATGTTATACTGATATGGAATCGAAATATGGCGGATTTTGCCGCTTCTTTGCTGCATCCACGCCTTGATTATAGCATATGCTGCAGGAGATAACTATGAAAACGAAACGCTTTTTATCTGTTTTTTTGCTCTTCACCCTGTTGATCAGCCTCTTCGCCGTTCCTCAGGCTGCTGCTTTGGAGGACCCCAACATCCAGTCTCAGGCTGCACTGCTGGTGGACGCGAACACAGGAAAGATCGTCTATTCCAAAAATGAACACCAGCAGCTCTACCCCGCCAGTCTGACCAAAATCATGACTGCGCTGCTGACACTGGAAGCGGTGGACAGCGGCAAACTCAGACTGGATCAGCCCATCGAGGCCTCCTCTTCCGCTTTTGTCGGTCTCTCGGATGACGGCAGCACCAGCGGTATCCAGCCTGGCGAAATTATGCCAGTTCAGGATCTGCTCTACTGTATGATGGTGGTCTCCGCCAATGAGGCCTGCAACATTTTGGCTGAAGCCGTTTCCGGCTCTGTCAGCGCCTTCGTGGACGCCATGAACGCCAAAGCCAAGGAACTGGGTTGTGAGAATACCCATTTTGCCAACGCCAACGGTCTCCATGATGACCGCCATTATACTTCCGCCTGGGACCTCTACCTCATCACCCGCGAGGCCATGACCCACCCGGATTTCATGCGGATTGCGGACACCGGTGACATTGACCTGAAGCCTACCAACCTCCATCCGGAAGTTCGCCACCTCCATTCCACCAACTACCTGATCTCCGTCTGGCGTTCTCTGGGCTACCGCAACAAGAACGCCCATGGTATCAAAACCGGTCATACGGATGAGGCCGGCCACTGCCTGGTGTCCTCTGCCTCCAAGGGCAGTCTCCACTTCATCAGTGTGATTATGGGCGCCGAGCGGCTGGAGCTGCCAGGCAATGAGATTCGCACCATGAGTTTTTATGAAACCAACCGTCTCTTTGACTGGGGTCTGAAAAACTTTGTCTACCGGACGGTTCTGGAAGATACGGAAAACATCACCGATTTGGAGGTCTCGCTCTCCAAGGTGGATCATGTGACTGTCCACCCCGCAAAGGACGTGGAAATTCTGATCCCCAACGACCTCTCCGCAGAAGATCTGGAACGATCCATCCAGCCCAAGTCCGATCCCATTGAGGCCCCCATCAGTGAGGGCGATGTGCTGGGCACTCTGACGCTCTCCCACAGCGGCAAGGAATATGCCACAGTGGACCTGCTGGCCCTGAGCGATGTGGAAGCCTCTCCTCTTCTGGTACTCTGGCACAATATTCAGCTTTTCTTCTCCAAGACCATTGTCCGGGTCATTGGTATCATCCTTCTTGCTCTGGCTGTGGCCTTGCTGATCTGGAAGATCTTCTTCAGCCGCCGGCGTTATCGGTACGGTCACAGCGTAGGCCGTGGCCGCAGCGGCAGCTATCATGGCCGCAGACGCCACTTTTAAGTCATCAAAAGCGCCTCTGTTCAACAGAGGCGCTTTTTGCTTTACGTTACTTGATTGATTTGATTTCTCAGGGATTTATCCCAGATTTTCACGCAGGGTTTTCAGATTGTTCTGCATCAGAGAGAGGTAGGTCTCTCCCGCTGCCAGATCCTTTGGAGAGATGTTGTGACAGGTATGGTACATGGCAGTATGGGTGCCGGTGGCCTCAGCAATGCTGTCAGCCACCAAATGATTGGAAAACTCAATGTAGAAGATGGTAGAGAGGTTCTCCTCCCGCACCTTCTCCGTCAGGAAGGCAATGGTAGCAGCGGATGGCTCTGTCTGCGTGCTGCACCCTGGGAAAGCCGCATAGTAGGGCAGATCATACTCCGCCGCAAAATAGCGCAGCGGAAAGCGGTCACCAAAAATGATCGTCTTATCCGGCAGGCCCTCAAAGAACTCCGCAAACTCCTGATCCAGCGTATCCAGCTCGTGGGCGTAGCGTTCCGCATTCGACCGATACTCTTCTCCGTTTTCCGGGTCCAGCTCCGCCAGCTTCTCGCCGATGTCCCGTGTGATCTTGGCAGCGTTCCGGGGAGAGGTCCAGACGTGCTCATCCATATCCACCACTTCACCCAGACCGTGGTCCTGGGGATGCCCCATCTCCTCCTGGCAGGAAACATGGTTTTCCTGACCAGCCGGGCACTCGTCGGCATGGTGGTGAACCTCTGTAGGGCATTCTGTCTCACGGTGCTCCTCATCCTCATGGTGGTGATCGTGGCCGGGCATTGTCTGCATACCCTCCACTGTCATCTCATC
>JAHHSA010000030.1 GCA_020025475.1 Oscillibacter sp.
CACCATTTCCGAGAACAACGCCCGCGAGACGCTGCTGCAGGTTGGCTCCCACACCGGCACCCACATGGACGCCCCTCGCCACATCATCTCTGACGGCTTCGGTTTGGACAAGCTGCCTGTCTCTCAGTTCTGCGGCCGCGCCGCCATCATTGACGTGAGCCACCTGGCCCCCGGCAGCACCATCACCTCTGACTTCCTGCGGGAGCAGAACGGCTATCTCCGCACCGCCGACTACGCTTTGTTCTATACCGGCTGGGAAAAGAAGTGGGATACCCCCGCTTTCCTGGATGATCCCTTCCCTGTGCTGGACAACGAGTCCGCTCAGTATCTGGTCAGCTGCGGCCTGAAGGGCGTCGGGACTGACGCCATCAGCGTGGACCCCCTGGACACCCAGACCTTCTCCGCCCATCATGTGCTGCTGGGTGGCGGTCTGGTTATCGTGGAGAACCTGTGCCTGAAGAAGCTGCTGGGCCGCACCGATGTCATGTTCTTTGCACTGCCCCTGAAATTTGAAGGTGCTGACGGTGCTCCCGTCCGTGCCATTGCGGAGTTCCGGGACTTTCCTGAGGACACGCAGAAGGAGATGGAAGATCGTTGAGAAAATTTCTTGCCATTCTGGTCTGTAAGCTTGGCCGTTTTGTCGGCAAACTGATTGGCAAGGGCAGTTCCATGCCCGGCAAGGCCGCGCTGAAAATCTGCCCAGACATTCTCTCCCGGGTCCAGCTGCCCCCCCACGTCATTGCCGTCACCGGTTCCAATGGCAAAACCTCCACAGTGGAGATGATTGCTGCCATTCTCCGTGCCGACGGGCGAACTGTGGTCTACAACGAAGAGGGCTCCAATCAGATTGAGGGCGTCACAACCCTGATCCTGACCCACGCCACCATGACCGGCCGGGTGAAGGCTGACGTGCTGCTCATCGAGTCCGACGAGCGCTACGCTGCCAAGAGCTTCAAATTCTTCCACCCCACCGAATTTGTTATCACCAACTTGTATCGGGATCAGCTGACCCGGAACGGCCATCCCGAGTGGGTCTATGACGCCATTCTTCCCGCCCTGCACCCCGACACGAAGCTGCTGCTCAATGCGGACGATCCTCTGTCCAGCTGCTTTGCCCAAGGCCGCAAGGCCGTGAAGTGGTTCGGCCTGGACAAGTGCGCTATCTCCACAGACGCCCCCACCGGCGCCTATCACGACGGTTCCTACTGTCCCATCTGCCATGCGCCCATGGAATATGATTATGTCCACTATAACCACATTGGTGCCTATCGCTGCACCAGGTGCGGTCATCGGAAGATGGAGACAGACTACACCGCCACCTCTCTCGATCTGGAGCAGGGTGTGCTGACCCTGGATGGCGAGGCCACCATTCAGCTGGCCTTTCGCAGCATTTACAATGTTTACAACATCCTGGCAGCATATGCCCTCTGCCGGGAGTGCGGCGTCAGCAGTGACGTGATCTGCAAGGTAGTCAACCACTACATCCTGAAAAACGGACGGATGCAGACCTTCACCCTGGGGCGCCGCCACGGCACCCTGCTGACTTCCAAGCATGAAAACTCCATTGCTTACGATACCAACCTCCGCTATATCACCTCCACCAAGCAGGACTGCGCCGTACTGGTGATTGTGGATGCCGTCAGCCGGAAGTATTTCACCAGTGAAACCAGCTGGCTGTGGGATATTGACTTCGATCTTCTGAACTGCGACTACGTCAAAAAGGTGGTTCTCTCCGGCCAGTACTGCAATGATTTGGCAGAGCGCTTCTCCTATACTGCTCTCCCCGCTGACCGCTGGAGTGTCCAGCCTGATATTGCTGCCGCTGCCGCAGAGCTGGCCGAGGACGGCGACGAGGAGCTATACGTGGTCACCTGCTTCTCCGACCGGGACAAGCTGCTGTGCCACGTCCAGAAGGAGGGTTGAGGACATGGAACTGAAACTCATTCACTTTTACCCCGATCTCATGAGCCTTTATGGCAGCTACGCAAACCTTCTGGCACTGCGCCGCTGTCTGGAAGCTCTGGGCAATACTGTCACCGTACAGCGCGTTCTCCCTGGTGAGGAGCTGGATTTGGACGGAGCCGACTTTCTTTTTATGGGTGCCGGCACGGAGCGTGCCCAAAAGGCTGCACTCGCCGACTTTGCCCGCTACGGAGAAGCCGTGAAGTTTGCCGCCAACAAGGATGTGTCCATGCTGTTTGCAGGTACCGCTATGGAGCTGCTGGGCCAGTCCATTGTGGACAACACCGGTAAGACTTGGGACGGTATCGGATTGATGAAGTTCACCTCCACGCAGGGCAAGCGCCGCATCGTGGAAGATGTGCTGGGCCATACAGATCTTTTTGAAGAGCCGGTGGTGGGCTTTGTTAACAAGTGCTCTGTCATCACCGGTGTGGAGACGCCGCTGCTGACCTCTCTGACCCTGGGCTTTGGCAACGAAGCCCCACTGGGCAGCGAAGGCTGTCGGTTCCGCAACGTGCTGGGTTCCGAGCTGACCGGCCCTATTTTGGTGAAGAATCCCCGTCTGTTGGACAGTGTGGTGGATGCCATCTATGCTCGTCACGGGGAGCCCGTTCCCGCAGACCGTCCACACGACCACTGGGCCGAGGACGGCTACCGGATCACCGCCGAAGAACTGGCCAAGCGGGTCAAATAATGCGTAAAATTGCAAAAATGCCGTTCTGAGCTGTGGACAGGGCCAGTAAAAACGTCCCATAACAATGCCCCCTTGTGTAGGAAACCAACTACACAAGGGGGCATTGTTATGCAGAAGCAATCCGCTGGAAGGAACGAAAATGCCGCTTCTTTTCCACATTTGGTGAAATCTTGTTGAAAAAGGGCCACGGGGAAACCCCGTGGCCCTTTTGATTTACTTTCAATGAATACCAGCGAAGAGGATTAGTCCGCGTACATGGCCTTGAGCTTCAGCAGGTGCTCGTAACGAGCCTTAGCAGCTTCCTCGGACTTTGCAAACAGCTCATTTGCACGCTCGGGGAACTCGCGGGTCAGACGAGAGTAGCGGGCCTCGTTCATCAGGAACTCCTGATAGCCGTCCTTGGGCTCCTTGGAGTCCAGGGTAAACTTGGCGCCCTCAGCAGCAGGATTGAAGCGGAACAGGTTCCAGTAGCCGCACTCGACGGCCTTCTTCATTTCGTTCTGGCAGTTGGTCATGCCGCCCTTGATGCTGTGCATCTCGCAGGGAGAATAGGCAATGATCAGAGAGGGACCATCATAGGCCTCGGCCTCTCTGATGGCCTTGAGCGTCTGAGCGGGGTTGGCGCCCATGGCGATCTGAGCCACATAGACATAGCCATAGGACATGGCGATCTCTGCCAGGGACTTCTTCTTCACTTCCTTACCGGCAGCTGCAAACTGTGCAACCTGGCCGATGTTGGAAGCTTTGGAGGCCTGTCCGCCGGTGTTGGAGTAGACCTCGGTATCGAAGACGAAGATATTGACATCGTTGCCGGAAGCCAGGACATGGTCCACGCCGCCGAAGCCGATATCATATGCCCAGCCGTCGCCGCCGAAGATCCACATGGACTTCTTGCTCAGATAGTCCTTCTTCGCCAGGACCTGAGATGCAACGGGGCAGCCGGCGGCAGCAGCCTTCTCCAGCTCAGGAATCAGAGCCTCGGTAGCAGCAGCGTTGGCCTGACCGTCGTCCTTGGTATCCAGGTAAGCCTGGGCGGCTGCCTTGAAGCTGTCGCTGGCCTTCTCATAAGCCATCATGGTCTCGATGTCCTCGATAGCCTTGTCGCGCAGAGCCTTCTGGCCCAGATACATACCCAGACCGTGCTCAGCGTTATCCTCGAACAGGGAGTTGGACCATGCGGGACCCTGACCCTTCTTGTTGGTGCAGTAGGGAGAGGTTGCAGCAGGACCACCCCAGATGGAGGAGCAGCCGGTAGCGTTGGAGATATACATATGGTCACCGAACAGCTGAGTCACGAGACGAGCATAGCTGGTCTCAGCGCAGCCTGCGCAGGAGCCGGAGAATTCCAGCATGGGCTGCTTGAACTGGCTGCCCTTGACAGTGTCGTCCTGCATGTCCTTCTTCTCTTCAACCTTTTCCACGCAGTAGTTGAAGACGTCCTGCTGTGCGGCTTCCTGCTCCTGGGGAACCATGGTCAGAGCATCGACGGGGCAGACACCCACGCATACGCCGCAGCCCATGCAGTCCAGAGGAGAAACAGCCATCGTGTACTTGTAAACACCCTTGCCCTTGCCGGCCTTGATGTCCACGATCTTGGCGCTCTCGGGAGCAGCAGCAGCCTCAGCGTCAGTCAGGGCATAGGGACGGATGGTGGCATGGGGGCAGACATAAGCGCAGTTGTTGCACTGGATGCACTTTGTGCTGTCCCAAGCGGGAACGGTGACGGCAACGCCGCGCTTCTCGTAAGCAGCAGCGCCCAGCTCAAACTGGCCATCCACATGGTTGACGAAAGCAGAGACGGGCAGGCTGTCGCCGTCCATCTTGCTGACGGGCTCCAGAATGTTCTTCACCTGCTCCACCAGCTCCGGTCTGCCGGTCAGGCAGATCTCGTCAGCGGCATCTACAGCATTGGCCCAGTCTGCGGGCACGTTGAACTTCTTGTAAGCGGTAGCGCCTGCGTCGATGGCCTTGTGGTTCATATCGACGACGTCCTGGCCCTTCTTCAGGTAGGACTTGGTAGCAGCGTCCTTCATATACTGGATGGCCTCTGCCTCAGGCATGACCTTTGCCAGGGAGAAGAATGCGGACTGCAGGATGGTATTGGTACGCTTGCCCATGCCGATTTCCTTGGCCAGGTCGATGGCGTTGATGGTATAGACCTGAATGTTGTTGGCGGCAATGTAACGCTTGGCAGCGGCGGGCATGTGCTTGTTCAGCTCCTCGTCGCTCCACTGGCAGTTGATCAGGAAGGTTCCGCCAGGCTTCACGTCGCGGACCATGGGGAAGCCCTTGACAATGTAAGCAGGCACATGGCAGGCAACAAAGTCAGCCTTATTAATATAGTAAGAAGACTTAATGGCCTTGTCGCCGAAGCGCAGGTGGCTGACGGTCACGCCGCCGGTCTTCTTGGAGTCATACTGGAAGTATGCCTGAACATTCTTGTCGGTGTGGTCACCGATGATCTTGATGGAGTTCTTGTTGGCACCGACAGTACCGTCGCCGCCCAGACCCCAGAACTTGCACTCGATGGTACCCTCAGCGGCAACGCCGGGAGCGGGCTTCTCCTCAAGGCTCAGATGGGTGACATCATCCACAATACCAATGGTGAACTGACGCTTCATCTCGGTCTTGTTCAGCTCGTCATAGACAGCAAAGACGCTCTGGGGAGGAGTGTCCTTAGAACCGAGGCCGTAACGGCCGCCGATCACCTCAATGTCATTCATGCCGGCGTTGGCCAGAGCAGTGACAACGTCCATATACAAAGGCTCGCCGATTGCGCCGGGTTCCTTGGTACGGTCCAGGACTGCGATCTTCTTGCAGGTCTGAGGCAGAGCGGCAATCAGCTTGTCAGCACGGAAGGGACGATACAGGTGAACCTTGATCATACCGACCTTCTCGCCGTGAGCCAGCTTGTAGTCGATAACCTCTTCTGCAACGTTGCAGAGAGAGCCCATGGCAATGATGACGTGCTCAGCGTCAGGAGCGCCGTAGTAGTTGAAGAGCTGATAATCAGTGCCCAGCTTCTCATTGATCTTGCCCATGTACTTCTCCACAATCTCGGGCAGAGCGTCGTAGTAGGGGTTACATGCCTCACGATGCTGGAAGAAGATATCGCCGTTCTCGTGAGAACCGCGCATGTTGGGATGCTCGGGGTTCAGGGCGTGCTTGCGGAATGCCTCGACAGCATCCATATTGCACATTTCCTTCAGATCGTCGTAATCCCACACAGCGACCTTCTGAATCTCGTGGGAAGTACGGAAACCATCGAAAAAGTTGATAAAGGGAACGCGGCCCTCGATTGCTGCCAAATGGGCAACGGGAGCCAGATCCATAATCTCCTGAGGATCGTTTTCGCACAGCATGGCGAAGCCGGTCTGACGGCAGGCCATGACGTCAGAGTGATCACCGAAAATGTTCAGCGCGTGAGAAGAAACCGTACGTGCGGACACATGGAACACACAGGGCAGCAGCTCACCGGCGATCTTGTACATGTTGGGGATCATCAGCAGCAGGCCCTGAGATGCGGTGTAAGTGGTCGTCATCGCACCAGTAGCCAGGGAGCCATGGACGGTACCGGAAGCGCCGGCCTCGGACTGCATCTCGCACACCTTCACAGTGGTACCGAAGATGTTCTTCTGACCAGCAGCAGCCCACTGGTCAACCAAGTCTGCCATGGGAGAAGACGGGGTAATGGGGTAGATTCCCGCCACTTCAGTAAACGCATAGCTGACGTACGCAGCAGCGTTGTTTCCGTCCATGGACTTGAACTTTCTTGCCATAAACTCTTACCTCCTATAAGTTTGCCGCAAATTGCGGCAGGTCTTTGCCAAAACATGAAATTTGGGTATTTTCTCCTCACAAAATCCATGCGTATATAGTATACCATCTATTCCGCCTTGTGTAAACGGTTGCCTGACTCTTTTTGCAGGAATTTCTGTAATTTCTCCATGTTTCGGCTTTTTATGCACATTGAAGCGTCTTTCCTGTCAAAGGTTATTTCTTTTTTGGCTTCTTTGTGGTAAATTAAAGAATATATCTTTGTCATGTTATACGTTTACCCGAAATCATTTTACCGCATCCGTGCTGTTCCTTCCGAGAGCAGCAAATACTTTTCGTATTGACAGCATTGATACCCTGCCGTTCCGGCAGCGTAAGAAGGGAGTCTGACCGCTATGGTCGTTACGGTTCGTTCTCTGGGGCTCAACGGGATTTCAGGATACGAGGTCAGTGTGGAGTGTTTCCTCTCCGGCGGCCTGCCCGCCTTTGACGTAGTGGGCCTGCCGGACACTGCTGTGCGGGAAGCCCGGGAGCGGGTACGGGCCGCTATCAAAAACTGCGGGGCCAAGTATCCGGTCAGCCGGATCACCGTGAATCTGGCCCCTGCCGGTCAGAAGAAGGAGGGCACCATTTATGATCTGCCCATCTTTGTAGGTCTGATGGCAGCAGCCGGAGAGCTGCCCCCCCTGCCGCCGGATGCCGCTTTTGTGGGAGAGCTGTCCCTGACCGGTGCGCTACGGCGGGTCAATGGCATACTGCCCATGGCTCTGGAAGCCAGGCGAGCAGGTATCCAGCAGCTGTTTGTTCCCATGGAAAACGCAGCTGAGGCCACCTTGGCTGGTGATTTGACGGTTTACGGCGTTCCTACCGTGCAGGCCCTGGTCAACCACCTCTCCGGCCGTGCCTCCCTGATGCCCGCTCCGGTCTGGGAGCCGGAGGAAGAAGAGAACACCCTGCCCGATTTCAGGGATGTAATGGGTCAGGAGAACGTGAAACGGGCATTGGAAATTGCCGCCGCAGGTGGTCACAATTTGCTGATGATTGGCTTCCCCGGTGCGGGGAAGTCCATGCTGGCCAAGAGACTGCCCTCCATTCTGCCGGACCTGAGTCGAGAGGAGGCATTGGAAGCCTCTGCCATCTGGTCTGTGGCCGGGATGACAGATGCCAGCCATCCTCTGCTGACCCGCCGCCCCTTCCGCAGTCCCCATCACACCGCCTCCGCGGCTGCTCTCTCCGGCGGCGGCCCGCTGCTGCGGCCCGGTGAGATCTCCCTGGCGCATAACGGTGTCCTCTTTCTGGATGAGCTACCGGAATTCCACCGCGACGTTCTGGAAACCTTGCGCCAGCCGTTGGAAGACGGTGAAATCACCGTGGCCCGGGCCAGCGGTACACTTCACCTGCCCGCCCGGTTCCAGCTGATTTGTGCCATGAATCCCTGTCGCTGCGGCTGGCACGGCCACCCCTCCGGCAGGTGTACCTGCTCTGACCGGGATGTTGAAAAGTACGTGGAACGGATTTCCGGTCCCCTGCTGGACCGCATCGATCTTCACGTCTCCGTTCCCACGGTGGAATATGAGGCCATGCGCCGCAGAGAAACACCGGAGTCCTCCGCCGACGTGAAGCGCCGGGCAGACGCTGCCCGGGCCATACAGATGCGCCGCTTTGCAGGAACCGACATTCCCTGCAACGCCCAGATGACGCCCGCCCAAATCGGTCTCTACTGCAAGCTGGACGCCGCAGGAGATGCCCTGATGGAAAACGCCTTTGCCCGGATGGGCCTCACAGCCCGCTCCCACGACCGTATTCTCCGGGTTGCCCGGACCATCGCCGACCTGGACGGGCAGGAGAACATCTCCCCAGTCCATCTGGCAGAGGCCATCCAGTACCGAAACACTGACATTTTAAACGGCTGATTCTCATTTTAAGCAGTTGTATAATAAAACGGAGCATTGCCAGCGCAATGCTCCGTTTTCATCCTGTTTATGCCTTCAAAAGCGGCTCCCAGGCCGACCGGTCAATCACAAATTCCGGCATCCCCGCGGCGCCAGCGGCAATTTTGTACTCATCAAACACCAGCACCAGTCCTCCCTGGTCATCCCAGTAGAAATTCTGGTCCGGCTCAATGCTCTCAAGGCTCTCCGGGAAGTACCCCTGATCCACCCGGTCCTCCATCTGACGACGGACCTCGTCCGCCAACACTGTCTGGTAGTCCGCCTCCTCATCAAAGAGGTCTCCCAGCGTCATAATGTTCCCGGTTTTCTTATCAATGTGATAGAAGCTGCTGTACTCATAGCTGCTGGCCCGGGTCTCCACCACGTCGATGCGCAGCGTAAACCAGTCCACACTGTCTGTCACCACCTGAGGGGTCACCGTCAGGCCCTGGTATCCCGTTCCCAGCGTTTCACAGTCCGCCCGGAACTGTGTCATGATCTGCTCGGTGTAATACTCCACATCCTGGCTGACCTCCTCTGCCGCAGGACTTCCGCCCAGGCCGGGGATCTCCACATCTACGGAGCTGTGACCGTCATCAAAGCTGTAGCTGCGGAAGGTAAAAATCTCCACAATGGCCCCCAGGACCGGAATCTCTCCCATAGCAGCAGCCGCCGAAGGCGAGAGGTTTGGCAGCGCCACCACCAGTGCCAGCATCGCCGCCACCCAGCCCATCCAGGCCCGCCGGCGAGGCCTGCGCTGCTTGGTTTCCTCCAATGCGCTGAGTGCTGCAAATACCTTGCCGTGATAGTCCTCCGGAACAGGGAACGGCTCCTGGTCGGCTAGCTTGCGCAAATACGCGTCAAATTGATCCATATTGCACCTCAGTTTTCTGTCAAAAGTTCCCGCAGCCGCCCTCTGGCCCGGGACAGACGGGTCTTCACCGCCGCTTCGCTGAGTTCTAAAATTCCGGCAATCTCCCGGATGGACAGACCCTCATAGTAAAAAAGGGTCACCGGCAACCGCAGATCCTCTCCCAATGCCAGCACCGCCTGCCACAATGTCATTCTTTCATGGAGATCCGTTTCCGGAGCAGGCAGATACTCCTCTACATCCGCCAGATCAATCTGGGGGCGCCGCTTCCGGCAGAGGTCGTAGCACTTATTGGTGAGAATTCGCAGAATCCAAGGACGGAACCGATCCGTCTCCCGCAGCTGCTCCCGGTTGGCAAAGGCAGAGCAAATCGCCTCCTGCACAGCATCCTCCGCGTCCTGGTCACTGCGGAGAATCGCCTTCGCGGCCCGGAACATTGTGTCCTGTTCCCGTACCACCAGCGCGCAGAAGGTGTCTTTATCCAAATGGGTTTTGGTCATGTAGGCCCTGTCGCTCCTTTCCCACGTCTCAGCCGTACACCTTTTAGACAGAACCAGCGCACAAAAGGTGACAGCTTTTTGAAACAATTTTGATCACCCTATTGTATCAGGCACGCTGGCATTCCGCAAGGGAAACCCGAAAGTCTCCATTTCTTTCTGGAAATGGGCGTTTTGGGCTTTTCCTTCCCGCTATCTTGGAGTATAATACCCCCATTGAACTATTATTATCACCTTCGGAGGAATCCCCCTATGATGAACAATAACGAGATGCTTCTGCTGAAGCTGGGCGAGGTGGTCCTGAAGGGCCTGAACCGCCACAGCTTTGAAGAGAAACTGGTCAACAACGTCCGCCGCCGGATGCGTACGTGCGGTAAATTCCAGATCACCCTGCGCCAGAGCACCATTTACGTGGAGCCACTGAACGACGAATGCGATATGGATGCCGCCTATGCAGCCTGCCGCCAGGTGTTTGGCATTGCCGCCATCGCCAGGGCTGTTCCCTGCGCGAAGACCATGGAGTCCATCACCAAGACGGCCCGCACCTATCTCGCCGATGAATTCGCAACAGCCCGCACCTTCAAGGTGGAGAGCAAGCGGGCCGACAAGCTCTTCCCCATGACCTCCATCCAGATTTCTCAGGAGGTGGGTGGCAATCTGGCCGACCTGTTCCCTCATGTGGCCGTGGATGTCCACAATCCTGACCTGACTGTATACGTGGAGATCCGGGAGAATTCCGCCTACGTCCACGCCCCTTCCGTCCCCGGTGCCGGCGGTCTGCCCGTGGGAATGGGCGGCCATGCCGTGAGCCTGCTCTCCGGCGGTCTGGATTCCCCCGTTTCCTCCTGGATGATGGCTCGCCGCGGTGTAGAGCTGGAAATGGTCCACTTCGTCTCTCCCCCCTACACCTCCCAGCAGGCCCAGGACAAGGTGCTGCAGCTGGCCCAGGAGCTGACCGCCTACTGTGGTCGGATGCTGGTCCATGTGGTCCCCTTCACAGAGATTCAGGAGGAAATCCGCAAGAACTGTCCCGAGGAGTTCTTCACCCTCATCATGCGACGGTTTATGATGCGACTGGCACAGGCCGTGGCCAAGAAGGCCGGTGCCAAGGCCCTCATCACCGGGGAGTCCCTGGGGCAGGTGGCCAGCCAGACCATGATGGCTCTGGCCGTCACCGACGATGTGGCACAGATGCCCGTCCTCCGTCCGCTCATCGGTATGGACAAAGTGGAAATTATCCGCATTGCCCGGGAAATCGGCACCTATGACACCTCCATTCTCCCCTACGAAGACTGCTGCACTGTGTTCACCCCCCGTCATCCTGCAACCCGTCCCAACCTGGATGAAGTCCGGGAGGCCGAGTCCAGATTGGACGTTGAAGGTCTGGTATCCAAAGCCATGGCCGGCGAGACCTGGATTCGGGTGAAACCCTGAACACAATTTTTAAAGGTAAGAAGGTTTCTTTATGTCCCTGACAGCTGAAATCATTGCCGTGGGCGATGAGCTGCTCCGCGGCAGCATCACCAACACCAACGCGCAGGCCATCTCCCAGGCCCTGGCATCTCTGGGCATTGATGTCCGGTGGCATACCGTGGTGGGTGACCACCCCGTACCCTTGAAGGACGTCCTTGCGGTCGCCAGGAGCCGCGCAGACATTCTGATCACCACCGGTGGTCTGGGCCCCACTTACGACGATCTCACCAAGCAGACCGTCGCTGAGGCCTTTGACAAGCAGCTGGTCTTTCATCCCGATATTCTGGAGGGCATCCGGGCTTTCTACAAGGCCTCCCTCCACATGGACATGCCGGACAACAACCGTCAGCAGGCGGAGCTGCCGGAGGGCTGCGTGATCTTTGATAACCCCATGGGCACCGCCCCGGGCTGCGCTTTTGAGACAGGCGGCACCCATGTGCTGATGCTTCCTGGCCCGCCGACGGAAATGCTGCCTATGCTGATTCATCACGCCGTCCCCTATCTCTCCCGTCTCACCGACTCCGTCAGCGTGTCCCACGACATCATGACCTTTGGCATGGGTGAATCCTCCGTGGATGCGCTGCTCCACGAGAAGCTGACCTACACGGAAAATCCCGTCATTGCCACCTATGCCAAGCCCGCCGAGGTGCGCATCCGGGTCACCGCCTGCGGTAAAACCGTCCAGGCTGCCGAGGCGCTGGCCGCCCCCATCACAGCGCAGATCCGCGCTGCTCTTGGCCGCTTTGTCTATGGTGTGGACGTGCCCTCTCTGGAGGCGCAGTGTCTGGCCCTTCTGAAGGACAAAGGGCTTTCCTTTGCCGCTGCCGAAAGCTGCACCGGTGGTCAGGTGGCCCAGCGCATCACCGCCCTCCCCGGTTCCTCCACCGTCTTTCGCGGCGGCGTTGTCAGCTATTGGAGCAGCGTGAAAGCGGATGTGCTGGGTGTCCCCCAGCACTTGCTGACGGAATACGGTGCCGTCTCCGACCCGGTGGCCCGTGCCATGGCCGAGGGCGTCCGCCGCATTACCGGTGCGGATCTGGCCGTCTCCGTCACCGGAGTTGCCGGTCCTGACAGGGATGAGCGCGGTAATGAGGTGGGCCTGGTCTACATCGGCCTGGCCACACCGGATGGTGTTTTCTGCCGAAAAATGCAGGTGGGGCGGCAGCAACGCGAACGCATTCAGGCTCTTGCCTCCAACCACGCCTATGATCTGATCCGCCGCCATCTCACCGGTCTCCCGCTATAGCCTCATAAAAGGTGAAAAAATCCCGAAAGCCGCGGCTTTCGGGATTTTTTCAACCCAACGCCACATCCAGGGTCATCATGACCAGGAAGCCGGTCACAAAGCCCCAGGTGCCGGTTTTCCCCTGTCCCTGGGGCACCAGCTCCTCTACCACCACGTAGAGCATGGCACCAGCGGCAAAGCTCAACAGCCATGGCATCAGCGGCTGCGCCCAGTGAGCTACCAGCACCACCAGCACCCCGAAGAGGGGTTCCACCACTCCGGAGAGAGACCCGCCCAGAAAGGACTTCCACCGGCTATACCCCTCCTGCCGCAGCGGCAAAGACACCGCTGCTCCCTCGGGGAAGTTCTGGATGCCGATGCCCAATGCCAGTGCCGCTGCGGCGGCAAAGCTCTCTTTCTGGGTGGCCAAGGCAAACGCAAGTCCCACGGCCATGCCCTCGGGAATGTTATGCAGGGTAATCGCCGCAATCAGCAACGCATTCTGGCGCCATGCTCCATCTCCTTTTCGGAGTTTGCCCAGCCAGCCATCCAGTACCGCCAGAAACACTGCGCCCAGCAGCAGACCCAGACCCGCAGGCACCCAACTGGGCAGGCTCTCCATCGCGTCTGCCTGGTCAATGGCGGGAAGCAGCAGACTCCATACGGACGCCGCCGTCATAACGCCTGCCGCAAACCCCAGCATTCCCTTTTGCAGCCCGGGCTTTGCCTCCCCAGGAAAGCACAATACCATGGCAGCACCCAGCGTCGTCATCAGGCAGGTAAACCCAGTGCCCCCCGCTGCCCATCCAAGAGCTCGCAGCATGTTCCATCACCTCGTTTCAAAGCTGGGCCTGGAGGCCCGCAGACCAGTATAGGCAGGCACCTTTCAATTGGTGACAGAAAAACCCGCCGTCCCGGCAGCAGTCGGAATGGCGGGTTTGATGTAGTTCAGGAATAACGCCGGTCCAGGATTTCCACAACGTTGGCAATGGCGTCCTTCTCACAATGGCGAACAATGGTCGCGCCGGAAGCACGGACGGCAGGAATGCAGTTCTCCGGTGCAAATCCTTCGGCGGCAACCCGGAGCATGGACAGGTCGTTGGCTTCATCGCCGACGCAGTACACGTGATCCATAGAGATGCCCAGATGCTTTGCCAGCACCTGCACCATAGCGCCCTTGCTGGCTCCCCGGGCCGTCACCTCCAGAAGTGTCTTGTCCGAGAAGAACACCTCGTACTCCGCCGCCCAGGGCTGCTCCAGAATCCAGGCCTTGACCTCCTCCAGCAGCGCGTGATCCTCCTCAAACATGATCTTTCCCAGGGGCAGGGGCACTTCCAGGAGGGAGTTTTTTTCTGTCACACTCACATGGGTGACATGCTCATGCTGCCGGGTATAGAGGTTGGGGCGGACGGCGTGAATCACATTATCAACATGGTACGCCTCCAGCGCCGTCGTGGGAAAGCGATCCAGCACCTCCTGCCCTCTGGCACGGGTCCGCTCATCCAGCAGCACTGTCTCCACATATCGTCCTTTCTCAAAATCATAGAGGGCAGCGCCGTTGCAGATCACACCGGGAGCGTTCATAGGCACCTGGTCCACAAACTTCATGAAAGCCGGCAGCGCCCGACCGGTGGCAATCGCAAACTTGCCGCCCTGGTCCATAAAATAGTGCAGCGCCTCCCGGTTTCCCTGAGAGACAGAGGGCACCTCTGATCCCTGTCTGCGGGCGGTCTCTGTATACAATAGCGTATTGTCAAAATCGCTGGCCAGCAAAATTCCGCTGAACTTTCCCATAGTTTTCTCCTTTTTCCAAATAAAAACGGGGGAGAGGCCCTGTGCCTCTCCCCCTTTGCGGTTAGTGATGCATTACTCGCCCTTGGGTGCGGAAGGGGTTCCGCCGCCTTCCCCTGGCTTATTGCCGTGTCTCCGACCGCCGCGATGGGCCGGTTTCCGGCGGTGCTTGGCCTCCTGGCCACCCTCTTTATTCTCAGGGCGGGGTTGCTGAGGTTTGGACCCCTGCTGCTTGGCAGGCTTGCTGCCAAATTGCTGCGGTTTGCCGCTTTGGGAATACCGGGGCTTTTGGCCGCTCTGAGAACGGCTGCCGCCCTGGAGATCCCGGGGCTTCTGATCGCCCTGCTGGCCCTTGCCGTCGGCGGGCTTTTTTTTGTCGCCCTTTCCCTGCTGGTTCTTGCCGGCACTCTCAGTCTTCGGTTCACCGCCCTGGGGCTTGACGCTGCGTCCGCGGCGGCCGCCGCGATGACGGCGGCGTGGCTTGCCATCACTGCCTACCTCCTGGCTCATCTTCTCCCGAATGGGTGCATCCTCCAGGTTGGAATTCATATAGAACGGCGTGGTCAGCACCGGCGTGGGGATTTCCTCCTCTGCCTGGTCCTCCACATAGCGGCTGGGCCGCTCAGGAATGGCAATGCCGTCCCTGCTGCCCTTCCCGTTGCGCAGGACGCAGACCTCGCAGTTGTGATAGCATTTCAGAGAGCCCGAAGGGCCTTCGGAATCCAAGCTCACCTTCATTGTCTCCCGCAGCAGATCCACACTTTTGACGTTGCCGGGGCCGTCAGGTGTCTGGACAAAGGACTCCACCTTGGGCATCCGCTTGGCGGCATCCTCGTAGGCGTTCTGCTCGTACTTGAGGCAGCACATGAGGCGGCCGCAGGTGCCTGAGATTTTGGTAGGATTCAGACTGAGGTTCTGGGTCTTGGCCATCTTGATGGACACAGGCATAAACCCGTCCAGGAACTGAGAACAGCAGAACGGTCTTCCGCAGATGCCCAGGCCGCCAATCATTTTGGCCTCGTCCCGGACGCCGATCTGCCGCAGTTCAATACGGGCACGGAACACCGAGGCCAAGTCCCGAACCAGCTCCCGGAAATCCACACGGCCGTCTGCCGTGAAATAGAAAATGATCTTATTGCCGTCAAAGCTGGCAGCCACGTTTACCAGCTTCATCTCCAGGCCGTGGTCCACGATTTTCTTCTCGCAGACATCGAAGGCCTCGCTCTCTTTTTTCTTGTTGTACTCCACCGTGCGGCGGTCATTGTCCGTGGCCATCCGCAGCACCGGACTGAGGGGCTTTACGATCAGGGCGTCATCCACATCGTGGTTTCCCTCCGTACAAGTGGCAAATTCCGGGCCCTGGGCGGTTTCCACCACCACCTGCTCGCCCATTTTCACGGTCAGACCATTGGGGTCGAAAAAGTAATTTTTACAGCCGCCTCGAAAGCGGACGCTGATGACTTCTGTCAAAGGATTCCCTCCAATTCAACCGAGAGAGCACCCAGCACATGGTTGGGACCCACGTTGTAGGCACATTCTCCGTGATACTTCTGTAATATTTCTATTGTGTGCATAATTTGAACTTTTGTCAAGGATTTTGCCAGATAAATCGCCAATTCCCGGTCGTTTTTCTGCGGTTCGCGGCCATAGAGCAGCAGCAGTGCCTCAGCAAACAGTCCGTGGCAGCGGCCCAACAGCGCCTGCAGCGACTCCCGCTCCGTCCGCTTCTTCTCCAGATGAACCGCCAACTCCGTAACAGCCCCCCGGCGTCGGCTGCCGATGGCCCGGCACAACTCCTCTGCCGCCTCGCTGACAGCCTCACTCTGTTCCTCCACTGCCGGTTGCAGCTTCAGCTCCACACAGCGGGAACGCAGAGTCTGCAGCACTGCGGCAGCATTCTCCGCGCAGAATAAAAACGCGGCGTAGGGCGGTCCCTCCTCCACGATCTTCAAAAGCACATTCTGATCCTGCTCCGTCAGCAGAGAGCAGTCCGGAAAGAGATAGATCTTCCGGCTCCCCTCATTGGGACGGATGTAGGCGTCCGCGCGCATATTGCGGATGACATCCACGGCGATGTTCTTATGCTCCGGGTCCTGCACCGTAATGAGGTCCGGGTGGATGTTCTCTGCCACCTTATGACAGGCAGTGCAGTGTCCACAGGGCTTTCCGACCGATGCCGTGCACTCCATGGCAGCGGCGGCATAGCGGGCTGCGGCCAGCCGGTCACCGTTGCCTGTAAAAAGCAGCGCATGAGAGAGTGCACCTCGTTCCGCCGCCTTCCGGATGCGGACTGTGACCAGGTCTGTGGGCTGCGGGAATGGATTCGACATGCAAAAGGCTCCTCTCCGTTTGATGGTTTATCAGTCGTATCCTACCATATGCAGCAGAAAAAAGGAAGCTAAAACATCTGATTTCCCAGTTTTCCCACTGTGGCGGCAATCCAGCAGCTTTTCCCGGAGAGGGAAAATAATTGTGAAATATGTACAAAGTTCACCCGAAGTTTTTCTGCATCCCGACCAACGCATTCTGTACTTTTAGTATTGTTTTTATTTATTTTCCACATTATAATGGGGAGAGGCGTTATTAACTAATCGTTTAACAAACCAATAATTCATTTTGCAATGCACATAGATTATGTGACTACGCATACGGAGGAAATAAGATGAGCAAAAAGTATTGTTACCTGTTCACCGAGGGCAACGCCAACATGAGAGAGCTTCTGGGCGGCAAGGGCGCCAACCTGGCCGAGATGACCAACATCGGTCTGCCTGTGCCCCAGGGCTTTACGATTACCACCGAGGCCTGCACCCAGTACTATGAAGACGGCCAGAAGATCAACGATGACATTATGGCTGAGATTATGGAGTACATCACCAAGATGGAAGAGATTACCGGCAAGAAGTTCGGTGACCAGGAGAACCCCCTGCTGGTTTCCGTCCGTTCCGGTGCCCGTGCTTCCATGCCCGGCATGATGGACACCATTTTGAACCTGGGTCTGAACGAGACCGTCGTTGAGGTCCTGTCCAAAAAGTCCGGCAATCCCCGCTGGGCATGGGACTGCTATCGCCGCTTTATCCAGATGTACTCTGACGTCGTCATGGAGGTTGGTAAAAAATACTTTGAACAGCTCATCGACAAGATGAAGGAAGACCGAGGCGTCACCCAGGACGTGGAGCTGACCGCCGAGGATCTGAAGGAGCTGGCTGGCCAGTTCAAGGCTGAGTACAAATCCAAGATCGGCGTGGACTTCCCGTCCGATCCCAAGGAGCAGCTGATGGGCGCCATCAAGGCTGTGTTCCGCTCCTGGGACAACCCCCGCGCCAACGTCTATCGCCGCGACAATGATATCCCCTACTCCTGGGGCACTGCCGTCAACGTGCAGTCCATGGCTTTCGGCAACATGGGCGACGACTGTGGCACCGGCGTCGCTTTCACCCGCAACCCCGCTACCGGCGAGCGCAAGCTGTTTGGTGAGTTCCTGACCAACGCGCAGGGTGAGGACGTGGTTGCAGGTGTTCGTACCCCCATGCCCATTTCCCAGATGGCTGAGAAGTTCCCCGAGGCCTTCGCTCAGTTTGAGAGCGTGTGCAAGACTCTGGAAGATCACTACCGTGATATGCAGGATATGGAGTTTACCGTTGAGCACGGCAAGCTTTACATGCTGCAGACCCGCAACGGCAAGCGTACTCCTGCTGCCGCTCTGAAGATTGCCTGCGACCTGGTGGACGAAGGCATGATTGACGAGAAAAAGGCTGTGGCCATGATTGAGCCCCGCTCTCTGGACACCCTCCTGCATCCCCAGTTCGATGAGGTCGCCCTGAAGAAGGCCACCGTCATTGGCAAGGCTCTGGGTGCTTCTCCCGGCGCTGCCTCCGGTAAGATCGTCTTCTCTGCTGAAGACGCCAAGGATTGGGCCGAGAAGGGTGAGAAGGTCGTCCTGGTTCGTCTGGAGACCTCTCCCGAGGACATCGAGGGCATGAAGGCCGCTCAGGGCATCCTGACCGTGCGCGGCGGCATGACCTCCCACGCAGCCGTCGTGGCCCGCGGCATGGGCAAGTGCTGCGTCTCCGGGTGTGGTGACATCAAGATGGACGAGGAGAACAAAAAGTTTGAGCTCTCCGGCAAGACCTACGTCGAGGGCGACTGGATCTCCCTGAACGGCTCCACTGGTGCCATCTATGACGGCGCTGTTCCCACTGTCGATGCCTCTATCGGAGGTGACTTTGATCGGGTGATGAATTGGGCTGACCAGTACCGCCGCCTGAAGGTCCGCACCAACGCTGATACTCCCCATGACGCCGCTCAGGCGCGTAAGTTCGGTGCTGAGGGCATTGGCCTGTGCCGTACCGAGCACATGTTCTTCAACGAGGATCGTATCCCCGCTATCCGCGAGATGATCTGCTCTGACACCGTTGAGCAGCGCGAGAAGGCTCTGGCCAAGCTGGAGCCCATGCAGCAGCAGGACTTTGAGGGCATTTACACCGCCATGGAGGGCTGCCCCGTAACCATTCGTTTCCTGGACCCCCCTCTGCACGAGTTCGTCCCCACGGAGGAAGATGACATCGCTCTGCTGGCAAAGGACCTGGGCAAGAGCGTTGCCGACATCAAGGCCGTCATTGCCTCTCTGCACGAGTTCAACCCCATGATGGGTCACCGTGGCTGCCGCCTGGCTGTTACCTATCCTGAGATCGCCGCCATGCAGACCCGCGCCGTTATCAAGGCCGCTCTGAATGTTCAGGCACAGCATCCCGAGTGGACCATGGTCCCCGAGATCATGATTCCCCTGGTTGGCGAGACCAAGGAGCTCAGATACGTCAAGGACGTGGTGGTTGCCACCGCTGACGAAATCATCAAGGCAGCTGGTTCCGACATGAAGTATCTGGTGGGTACCATGATCGAAATCCCCCGTGCCGCCCTGACTGCGGATCAGATTGCCACTGAAGCTGACTTCTTCTCCTTCGGCACCAACGACCTGACTCAGATGACCTTCGGCTTCTCCCGTGATGATGCCGGCAAGTTCCTGGGCGCATACTACGATAAGAAGATCTATGAGAACGATCCGTTTGCCAAGCTGGACCAGACGGGCGTGGGCAAGCTGGTTGACATGGCCTGCAAGTTGGGCCGTTCCACGAACCCCGACCTGCACCTGGGAGTCTGCGGCGAGCACGGCGGCGACCCCGCCTCTGTGGAGTTCTTCCACCGCACCGGCCTGGACTATGTGTCCTGCTCTCCCTTCCGCGTGCCTATCGCACGCCTGGCTGCCGCTCAGGCTGCTATCAAGGATGACCGCAACTAAAAAACTACCAGCGTTTCACAAGATTCACCTTGTGCATAGAGAATGTGCCGAAGTATTTGTATTCGTTCTTAACAACAAAACAAGTGCTTGGGTGAAATACTATTAAAGTAGACGTTTCTATCTATAACATAAGCTCCCCGACCGTTCACAAAACAGCCGGGGAGCTTTTCGTTATTGTGGTATAATTTGGTCAGTCCATCGTGATGGCACGCCTGCGGCAAATGTGGTTTGGAAGCTTCATTTTCCCAGAAGGATAATCACTATGATTTTTCATCAGGTGGCCATGTTCAATATATCATCAACC
>JAHHSA010000031.1 GCA_020025475.1 Oscillibacter sp.
AAAAGAACGGAGCGTATCGAAATTTGATACGCTCCGTTTCTATTTTACAGGTTCTGCGATTCTTCCTGCCGGACCAGCTGAACTACCGTCTCCACATGCCGGGTGCCGGGGAACATATCCACCGCCACGGCCCGGGTGGTCTGATAGCCGCAGGCGGCAAAAATCTTCAAATCCCGACCCAGGGTAGCGGGGTCGCAGGAGACATACACCACCCGCCGGGGCGCCATGCCCACGATGGAGCCAATGACCTCCGGCGCCAGGCCTTTCCGGGGCGGGTCCACGGTGATGACATCGGGAGTGAGACCGTCCTCCTCCATCTTTCTGGCCACCTTGGCGGCGTCGCCGCAGAAGAACTCCACATTCTCAATCTCGTTGCGCTTGGCGTTTTCCCAGGCGTCATCCACTGCGGGCGGCACGATTTCCGCGCCGATGGCCCGCTTGGCGTGGCGGGCCAGGCACAGTGTAATGGTGCCGGTACCGCAGTACAAATCCAGAACCGTCTCCTCTCCGGTGAGATCAGCAAATTCCAGTGCCTTTCCGTAGAGCACCTCGGCCTGCTCCCGGTTCACCTGGTAGAACGATGGCACGGACAGCTTGAATTCCAGCCCGCAGAGGGTATCCATTAAAGAACTGCGGCCCCAGAGGGTCCGGTACTTCTCGCCCAGGATCACATTTCCCCGCTTCGTGTTGGTGTTGAGCACCACGCCCACCGTCTTGGGGGCTGCTAGGTGGATGTATGCCACCAGCTCCGGCTCTCTGGGCAGCTGCTTACCGTTGACCACGATGCAGACCAGGCTCTCTCCCTTCTTGTTCACCCGGACGTAGATGTGGCGCAGCAGGCCCTTTCCGGTGGTCTCATCATACGCGGAGACCTTGTAATGACGCATCCACTCCCCCACCGCCTGAGCTACCTTGTCAGAGGCCTCAGACTGGATGAGACAGCGGTCAATGTTCACCACCTTGTGGGTCCGGGCCTGATAAAAGCCGATGGAACCGTCGGCACCCACGGGATACTGGCTCTTGTTCCGGTAGTGCAGGGGATTTTTGGCCCCCAGGATCTCCTCCACCTGAATGTCCAGGCCGCCCAGGCGGGTGAGGGCGTCCTGCACGTGCTGCCGCTTGGCCCACAGCTCTTCCTCGTAGCTCATGTGCTGGAAGTCACAGCCGCCGCACTTGCCGAAGTACGGACACTCCGGATTGGCCCGCTCGGGAGAGGGCTTGCGCACCCTGACCACCTCGCCTGCAGCCGCCGTCTTCATCACCTTGGTGATCCGCAGGTCAATGGTCTCCCCCCGGACGCAGCGGGGCACAAACACCACGGCCCCGTCCAAACGGACGATGCCCAGGCCCTCACTGGAATAGCCTTCCACCACACCGGTATATACTTCGTTCTGCTTTAATTTCTCCATTCTTCTCTTCTCCGATTCCATCTCTCACGAATTTGACTCGATCAACGGCGAATACATCATGATTGCCGTATTTTCCACGACCAGACGCTCCTCCAAAAGCGTACCATCCAGTGACCACTTCTGCTGGTAAAGCTCATTGTGACGGCTGTAGCCGCCCCAATACTCCCCCTGCATCCTGTGGTTCCGCTCCACGATCTCATAGCGGCAGTCCGGTTCCGCCGACACACGCCATTCCCCCTCCAGTTGGGTCTCCCCCACCCGGACACAGAGCTGATAGGTGTCCTCCGTATCGTTGCGGATCATCAGGTCCCCATGGGGATAGAAGCAGGTGGCACCGCTGCCGAACGGCTGCGTCCGGTTGGAGTCCGGAAACACATCGTAGCCGTGGCGGTGACGCTCCGTCACCGTCAGGGGCGTGTGGAGCGTCATCCAGAAAATCAGGTTGGACAGCTGGCAGAGACCGCCGCCGGGCGCCGCGGCAAAGCCGCCGTTTCGCAGGATCATGCCATCTGCATACCCCCTGGACCGGGAGGGCTTTCCGATCAGCTTCCAATAGCTGAACGTCTCCCCGGGCCGGAGCAAAATGCCGTCCACCCTGGGTGCGGCCAGCTTCAGGTTGATGACCTTATTGTACTGATACCACATCTCCACGTCTTTCAGCTTCCGCAGCAGTGGAACGGCATGACTGGCCGCCACATAAGGCAGCCGCGCTTGGCTTTGCTCCCGGGCAAACTGGTCCCGCATCCGAATCCACAGCCACCTGCGCAGAAGGCCATAATAGGTCATTCCCAGCCTGAGGCGCAGCGGAGAGCGATCCATGGGCTTCTTCAAAGGCTCTGTCATGGCTGTTCTCCCCTCTCTCAGCATCGTTTTCTGGTTTGTGTCAATCAATTATAGCATGAGCCCCCCCTGTTCACAAGCTCCCTGATTGGCTGAAGCAGAGAGAATGAGGCAAAAAGAGCAGGGGCACTGGCCCCTGCTCTTTGGAAGCAGTCAAAACATCAGCTCTCCCACTTGTCCAGCAGCTTACGCAGCTGATCGGCAAAGGCTGCAAGGCTCTTGTTGTCCCGGCCGCGGCTGCGCTTGATGGCCGCCATGACCATCTCGCCCACTGCCACCAGACGCTCATAAGCGGGTGTGGTGCGGCTCTTGCCGTCGAAGGACTTGCTCTTGCGCTCCGGCAGATATCCCGTTTCCACGATCTTGCCGGTCAGCAAGTCATAGACCTCTGTGTACTGGGGAGCGTGCGTCTCAAAGCCCAGGCTTGCCACGCTCTTGGCAAAGAAGGGCGCCACCTCCCGGTCACCGTGGACCACAAACACGTGCTGGGGCTTGGGTGCCTGGAAATTCTTGATCCAGCTGAGCAGGTGATCCCTGTCCGCGTGAGAGGACAGGCCCTTAAAGTTCACGATCTCCGCGTTGACGGCAATCTCCTCGCCGAACATCTTCACATGATCAGCACCGTCCAGCAGGTGACGGCCCAGCGTTCCCTCCCCCTGGAAGCCCACAAACACCACTGTGCATTCCCTGCGCCACAGGTTGTGCTTGAGGTGGTGGCGGATGCGGCCGGCATCACACATACCGGAAGCGGAGATAATGACCTTGGGCGTGGCATCCATATTCAGGGCCTTTGACTCCTCACTGGTTTCCGTCATGCGGAGGTTGGTGAAGTTGAACATATGGGTCCCGTCCCGCACCAGTGCCAGCGCCTCATCATCCAGGTAGCCCCGCAGGTCGCCAGTGAAGATGGTGGTGGCCTTTTTCGCCAGCGGTGAGTCGATATAGACCGGGAAGTCAGGATTGGACTTCACCAGTCCCTGATCCTTGATCTCCCGGATGAAGTACAGCAACTCCTGTGTACGACCCACGGCAAAGGACGGAATGATCACGTTGCCGCCCCGGGCAATGGTTTTGTCGATGATCTCCGCCAGATCGTCGGTGTAGCTCCAGACCTCGGTGTGGTTCCGGTCGCCGTAGGTGGACTCCATCACCACGTAGTCCGCGCCGTCAATGGCGGTGGGGTCCTGGATGATGGGCTGCTTGATGTTGCCGATATCACCGGAAAAGACGATGCGTTTCGTCTCCCCGTGCTCGGTGGCATCCAAAATGATGCTGGCAGAGCCCAGCAGGTGGCCTGCATCCACAAATCGGACCTTCACACCCTCACACAGGTCAATCTCCTGGTTGTACTCGCAGGTGGTCATAAACTCCCGGACACGGGCGGCATCCTCAATGGTATAGAGAGGCTCCACATGGGGTGCGCCGGAGCGCTCGCCCTTCCGGTTCTTCCACTCCGCGTCCTGCTCCTGAATATGGGCAGAGTCCAGCAGCATGACATCCAGCAGATCCGCCGTCAGCCGGGTGGTCAGAATCCGGCCCTGGAAGCCCTGTTTGATCAGCATGGGGATACGCCCGGAGTGGTCGATATGGGCATGTGTCACCAGCACATAGTCCACAGAATTGGCCGCAAAGGGAAATTCAGCATTAGACACCTCATCCCGGCCCTGCTGCAGTCCGCAGTCCACCAGAATTCGTTTTCCATTGACGTCCAAACAATGACAGCTGCCGGTCACGCACTGGTCAGCACCGAAAAAGCTAAGTTTCATATGGAGAGCCTCCTCTCTTTTGATATGTATATGATACCACACTCCGGCTGTCTGCACAATCATGGTTTTAGTAATTTTGTCTAAAATTTCAGAAAGTCTGTCCATACGCCGGCCTTCCTCAGCCGGGACAATTTTTTCATTTGTTAACTTTTTCAGAAGTTTCCATTTTTCTTTGCATTTTGCGCCTATTTGTGGTATGCTACTGTTGCTTTTTATGTACTCTAATGATTCTCCAATCTTTCACGATAAGGTGACAGATCGAATCATGTGACTTTCCGCGGCTTCCCAAAGCAGTGGAATTTTGGAAAGGATGAATCACAAATTATGGGCTTGATGAAGAAACTGTTTGGCGATTACAGCTCCCGCGAGCTGAAATCCATCTACCCCATTGCGGATAAAATTGAGGCGTTGGAAGATAGCTACAAGGCTCTCTCCGACGCAGAGCTGCAAGCCAAGACCCCGGAGTTCAAGAACCGCCTCGCCAACGGTGAGACCCTGGATGACATTCTGCCGGAGGCATTTGCCACTGTGCGTGAGGCCGCTGCCCGTGTTCTGGGTATGCGTCCCTACCGGGTGCAGCTGGTGGGCGGCATCGTGCTGCACCAGGGACGCATCGCCGAGATGAAGACTGGTGAAGGCAAGACGCTGGTGGCCACGCTCCCCGCCTATCTGAATGCGCTGACCGGCAAGGGCGTCCACATCGTCACCGTCAACGACTATCTGGCCAAGCGCGACTCGGAGTGGATGGGCAAGGTCCATCGTTTCCTGGGTCTGAAGGTGGGTCTGATCGTTCATGGCCTGACTCCCCAGCAGCGCAAGGAGGCCTACGACGCCGATATCACCTACGGCACCAACAACGAGATGGGCTTCGACTACCTGCGTGACAATATGTGCATCTACTCCAGCGAGCTGGTGCAGCGCGGCCACGCCTTTGCCATCGTGGATGAGGTGGACTCCATCCTGATTGATGAGGCCCGGACGCCTCTGATCATCTCCGGTCAGGGCGAAAAGTCCACGCAGCTCTATGATATGGCAGAGATGTTCGTCTCCCGCCTGAAAAAGGAAGTTGTGGTCCAGATGGACAACAAGGAGGAAGAGGACACCAGCATTGATGCCGATTACATCGTGGACGAGAAGGCCAAGAGTGCCATGCTTACCGCCAGAGGCATCTCCAAGGCCGAGGAGTTCTTCCACGTGGAGAACCTTGCCGATCCCTCCAACGCCACCCTTTCCCACCACATCAACCAGGCTCTGAAGGCCCACGGCACTATGAAGCGGGATATCGACTACGTGGTCAAGGATGGCGAGGTCGTCATCGTGGACGAGTTTACCGGCCGTCTCATGTTCGGCCGCCGCTACTCCAATGGCCTGCATCAGGCCATTGAGGCCAAGGAGCACGTGACCGTCGCCAGCGAGAACAAGACCCTGGCCACCATTACCTTCCAGAACTACTTCCGTCTGTACAGCAAGCTCTCTGGTATGACCGGCACTGCCATGACCGAGCAGGAGGAGTTCGGAACCATTTACAATTTGGATATCATTGAAATCCCCACCAACCGGCCCAACCAGCGCCACGACCATCACGACGTAGTCTACAAGACCGAGGCCGGCAAGTACCGTGCCGTTATCGCCCAGGTCAAGGAGTGCCACGCCAAAGGCCAGCCCGTCCTGGTGGGTACCGTCTCCATTGAGAAGAACGAGCTGCTCTCCGCTCTGCTGAGCCGAGAGGGCATCCAGCACAACCTCCTCAATGCCAAGAACCACGAGAAGGAAGCGGAGATCGTGGCCCAGGCCGGTAAGTTTGGTGCCGTCACCGTAGCCACAAACATGGCCGGCCGTGGTACCGATATCATGCTGGGCGGCAATGCCGAGTATTTGGCCCGCGCCGATCTGGTCAAGGCCGGTTACTCCGACGAGATTATCACCGACGCCACCGGCTACGCCGAAACCGACAATGAGGAAATCCTCGCCGCCCGCAAGATGTATGCCGAGCGTCTGGACGCCCACAAGGCCGTGATCCACGACGAGGCTGAGAAGGTCCGCGACGTGGGCGGTCTCTTCATCATCGGCACCGAGCGCCATGAGTCCCGCCGCATTGATAACCAGCTCCGCGGCCGTGCCGGTCGTCAGGGCGACCCCGGCGAAACACGCTTCTATATCTCCCTGGAGGACGATCTGATGCGTCTGTTCGGCGGTGAGCGCATCACCAACATGATGGAGAAGTTTGATCTGGACGAAGACACGCCCATTGAGAACAAAATGCTCACCAAGGCCATTGAGAATGCCCAGACCACCGTGGAGTCCCGGAACTTCCAGTCCCGCAAGTCCGTTCTGGAATACGACGACGTGATGAACAAGCAGCGTGAGCTGATTTACAAGCAGCGCCGTGAGGTGCTGGATGGTCTCGACATCAAGGAGACCATTATGAATATGCTGCACACCTCCATTGCCAACCACGTGGCCATTGCCTTCGGCGAGCGCGCCAAGCTGGATCTGTCCAGCTGCCGCAGTATGCTGCGGGACGGCCTGGACGGCATTTACTTCCCCAAGGGCACCTTCTGCTTCTCCGAAGAGGACCTGACCAAGATGGAGCAGGAGGACTTTGTGGAGCGCTTCACAGAGGCAGCCCGCCAGATCTACCAGGCCAAAGAAGAGGAGATCACCCCCGTCATCATGCGGGAACTGGAGCGGGTCATTCTGCTCCGTGTGGTCGATGAGTACTGGATGGACCACATCGACGCCATGGACGATCTGAAGCAGGGCATCCGCCTGCAAGCCTACGGCAACAAGAACCCCGTGGACGCCTACAAGGAAGAGTCCCTGGCTATGTTTGAAGAAATGATCTCCGCCATTCAGGATGAGACCGTCCGCCGCCTGTTCTCCGTCCGGATCAAGAAGGACGAGGAGGTCAAGCGTGAGCGCGTGGCCAAAGGCATGGTGGAAAATGTGGGCGGCGACGGCACTGCTCCCAAGAAGCAGCCCGTCAAGAAGGTCATAAAGATCGGCCGCAACGATCCCTGCCCCTGCGGCAGCGGCCTCAAGTGGAAGAAGTGCACCTGCAAGGAGTATCATCCTGAGCAGTAAGATTCTGCCCTTTGGACTGTGAGCCGGTTCCCTGGATATCGTTTATCAAAGAGGTACCCTCTCTTTGAAGCGCCGTTCTCTGTTCTCCTGCCGGAGGGGAGGGAGCGGCGCGTTTTTTAAATTAAGAAACGGAGGCATTTATGTCCTTTGAAACCCATACCGACCACGATCTCATCTACCTTACCTCCCCCCTGCTCGGTGCGGTGCGCCACGGCTTTTCCACCCGTCAGGGCGGCGTCAGCATCGGTCACCTGTCCACCTTGAATCTGGGGGTGGCCCGGGGCGACTCCCCCGAAAACTTGGCGGAGAATTACAGCCGCTTCTGCGGCGCCATCGGGGCCGATCCCGCCCGCTGTGTTCTCTCCAGCCAGGTCCACGAGACCACCGTCCGTCTCTGCGCCGAGGCAGATGCCGGAAAGGGCCTCCTGCGAGCAAGAGACTACAACGCAGACGCCCTCATTACCAACACCCCAGATCTGCCCATTGCTGTCTTCTCCGCCGACTGCGGCATTTTGCTGCTCCGCGATCCTGTCCACAATGCCGTAGGTGCCATCCACGCCGGCTGGCGGGGCTGCGCCGGGGGCATTGTGGAAAAAACGGTCCGGGCCATGACCCATCACTTCTCCACCGATCCTGGACAGCTGATAGCCGCCATTGGCCCCTGTATCGGACCGTGCTGCTTTGAGACGGACGCGGACGTCCCCGCTGCCATGGAGGCAGCGCTGGATCAGGACGCCGCCCCCTATCTGCGGAAGGCCGGACAGAAATGGCACGTCGATCTGGCCGGTCTGAATCGCCAGTGGCTGCTGCGTGCTGGCGTGCCCGCAGAGCATATCGATCTCTGCGGCATCTGCACTGCCTGCCACCCGGAGCTGTTCTGGTCCCACCGGAAAATGGGAGAGGACCGTGGTCTTCAGGCCGCTATGATCGTACCGGACAGTGCCCTGTAAGGAGGTACTCTGCATGAGAAAACACACTCTGCGTCTTCTGTCGGCGCTGCTGCTGCCCTGCCTGCTGCTCACCGGCTGCTGGAAGGAGGACCTGCCCGAAGAAGCCCCAGGCGACCTGTTCCCCATTCAGGAGGAAGAGCCGGGGGAGCCAGAGGACGACACCGCTCTGCCCACCAGCTTCTCCCTGCCCTATGTGCCGGAACAGACACTGGACCCCCTCACCTGTCCTGACGGGATGCAGCAAGTTGTGGGCTCCCTGCTCTATGAGGGGCTTTTCCGTCTAAACCACAGCTTCACCCCCCAGCCTCTGCTGTGTGAGAGCTACACCTACCAGCCGGAGAACAACACCTACGTCCTGAACCTGCGGCCCGGCGTGAAATTCTCTGACGGCTCCCCCCTCACCGGCAGCGACGTCAAGGCCACCCTCAACCGGGCCAAAAAATCCCCCCGCTATCAGGCACGGCTGTCTCAGGTCTCCCGAATCACTGCCACAGAGTCCACAGTGACCATCACTCTGTACGGGCCAAACGCCGCTTTCCCCGCACTGCTGGACATTCCCATCCTCAAGGGTGGTGCCCAATACGCGCCCATCGGCACTGGCCCCTATCTGCTCTCTTCCGACAATGCCCTGCCCTGTCTGGTGGCAAGCCAGACCTGGTGGCAGGGCGACCGACAGCCGGTGGAGCGGATTTCTCTGGTAGAGGCCTCCGACTGGAACACCATGCTCTATCGCTTCTCCTCCCACGAGGTTCAGCTGATCACCGCCGACCTCATCGGTGACGAGACGATCTCCACCACTGGCAGCATCAACTTCCAGGACACTGACACGACCATTCTCCAGTACATTGGCTGCAACACCCGCCGGGCACCGCTGGACAATGCCGCCTTCCGCAGCGCACTCTGGAAGGGCTTTAACCGCACTACCGTAGTCAACGCCTTCCTGTCCGGCCACGGAAAGCCCGCTCAGTTCCCCGTCTCGGCGGTCTCTCCCCTCTATCCCGCAGAGCTGGAGAATCGCTATTCCAGTGAAGTCTTCGCCGCAGCCCTGGCTGAGAGCGGCTACCGCCCTTCCCGGCCCCTGACGCTGCTGGTGAATGCGGAAAACCCCTTCAAAATCTCCGTTGCCAACTTTATTGCCAAGTCCTTCTCGTCCGCCGGTGTGTCTGTCACCGTGAAGGCCCTCCCCTGGGAGGCCTACCGGGAGGCCCTGGCCGCTGGAAACTTTGACCTTTACTACGGCGAGGTCCGCCTCACCGCTGACTGGAACGCCGCCGCGCTGCTGGCCACAGGCGGGTCCCTGAACTACGGTGGCTGGTCCGATCCGGAGACCGACCGGCTGATCAGTGCCTACATTGCCTCCGCTGACCTGACCACCATGACCGCCCTGTGCAGGCACCTGCGCGATCAGGCTCCCATTTTGCCGGTGTGCTTTAGTGCTACCTCGGTGCTGTCCCAGTCTAAGGTGCTTGAGGGCCTCACCCCCACCGACTCCGAGCCGTTTTACGATCTGCAAAACTGCACCATTCACCTGCGAAAGTAAGGCGCAATCTGTCCGATGAAAACAGGCAGCCCCCGCTTCCAAAGCGGGGGCTGCCTGTTATTTTTGTATTGCTCTCTCATTCACTGGAAGTAATGCCTTCCCTCACTCGGCTGCCGTTCTGCCACCGATGAGTTCCAGCTTCTGCTGCCGCTTGAGCTTTTTCACGGCCGCCTCCCGCCGCATAGCCTCGGAGCGGGTGGGCAGTTCCTCTTGATAGGCCAGCTCTACCGGCTGATGGCTGCGGGTGTATTTGCCCCCTTTGCCGCTCTGGTGGACTGCCAAACGGCGGGGCACATCATCGGTGTAGCCGGTGTACAAAGACCCATCTCCGCATCGCAGCATATAGACAAACCAACCCACAGGGCCCCACCTCCTTTTTGCTGATCCAGTATATCACAAGTTCAGCCGCAGGAAAAGATGGGAAAGGGTTTACGGGCGCGTCAACTCAGCCCACAGGGTACCCCCCTGCTGGCCCTCAGTCCGGGATCTCTCCAATCCCGTTCAGAACCAGTCTCGGCCGATAGGGAAATTCATTCAGAGTTTCCCGGGTGGACACACCGCTGAGCACCAGCACAGTATCCAGCCCAGTTTCAATGCCTGCGATGATATCGGTGTCCATGCGGTCGCCGATCATCACCGCCTCCGAGGAGTGCACCCCCAGGCGCTGCAATCCAGTGCGCATCATCAGGGGATTGGGCTTTCCCACATAATAGGCTTTTTTGCCGGTAGTTGCTTCAATGGGAGCCACCAGAGCCCGGCAGGCCGGAATGAAGCCGCCCTCCACCGGTCCGGTGAGATCTGAGTTGGTCGCAATCAGCTTGGCACCCTTGTTCACCAGATTCATGGCTCGCGTGATATGCTCAAAGCAGTAGTCGGGCGTTTCTCCCACCACTACATAGTCCGGGTCAATGTCGTTGATGGTAATGCCGCAGTCATAGAGCGCATTGTGCAAACCGTGATCACCGATCACATAGGCGCTGCATCCGGGGGCCTGACTTTGCAGGAACCTTGCCGTTGCCAGGGCACTGGTATAAAAATGATCCTCGCTGATCTCCAGACCCAACCGGCTCAGTTTCTTTTGCAGCTCTCTGGGTGAGCGGCTGCTGGCATTGGTGAGGAACAGGAACTGCTTGTTTTCCCGGTACAGCCAGTCCACAAATTCCTTTGCGCCGTCCAGCAGCTGGTTTCCGTGATAGATCACGCCGTCCATATCACAGATAAAGCCCTCGTTGCTTCTCAGGGTTTCCATACGCTCTCCTCGCTTTCGCAGACCTGTTGGATTGGAAATGTAATGGTCACAGCGGTCCCCTTGCCGGGTTCGCTTTGCAGCGCAATCTCCGCGTCGTGCAGCCTTGCTGCGTGCTTGACGATGGACAGGCCCAGGCCCGTGCCGCCGATCTCCTTGGAGTGGCTCTTATCCACCCGATAGAACCGTTCAAAAATCCGTTCCTGATGCTCCGGCGGAATGCCGATGCCCGTATCTGCAACACACAGGCGCACGGTCTGCGCCTCTCGTTTCACAGATACCTTCACCTGTCCGCCACGGCGATTATATTTGATGGCGTTGTCACAGAGGTTATAGAGAATGCCGTGCAGGAGCTGTGGAATCCCGGACAACGTGGCCGGTTCCCCGTCCAGCTGAATCGTTACTTCCGCAGCCTCAGCCACCGGCTGCAGGCTGTGCACAACTTCCTGGGCCAACACGTACAGATCCACATGCTCCTGTTTCTGATCACCCAACCCTTCATCCAGGCGGGACAGCTTGATGATATCCTCCACCAGATGAATCATGCGCTGGGCTTCTGTATAGATCCGGTTCGAAAATGTTTCCAGATCCTCCTGCTTGACAATACCGTTGGCCATCAGCTCCGCACAGCCGGAGATGGTGTGCAGCGGCGTTTTCAGCTCATGGGACACATTTGCGGTAAACTCCCGACGAATCTGCTCCGCCTTTTCCCTCTCGGTCACATCCAGAAGCAGGAGCACTGTGCCGGACACTTCGCCATCCGAGATGATGGGGCTGGCATCCAGCTGATAGTGCCCGCCGCACAGCTCCAGAATCGTTTCCGCGTGCGTGCCCTCCTCCGCTTTCAAAAGCAGGGCCTGCAGCTCCGAACTGCGGTTGACCGACAAAATATCAGTCCCCACACAGGATAGGTCCGTGCCAAACAGGCGGCGGGCTGCGGGATTGATGCTCAGTACGACGCCTGCCCGGTTCAGCAGCACAATGCCCTCCGCCATTCCGGTTGTCACCACTTCAAATTCCCGCTGCTTGAGCAGCAGCTCATGGCACTGCTGCTGGATTTGCTGCTGCTGTGCACTGAGTCGGCGCAGCAGCGGCGAAAGCTCATCATAGCCGTCATTGCTCAAGGGTTCATCCAGATTCAGCTCATTGAGCGGCTGGACGATTTTTCGGGACAGCCGGGAGGCCAGCAGCAGCGACAGTCCCACGGCAATCAGAAAGATGATGCAGATGGGCTGTATCATACTCAGGAAGAGCATCAGCGGCGTATTCTGGGCCACAGAAAGCCGAATCACCGTGCCGTCTGGCAGGCGCCGGGCGCAATAGAGGGACCGCTCCAGCAGGGTATTGGAATACCGGGTACTCTCCCCCACGCCCTTGGTCAGGGCCTCCTGGACTTCTTCACGCTGCAAATGGTTTTCCATGTCGTTTGAATCGGATCTGCTGTCATAGAGCACCGTTCCGTCCTGCCCGATCCAGGTAATGCGGTAGTCGCCCACATCCAGCCCGTCAAAATAACCGGTGCCATCATGGATGACCCCCTGCGCGGCAAGTCTTGTCTGTATGCCCAGCTGCGTCTGCTGCACACCGGAAAAATAGTCGTACAAGACCCCCAAAAACAGCATCGCCGAAGCAATAAACACGCCAATTGCCACCAGGCAGATGGACCGAAAGATCCGTTTTGTCACAGTTTTGCCTCCATCCGATAGCCTACGCCCCGGACGGTCTGGATGTAATCGCCGCAGGCCCCCAGCTTGGTGCGCAGAGTCCCGATGTGGACATCCACGGTCCGGGTCTCGCCCACGTAATCCGTTCCCCAAATCCGCTGCAGCAGCTGGCTGCGGTTCCATACCCTGCCCAGGTTCTCCATGAACGTCTTCAGCAGCTCATACTCTTTCACCGTGAGCTGCACCCGTTCCTCCCCTGCAAACACCGTATGTTCTCCGGTGTTGAGCGTCAGAGCGCCCACCCGCAGAACCGGGGACGATTCTTTCTTCTCACTGCGGCGCAGGACCGCTTTCACACGGGATACCATCTCCATCATGCCAAAGGGTTTTGTCAGGTAGTCGTCAGCCCCCAAATCCAGTCCGATGACCTTGTCATATTCCGTTCCCTTCGCCGTTGCCATGATTACCGGAATATGCAGGGTGGCCGCACTGCCCCGCAGGCGCTTCAAAATGGCAAGGCCATCCTCGCCGGGCAGCATGATATCCAGCAGAATCAGCTGGGGCAGCTCACCGTTCAGTTCTTCATACAGGCTGCGGCCGTCCTCAAAGCCACGGGCCTCAAATCCGGCCGCGTGCAGCGTGTAAATCATCAGATCACGAATGGCGTGATCATCTTCCACGCAAAAAATCATTTACTTATCACTCTCTCTGTCACTTCTTCTGTTTTTGCTTTCTTTGATATCATACACCAAACTTCGAGGAAAAATGATCAGGAGATTGTAAACTTCTTGTAAATTCTGTGAGATCCCCCACTGCTGCCGGGGCGTGCCCATAAGAGAGGCCGCTTCGGTTATTCGTCATGGTGTCCTGAGATGGAGAAGCGCACCCACTCGGCAATGTTGGCTGCGTGATCACCGATGCGCTCAAAATATTTGGCAATCATCAGCAGATCCAGGGCATACTCCCCTTCCGTGGGATTCCTGGCAATGACATCGATCAAGCTGTTTTTGATTCCGGTGAAGCAATCATCCACAACATCGTCATAGGCAATAACGGCCTCGGCCAGGGCAAGATCTCTCTTCACGAAAGCATCCACGCTGTCTGTCACCATTTTGCACACAGCCTGTGCCATCTCGTGAATTTTGGTATGCATGGGAATGGTATGTCCATCCAGAGAGAAAATAATCTCGGCGATCTCCTCCGCCTGATCGCCAATCCGCTCCATATCGGTGATCATTTTCAGTGCGGCGGAAATCTGACGCAGATCCCGGGCCACCGGCTGCTGCTGCAGCAGAAGCTTCAGGCACAATGCCTCTATATCCCGTTCCATCTGGTCGATCTCGCCATCCAGAACCGCCACTCGCTTTTCCAGTTCTCTGTCACCATCGGGCAGCGATTTGGCAACCAGTGCAATGGCTTCTTCACACATGGCTCCCATGGTGGTCAATCCCCGGTTCAAACGTGCAAGCTGCTCATCAAAATGACTTCTCATTACCCAAACCTCCCTGTAATGTAGTCCTCTGTGCGCTGATTTTTCGGCTGTGAGAACAGCTGCTCGGAATTGCCGTACTCCACCAACTCACCCAGCAGGAAGAACGCGGTCTGGTCGGAAATGCGGACAGCCTGCTGCATATTGTGCGTAACCATGATGATGGTGTAGTTCTCCTTCAATGCGCTGGCCAGCTCCTCGATCTTGGAGGTGGAGATGGGGTCCAGGGCACTGGTGGGCTCATCCATCAGCAAAACCTTCGGCTTCACAGCCAAAGCCCGGGCGATACAAAGTCGCTGCTGCTGTCCGCCGGAAAGGCCCAGTGCATTTTTCTTCAGGCGGTCCTTCACCTCGTCCCAAATCGCAGCGTCCCGCAGGGAGCTCTCCACGATTTCATCCAGCTGGATGCGGCTGGTAATACCATGGGTTCTGGGACCATAGGCAATGTTATCGTAAATGCTCATAGGGAACGGATTGGGCTTTTGAAACACCATGCCAACATCCTTGCGCAGCAGATTTACATCCACAGACGGCGCAAAGATATCCTGGCCCTGGTAACAGACCTGCCCTTTAATTTTGACACCGGGAATCAGGTCGTTCATACGGTTGAGGGTCTTTAAAAACGTGGACTTGCCGCAGCCAGATGGCCCGATCAGGGCGGTAATGCTCCGGTCCGGGATGTCCATACAGATATTGTGCAGTGCCTGGGCGCTGCCATACCACAGGCACAGATCCTTCACGGTTATTATGTCACTCATAGACTTCTCCTTTTCTGGAAATACCGGCCGGTCAGGCCAGCCAGTAATTGAATCAGCAGGGTCAGCAGCATCAAAATGGCGGCAATTGCAAAGGCCACCCCAAACTCGCCCTGCTCCTTTGCGTACACATACAGTGCCACGGTCAAAGAGGCGCCCGCACGGCTCAGTGCATTCAGGAAGCCGGAGCACACATGGGCATACCCGGCGGTAAAGAGCAGCGCTGCCGACTCACCCAGGATGCGTCCCACTGAGAGGATGCAGCCGGTGAGGATGCCGTCGATGCAGCCCGGCAGCACCACCGTCCGAATGACCCGCCACTTGCCAGCGCCCAAAGCAAACGCGCCTTCCCGATAGCTCTGGGGGACGGTTTTCAGGCTCTCTTGCGTGGTGCGCAGGATGGTGGGCAGATTCATCATCACCAAGGTCAGTGCGCCTGCCAGAAGCGAGGTCTGCATCTTTAGAAATTGGCAGAAAAACAGCATACCCACCAGGCCGTAGATAATGGACGGAATTCCGGACAGGGTCTCCGCCGCGTATTCAATGGCAGCCACCAGTTTTTTATTTTGGGCGTATTCCGTCAGATAAACGGCCGCCCCAGCCCCCAGCGGGACCACCAGGAGAATGGACGCCGTGATAAGATACACGGTATTCAAAATATCCGGCAAAATTCCGATCCGGTCGGAAAGATAGCTGGGCTCCGTGGATAGGAGCTCCCATGTGATATTGGGAATTCCCCGGAAGAGCACATACGCCATCATAAACAGCACCAAAGCGCCGGTGACAATCGCGGAAACCGCCATCAGCGACTTCATGAGCCGGATATATGCCCTTCTCCTGCCAGAAATCTGCGTTTTTGGCATATTATCCCTCCTGACTTCCCTTGAGGAAGAAATTAAGCGTCGCATTGATGAGCATGATAAACAGGAACAGCACCAGTGCAATGGAGAACAGGGCCTGCTGCTGCAAGCCGCTGGAATAGGACAGCTCGCTGGCTACCGCCGTAGTCAGAAAGCGCACACTTTGAAAGAGAGACGGCAGATTTGGTGCGTTGCCGGACACCATCATGACAGCCATGGCTTCTCCGATGGCTCTGCCCACGCCCAGCACCACCGCCGCCGCAATGCCGCTTTTGGCAGCGGGGACGGACACTCTGAAATAAGTTTCCACCGGTGTTGCACCCAGAGCCAGAGAGGCGTCCTCATACTCTTTGGGGACGGCCTCCAGTGCGGTGATGGACACACTGATGATGGATGGCAGAATCATAATGGCCAGGACGATGATAGCCGCCAGCAGGCTTGCGCCGTCCGGGACATGAAAGAGCGTTCGGATCGCCGGTACCAGCACCATCATGCCCACCAGGCCATACACCACCGAGGGGATGCCGGCCAGCAGACTCACTGCAAAAGCACCTGCCTGTCTGATTGCGGGAGGTGCCAGCTTGGCCAGGTAGACAGCGGTCAGAAAGCCAACGGGCACTCCCAGCAAAATAGCACCGGCCGTACCGGTTACACTGGTGAGAATGAAGGGCAGGATTCCAAAGGACGGCACCGTCTCCGTGGATGCCCAGGTGTCCCCCAGCAAAAAGTCAAACAAACCAATTTTCCCGATGGCAGGGAGTCCTGCCACCACCAAATATATCGTAATGAGCAGAACGCAGCCCACGGTAATCAGCCCGAGAATCAGGAAAACGCCGTGGATCACCGTTTCCAAGAGTTGCTTCTTGTGTTTCATTTCCGAGTTCCTTTCTCATTAAAAAATGGGTGGCTGTTCAGCCGCCCATTTTTCATATACTCAGTTTGCAGCCACTGCTCCGGCATCGGAAATCAGCGGAGCGGCCTCGGCAGACAGAGCGAAATCGAAAAAGCGCTGTGCCGCATCCGAGAGCTTGGTATCCTCCTTGGTCACCATAACAAACGGGCGCTGGACCACATAGCTGCCATCCTTGATAGCGGCCTCGCTGGGTGCAACACCGGACACGGAAAGTGCCTTCACGGTGTCCTTCACCGCAGCAAGGGAAGCGTATCCAATGGCATCGGGATTTCCGGAAACGGTGGTAATCACATCGCCGGTGGAGGTCAGCTCCTGGCGATACTTGCAAGCCTCTTTGGTGTCGGTGATGCTTTCAAAGCCGTCGCGGGTGCCGCTGCCAGCCTCTCGGCCGATCAGTACGATTTCTGCGTCCTGGCCGCCGACCTGGTTCCAGTTGGTAATTTCACCGGTATAGATATCCGCAATCTGCTCCAGGCTCAGATCCGTCACGGGGTTTTCCGGATGGACGATGATGGCGATTCCGTCATAGCCCAGAATTGTTTCCTTGAGGCCGGCCTCCTTCTCCTCATCTTTCAGCGCACGGCTGGACAGGCCAATGTCACAGCGGCCTTCCTGTGCGGCTTTGATTCCGGAGCTGGAACCGGTAGGATTATAAGTAAAGGTCACACCCTCGTTGTTCTGCTGGAAAGCTTCACCCAAAGTTCCGATGACTTTCTCCATGGAAGTGGAGCCGTCAGTGGACACCGTCTGGGAACCACTGTCTCCACACCCTGCCAGCAGGGATACGCTCATCATGGCAGTCACAGCCAACGTCAATACCTTGTTGCTCATCTTCATTGCTTGATACTCCTTCAAACCTTTGAATTTCAAATGACAATCTGTTGGGTCATGAGTACATCATAGGACGCCATCGTCAAATCCGTTATCCTTGTCTTGTAAAATATAGGTAAAGCACGGCTCCGAGTTCTGGCTCTGGCGCGTTACCGATGGCATGTCAGTTTTTCAAAATGACGAAATCTGCATGGGGACTTCCTGTCTTTGCATAGGGTAAAAGAGATATAACCGGAACAATCCTGGATAGGAGGAGATCATAATATGCTGACCACGCCACTGCTGCTGTTTGCCAATACGCTGCTGTTTTCACTGCGACTCTCCGGCGGAGGGTCTTTTCCAAAGCCCCTCTCCCCTGCCGAGGAGCGAGAGTGGCTTGCCCGGTATGCCGCCGGGGACCCGGAAGCCAGGGACGTCCTGATTGAGAGAAACCTGCGGCTGGTAACTCACATCATCAAGAAATATTACGTGCAGAACAGCGATCAGGAGGACCTGATCTCCATCGGTACCATCGGACTCATCAAGGGGATTTCCAGCTTTGATCCCTCCAAGGGCGCTCACCTGGCTACCTACGCTGCCCGTTGTATTGAAAATGAGATCCTGATGCACTTCCGCAGCCAGAAAAAACAGCATGGAGAGGTGTCCCTCTCTGACTCCATCGAGACGGACAAGGACGGCAACGCCCTGCACTTGATGGATATTGTCAGCGTGGAGGATACCATGCTGGATGATCTCCACGACCGGGACAATGCCCTGCTGGTCCACAAGCTGGTCAAGGAAACTCTGACGGAGCGAGAGGCGGAGATCATCCGCCTGCGCTACGGCCTGGGCGGCACGATTCCTCTGACTCAGCGGGAGGTGGCCGCCTCCTTTGGTATCTCCCGGTCCTATGTATCCCGCATTGAAAAGAAGGCGTTGGAAAAGCTGCGGAAAGCAATGGATAC